>CAYVOJ010000001.1:0-20463 GCA_964453485.1 uncultured Candidatus Saccharibacteria bacterium
TATCTCGCACGAAGCGGTCGTACATTTTGTAGCGATATTCATACTCTTCTACATCCATAACAGCATAAATCACATCTCTTCCCAATTCTGCACTGAGCGCTTCAAAGAGTTTCTCTGCTTTTGGACGCTTAATCGCTTCCCCCACAATGAGAATATCTACACGAGACTTTTCATCTCCGATAAAGACACCGGCTACGATAAATAATTTTATACGTCCAACCACCTTAAAACGCGATGCAAGCTCTCGCTTATCAAGCAATTCAAAATCAAAGAGTAGATCTTTAAGCGCTTGGTTGTGAGGGAACTCAGTATTTAGTTTAAAGCCGGTAATTTCTTTTACTTTACTTGTTGTTTTCTTTCCTGTTCCCACGGTCGTTACCGTACGAGATTTTTTCTTTTCTAGAAATCCTAGTGCCGAGAGCGTTGTAAGTTCTTTACGAGCAAGCGCTGCTTTAGACTTGGTCTTATTGGTGACATCCTGAGCACTCACAATTACATCGTCGTGATGTAAGAAAAATCGCATTATTTTCACTCTCTCAGCACCGCCTAGCAGTCGTATCAGAAGTTCCATATAAGAGTCAGTTTACCAGAAAAGAAAAAGCTTAACTACTTGACCAATATCTTAAACTCTTCTGTTATGCTGACATCAAAAAATATGGTAGAGTGGCTTCTAAGAGCTTTTTCTTCAACCAACTCAATACCTATGAAAGGGTGTGTATCATGACCAAAAAACGTGTTCTTGTATTCGCCTCTGGCAGTGCAACAGGCGGTGGCTCCGGCTTCGCCAACCTGGTTCGCCAAAGTCGCAAGCTTGACCTACCGTTTGAAGTCATTAGTGTGGTAACAAACCACATTAATGGCGGTGTTGCAGATCATGCGCAAAAGCTAGATGTCCCGCTTATGGTCAGTCCAAATCCGTTGACCGCCCACAACTATGAACGCCTTTTCTCAAACTACAAGGCAGATCTGGTGGTGCTATCTGGCTGGCTGAAACCAGTCGCAGGACTACCACAGGAAAAGGTGATCAACATTCACCCTGGCCCCCTACCAGAATTCGGCGGCAAAGGCATGTACGGACACCGTGTACATGAAGCTGTGATGGCAGCACACCGAGAAGGCAGAATAAGTCAGTCGGCGGTCTGTATGCACTTCGTGCCACCGTACGAAAAGACATCTAGTGGTGACAATTACGACTCTGGACCAGTTTTCGCTAAAGTCCCTGTCGAAATATACAGGCATTATGACGCAGAAGCTCTCGGCAGAGCCGTCAATGCGGTTGAACATGCCATCCAACCAGCCTTCACAGCACTAGTTGCTGAAGGCCGCATCTCTCTAATCCGAGGGAGAGTCGTAATGGACAATCAAGCATGGAGAGAAGGCAAAAACCTACCCAAGGAATATCTGTGACCAGCAACGTAAGGCCACGGAAAGACTATGGTCTTTCCGTGGCCTTTTCATTTGCAAAACAAAAACCGCCGTGTGGCGGTTTTTGTTTAAAACAGTATACGTATTACTTAAGAGTAACAGTAGCTCCTGCTTCCTCTAGTTTCTTCTTCATGTCTTCTGCCTCAGCCTTCTTTACGTTAGCCTTAAGGTCAACCGGTGCTCCATCAACGAGGTCTTTAGCCTCCTTAAGCCCAAGAGCAAGGGCTTCCTTAACAACCTTCATAACAGCGATCTTCTGTTCACCAGCAGACGCTAGGTGTACAGTATACGCATCCTTTCCTTCATCAGCTGCCGCTCCTGCACCAGCTGCTGGGGCTGCTGCAACTGCAGCCGCTGATACACCGAACTTCTCCTCGATCGCCTTAACAAGTTCGTTAAGGTCAAGTACTGACATACCTTCAATTTTGTCGAGTAGATCTTTAAATTTTTCCATACTTTTTTATGTTATTTAATAATCCTATCAATAGCTATGCTTTCTTAGCTGCTACCTGTCCAAGACCAACAGCAAGACGCTGTAATGGTGACTTGAGAAGGTATGCAAGCTGTGAAAGAAGAACTTCTCGAGGAGGGATCGTTGCGATTGCCATCATGGCTTGCGCATCCTTAAACTCTCCATCAAAAATTCCTCCTATAATACCAAAGGTCTCTTTATGTGTTTTTGCAAACTCATATGAGAGACGTGCTGGAGCAAGAAGATCTTCCCCTAGAACAACAGCAAGCTCTTCACCCACTACAGGTGCCTCACCTTTGATTCCTACGGCGTTCGTCGCGCGAGTCCAGAGAGTCTTCTTCACCACTGTGTAATGAATATTTTCTCCAAACAAAGTATTTCGAAGCTCCATTGTCTCACTTACTGGAAGACCTTTGAACTTTACATACACCGCTGACTTTGAAGCCTTAAGGGCGTTTGTATAGCTATCGATAAGTTCTGCTTTTTTAGCTTTTTTAAGTGCCATAGAGAACTGATTGATAGTTACTAGTTGATAGTGACTAGTAAGATTTGTAATACAGATAACTACCTATCTGATAAACGAGAAGTGAGAATTCTGTACAAATATTCTATACAGATTACCTCCGCAGGATTTATCAAGGGCTTTGTTTCCTGTGTCTTTTGCTTGCTAGCTATGGACATCTTTGAAACAAAGCTTCTTGACCTACTTCTTTGGTTTATGGAGCAATACTAACACACTTCTAAGGAACAGGCAATATATCACTTCACCAGCAAAAAGCTGTTTCTTCAATAACAAAAGCCCCCTTTTCGGGGGCTTTTGTTTCAACATCTAATTGCTTAGATATTTTGACTAACCTAAGTTAGACAGAATATTGTGTCGCAGATTAACGCTTTGTTGTAAAGCTTGATGTTGGGAAGTTGTAGATAGAAGCGCCAGTCTGAGCTGTGTCTCCACCAATAACGTCCTTCCAGTTAAATGTTAATCCTGATGTTAGACGTGATGTCACATAAGGAGTAATAGATGACTGAGCTGTTCCGGCTACGACTGCGTATACTGAGAAAGTCTTAGACTGACCAGCCTGAATTTCATACGCTGGTGAGAATGTAACTACCATTGTTGAAGATCCAGATACAGAAGAACCAGAGATTGTTGTGTTTCCATCCGCTACACGAGCTGATGAGAATTCAACAGATGTAACACCTACAGCAGAAAGACTAAGTGATGTTGTAGATAGAGAGATCTTACCGTTAGCATCAGCTGCTACTGTAAATTCTCCAACCTTGTTTTCAGCACCGAGTACTAGTGTGTCTGTGTTACCAGCGCCAACAGTTATAACTGGCTTTGAAGCAACGAGCTTCATAGCGTTAGATGCAACGAGTGTTCCGTTAGTAATAACGTTTCCACTTCCTGAAGTAGCTTCTACGTAACTAAGAGTTACAGCAGTTGAAGCAATACTTGTCTGAAGTGATCCACCTGTAGCTGAGTTCTGGAATCCAGAGTACTTAACAGTTACAGGAACGTCAGTACCTGAAGAACCAACTACAATACTAAGACCTGATACTGTTGATGTAGATGATACAACTGGAGCAGTTACGCCACCAACTGTAATCGACTCAATAGCGTCAGTACCTGTTGTAGAGAAGCGAAGTTCACGAACTGTCGCAACTGTTCCAGCAGATGCTGTCTTAAGTGTGAATGTTGCTACACCGAATGTAGAACCACCAACCACGTACTGTGCAACTGGTGAACTAGCAGCAAGTGTAGAAGCAGACAATGTCGCAGCAGCCGCAGTGATAGCAACACCTGAAGCAGCAGAAATAGTAGTTGTATTACTAATTGAGCCACGGTAAGTGATGTCCATTGCAGTTGTTACTGTTCCTGATGTAGCACCTCCAAAGTCAGCGTAGACATCAAATGTCTTTGTTGAGTTTGCTGGTACAACGATGTCAGAGAATGAGAAGGTTGAAGTTCCTGCAGCTGGGTTTCCTACTGGAGTTCCAACTACAGTATTTCCTGACTTCACAGTAAGGTTACTGATGTTTGTCTGAACGAATGGTGATCCAGAAACAACTGGATTAACACCAATACTGTTTACACGAATATCTTCAGCTGAGTTAGCCTGGATAGTGAATGATCCGATCTTAACACCATTTGTGTTTGGAGCAGCTGATACAGCAGTGAATCCTGATGTACGAGCAAATGTTCCAGCACCTGATGATACTGTAAGAACGTTTCCTGTAACAGCTGAACTAGCAACAGATACGAGCTCGTTTGAGTTCTGTCCCTGAGCGTTGTTAGAAGCACCACCTACAACCGTAGCAATTGTACCTGATGTGTAAGCAGCGTTTGAAGCGTTTACGATATCAGCCTTAACAGTAAGAGTTACTGTTGTGTTTGCTGGGATGATAAGTGATGAACCAAGTGTGTATGTAAGACCTCCAGCAGTAGCGGCTGCTACTGTAAAGTTCTGTGATGTACCTACCTGACCACCGTTTACATAGAGAGAAACGTTGTTAAGAGTTGTAACAGTTGTTGTTGCAAAAGTAACATTAAGAGTCTGTACCTTTACATCTTCACCGTATGCTCTAAGTGTGAACTGTCCTACTGGAACGTTAGTTGCACCACCTGTTACTTTGTTAGTAACGAAAGCAGGATCAACGTTTACTGTTACAGATCCCTTGTTTACAGTGATTGTACGGTATGTTGAGTTACTCTGTGTAAGTGCAACTGAGTTAACAGTAGCTGAGACGTTTACACCTGAAAGACTTGAGTCTTCAAGCATAAGGTCTGCAACGTTTTCAACACTGAAAGTGATTGTGCGGTTTGAACCCTTCACAATATCACCACGAACGTTGATTGTGTGTGTACCTGTCTTTAGAAGATAAGGTGTAGCACCAAGGTCAAACGTAATCTTGTTGTTGTTTGCAGCATTGATCATTGATGGACCAGCAACCTTAACTCCATCTACATAGAGGTTTAGGTTTGTGGCAAAATCAACTGGAGCTGAACCAACGAACTTGAATGTTGCGGCCTTGAGGTTAACGTCACGTGTACTTACAGTTGCTGAACCTTCCCATACATTGTATGCCTGAGTTCCAGCATCAACAGTAGCTGCTGATGTTGTAAGTGTAGCGAGGTTAACTGAAGCTGTTGTTGCAGATGAAATCTGTAGTGTGTTACCCATTACATTTGTGAATGTAGAAGCAACGCCACCAGCAGTTACACTGTTAAGCTTTACACCAACTGCCTGTCCGTTTGAACCAGATAGAATGTCAGCGCGTACAGTGATTGTACGTGAACCGTTGACAGTAAAGAGTCCTGTAGGAGCATTAAAGTTGATGAATCCACCTGTTATTACAGAAGCTGAATCAGTGATTCGAGTATTTCCGTCATAAAGGTAAACGTTTACTAGTGTTGTGTCTGATGAGACACCAGTACGCTGTAGCTGAACTGATGTTACTGTGCCATTACCTGTGAAAGTGATGTCAGCAAGACGAGCACCTGACTGACCCTGTGCAATCATGCCTGTAGGCTGTGAAGCTGAAAGCATAGCTGTTACTGGACCAGTAGTTGTTGGAGTAGTTCCTGGGTTTGTAGAAACAGTTCCGTTACCTGCCTGGTTAAGGAGGGCACGTGTACCTGCGAATACATTTCCTGTAGGAGCTGTAATTCCGAGTTCTGCTAAGTGCAAAGCCTGGAACTTGTTAACCGCAGCACGAGTAGCAGGACCAAATGTTGAAGTTTCCATTCCTGGAGAACCTGCACCTGATTCAGCGACACGTGTCTGTGGCCATCCGTTAAGAACCTTCTGAAGATTCATAACGTCTGTACCACGAGAGCCGAGCTTCAAGTTCGTATTGAACATGTAGCTCTGACTCTGTGTTGGAAGGTTGAGAGCCGCTGATGCAGAAACTGCACTAGCGATCATACCTCCGATGACAACTGCAGTTGCAGCTGCCGTCATTGAGAATTTAGACATAAACTTTATGTTTATAAGATGTTAAATGATGTGCTTATTAGTTCACATCATCGTATTCGCGTTTATTTAGTTTCGACATAACTAAACGGAATACTTTTAATGACAGACGATCTATGACGACCGAATGTGATGTTCGATTTTTAATCTGCGCCACTATTCTGTTGTCAACGATCTTTATCTGTCTTCAAGATACTTTTCTTATAAATTGTGTATCTCAAATACCAGAGGACGCTCTCAAACAGAGACGTCTACAAGCAGTATATAGTGCATACCCCCACAAATGCAATTCTAGGAACGCTATACGTGTGGATAATACGTAATACACCGCCTGAAGTACATTACCTGTACTTATAGTGCAGTATCTCATATTTTGCAATAAAAGTCAAAGAAAATAGCGTGAAATCCACAGGTGCTTACTTTTAAAGAAAAAAAGATTTAAGTCCTTATAAATAAGGGCTATTATGCCAAAATACCGAAAAACAGCTCTACCGGTAAATTATCTAACCTACAGCCTCTAAGGACACCCTTTTTGGGTCCTATCTAAGAACGTAGCGACTCCACCTTTTCTCGCCGACTCGCTCAATCACGTTATCGTACACTAAAGCGTTTAATTCTCTTTGAATTGTTTTCTCGCTACATCCCTTAATCTTAGCAGCAATGTCCTTTATACTAACGTCTACCCCTTTCACAAAAAGGGCTCGTATCTGCTCACGCCTACCCTGCTTCTTTGTCTGAAACGACGAAGAAAAGCCGCGCCCTTTTTCACTAACATGCAGCAGTAGATCCTCGCGAAGCGTATCATCTGGTGCCGATCTTTGTCCTTTTAATGATATCTTTGCTTCTTTGTCTCTTACAGAAACGACTGTCTCTCTCCGTCCGTTTTCTGTCTGTTTATTAGTGTCTCGAATCTCTCGCTCTTTACCTTCATGCATGTGCAGAAGAGTTCTCGGAGTAAGGACGTCGTAAGAAGTGCTGTTGATACCATTATATGCATGATCATTGTTGTACAGCGTCTCCTCCTTATCAACAGCGAGCATCTCTTTCGTGATGAGTGGCTGCTTCTTTTCAAGGACAAGCTGCAGCACTCTAAAGCCCTCAATAAGGAGTGCTGTGTTCATGTCTGAAATGAGTCCGGTAGATCCCGCGACGTGGAGCAAAGAAATGATTTCCATCGTCGCTTTGAGTGATGAAGAGAACTCAGACAACTTGTCTTTTATTTCTGGCTGAGCTAACGCATTCATGGACGACAAAAGGACAACTGAGTTTTTTCGTAATCCATTCTTAATTGGCTCACTACCATCAATCAAATCAGTAACTAGATAAAGAGCTGTCACCAACCTCTCAGCCTTTTTTGCAACCGTTATTCCGTACCTTTCTTGTGAGCTTTCTTGCATTTTGTCTTTTGTATGTTTCTAATAAATTTGACCTTTACTGTAAACTACTTTCTTTTGTCTTTTTATACTGCAAAGACTTGTCTTTTGCTTCAACCGAAACTCGTGACCTGTAATATGCTGTCTATTCTATGCCTTTTATAATTACTGTAAAGACTTGTCTAATACAATTTTTATGTCCCTGTACTAAAGCGTGGCCCGTTTGAAGCTAACTAGCTGCCAAACTCGCGCCAATGTCTGCTGACCTAAACTCAACTGCCGGTTTACACACATTCTTGCTTTGGTTATCCCTTATCTGACATACAATTCTCTGCTACACTTACACCTATAATCTACTCGTATCCCCATGGCAAAAGACGACACAATCGACATCCCTACTAGAACCCGCAGACGAAAATCACGCGACCCAATTCTTACCGAAACTATTCTTGGGGTACTGGCTGTTATCGCGGTCATGGTCGCCGCCCTCCTTCTCTTCTCTATGGTGCACGCAGGTGGTGAAGGTGGTGAAATTTTATTTACTGGCATTCAGTCAATAATTGGAATTTTCGCCTATGTATCCCCTCTCCTTTTCCTCTATATCGCATACTATCTATGGAAAGAAGAACTCCCTGATGTACGAATCGCAATTGTACTCGGAACGCTCTTTCTTGTTCTCGGGATTGCGGGCATCTGCGCCCTCTTTGGACCGGCCTATGGAGGACTCCTTGGCGTGATGATCACCCAGCCTCTTGTTCGTTCATTTTCTCTTTACCCAACGATAGCTCTTCTTGTTGGCCTCACATCAATCGGTGGAATGATCATCATAAATAGGAAACCATCATTTGCACCGCTACTCTTAATTCTTTCCTATCCTTTTACAGCTCTTAGGGATCTCCTTATGTCTCGTAAAAAAATGTCTTTTGATGACGAAGATATGCCTCTTTCCGAGCCGGTAGAGGAACTGCCACTTCCTGAACCGGAAGAAGTGTATGACGACACCCCACCCTCTGCACTCCGCAGTGAACTTTTCGGAGAGCTTACTGATGACGAAGAAATCGTAACTCCAAAAAAGAAAGACGTTCCGAAGCCTGTTATTTTGACACCAGAATTTCTTCCGCCGCCTCTTGATCTCTTAAATGTGGACACTGGTAAATCCGGAGCCGGAGATAGTAAAGGAAAAATGGTAACAATACAGCGCACACTAGAGCATTTTCGTATTCATGTAGACATGGGAGAAGTTACCGTAGGTCCAACAGTAACACAGTTCACTCTTAAACCAGCTCAAGGAGTCAACCTTTCAAAGATTGTCGCACTTCATGACAACCTTGCCATGGAACTTGGTAGTGAGTTTTTGAGAATCGAGGCACCAATTCCTGGAAAGACACTTGTGGGCATCGAAGTGCCGAATGAACGCAAAGCGATGCTCGGACTCCGTTCTATGCTTGAACTTCCAGAATTTAATGCTGGCGGACCACTTTCTCTTGCAATTGGTAAGTCTATCGTAGGCAAGCCACTCTTTGGCGACCTAGAAAAGATGCCTCACCTTCTCGTTGCCGGAGCAACTCGTACCGGTAAGTCTGTCACCCTGCAAAACCTTCTTATCTCACTTCTCTATAAAAACTCACCGTATGACCTTAAGCTCATCATCCTTGACCCTAAACGAGTAGAATTTACTGCGTACACAAACCTTCCCCATCTCTATACACCAATCATTAAAGAGCCGAAAGGTGCAATCAAGGCACTAAACTGGGCGATTCAAGAAATGGAACGACGCTACGAAGTACTCGCTGAACACGGGCAAGTAAACGTAAGTGATTACAACAAAAAAGTTCTCTCTCCTGCACTTGAAAAAGCACGAAAGAAAGCAACGGTTGGCGAAGAGCTCACTGGCGTACCTCCAAAAATGCCGTATATCATCATTATTTTTGATGAGTATAACGACTTCATGCTTTCGTATCCAAAAGAAATTACCCCACTCATTACCTCTCTTACTCAGAAAGGTCGCGCCGCAGGTATTCACCTTATCTTGGCAACCCAACGTCCAGATGTGAAAGTGATTACAGGAACAATTAAAGCAAACATTCCTGCTCGTATAGCACTAAAAACAACTTCACAGATTGACTCTCGCACTATTTTGGATGCATCTGGTGCTGAAGACTTGCTTGGTAATGGTGACATGCTCTATATGGCATCTGATAACCCACGTCTCGTGCGATTGCAAGCGCCATTTATTTCTACAGAAGAAATTAAAGCCGTCGTATCACACATTAAGCAGTCACATGTCGATTTCATTCCTGATCAAATAGATATTGCTAAGGTAAAAGTTGGAGCAACATCAAACTCATACGGAGAAGAAGGTGGAGATAGCGGCGCCGAACCAGAAGACGATGAGGACTACATGAGCGCAAAAGATTATGTAATTTCTACAAACAAAGCGTCTACATCATCTCTACAGACCGCTTTTCGTTGGGGATATAACAAAGCCGCTAGAATCATGAATGATCTTGAGCGACATAACGTCATCGGCCCTGCTCGACAAGGTGAGCGCTACCGTGAAATTCTAGTGGGCACTGGATCGCCTGCCCCAGACACAGCCGACGAGGAAGGACGAGATACGACTACTGACGATATTTTTAGAAACTAATTTCTAAAGGATCAAAATGTAACCGACAGGAATACTGTGATCATTATCCACTGACCAACCCACAATGATAGAATTCAATGATCTTCGTAAACGACTTGAGATACTACTAATCAGTATTCTTGTAGGCATTGCTTGTATCTATGGTGCATTTCGTGCGTACCCCCTTCTTGCTGGACCGCGTATAACTATTATCGCCCCACAGGACGGTGATTTCGTCGCTAGTACAACATTTACCATCTCTGGAAACGTACTACGTGCCAACGATATAACCCTACAAGGTAAACACATTACCATAGATGATCAAGGGAACTTTAGCGAAACCTTGGTTGCATCTCTTCCGTATACTATACTTGTACTAGTAGCAAAGGACGCTTACGGAGCAACAGAAACCAAGACGCTTCGTGTCATCCCCCAGTAAGGATTATTAAACACTTAAACGCACAAAGTATATGATGAAGAAAAAAGTAGCAAAGCCACTTAAAACAATTGGAACCAAGGAGGTAGACGAGAAAGGAAATCGTTCAGGTAATTCTGATGCTCTTTTGCGTGAAATACAGAGCAAGTTTGGAGAAGGATCAATGATGAAACTTGGCATGGCACCAAAAGTAGATGTTGGTGTCGTCCCTACCGGATCTCTTGGCCTTGATGCTGCTCTTGGTGTAGGCGGACTTCCTCGTGGACGTATTGTGGAAATTTATGGGCCAGAATCCTCTGGTAAAACTACACTTACCCTTCACGTGATTGCTGAAGCTCAAAAGACTGGCGGCATCTGCGCATTCATCGATGCAGAACACGCCATGGATCCAGAGTATGCAAAAAAACTTGGAGTTAATATAAATGAACTTCTCATTTCCCAACCAGACAACGGCGAACAAGCGCTCGAAATCACGGAGTCAATTGTGCGTTCTGGGAAAGTAGATGTTGTAGTAATTGACTCAGTAGCAGCACTTACTCCTAAGGACGAAATAGAGGGTGACATGGGTGCTCAGCACGTCGGCAAACAAGCACGCTTGATGTCTCAAGCACTTCGTAAGCTAACCGCCATCGCCCACAAATCAAATACTGTGATCATTTTCATTAACCAGATTCGTATGCAGATCGGTGTAATGTTCGGGAACCCAGAGACGACCCCAGGAGGAAAGGCCCTTAAATTCTACTCCTCTGTTCGTATTGATATTCGTAAAATTGCTCAGATAAAAAAAGGAGAGGATGTTGTGGGTGCGCGCACGAAAGTAAAAATTGTTAAAAACAAAGTTGCAGCACCATTTAAGACAACAGAGTTTGACATTATGTACAATGAGGGCATCTCTCGTGAAGGGGAGCTCCTTGCTCTTGGTGAGAAATTTAAGTTAGTTACAAAGTCTGGCGCAAGCTACGCCTACGGTGAAGAAAAGCTTGGTCGTGGATATGATGCAGCCCGTACATACTTACGAGAAAACAAGAAGGTTGGAATAGCCCTTGAAAAAGCAATTAGAAAAGAATTAGAAAGTGGCGCTCTGTCGTATTCCGGATCAGCTGACCCGGAGGAGAACGAACAGCCTGCTGAATAGAAAAAGACCCTCTTTACAGAAGGCCTTGAATCAGTAGGGTCCGAGATCACGCATACACCCCTTCACAGTGTGAATAGGGAGCTTCATCTTGTTTCAAGAGTTGACCCTTACGGCGCTCATTATAACTTGCGAGACGTTCTCGGAACACCTCATTACTGGAATCGTAAACTTCTCCCCATTGATTGTAGTAGCTGAGACGCAGTGTGTGCCCTTGACGCTTCAGCTCTTCCATGTCCACAAACAAGAAGGGCAGAAGATGATCAGGGACTTTCTTGTTGCTGCTTCCGCAGTAGTACTTGACCTGATACGAAGCATGTGGATTTTCATACACCGACAGGTTCTTCAGAAGGTATTCTGGGTTCGGTACAAGCCTTCGATACTCTTTCATGAGCTCTTTTCGTGACTTCTCCAAGCCGCGAAACATCGCCCAAAAAATCATCACGGTAACCACCGCAAACATAATCAGTTTAAAGGTCATGATCTTCTCCGGTTGGGTTGATGGGAACTATCAATTACTATACTACCCTTCCTATTATTTTTGTCAAAACTGTGGATTATATGCTAGAATTCTCACATCCACTGACTGCCCACACATCAGGATGTACTCATTATTAATTCTCTTTTAACGACACTTATGGCAACACTTGATTATGATGAAATAAAACCTCGCAAGTTCATTCTTGTTGACGGTCAACCTTTTGAAATACTTGAATCCCACGTAGCACGTACGCAGAAACGTAAACCACAAAATCAGGTAAAAATGCGTAATATGTTAAACGGGAAAGTTATCCCTGGAACATTCCATGCATCAGACACCGCAGAAGAAGCTGACATCTCTCGCCGTGAAGCACTTTTCCTGTTTGCTAACAAAGGAGAGTACTGGTTCTGTGATCCATCTGATCGAGCAAAGCGTTTTCAGATTGATACAGACGTCATTGGAGATGCTGCGAAGTTCTTGAAAGACAATACGATCGTTGATACAAAGATTTTTGAATATGATGACGAAGAGCGCGTGATTGGTATCACCCTTCCTATCAAAATGACATTTGAGGTAAAGGATGCCCCTCCTGCGATAAAAGGAAATACTGCTTCAGGCGGAGGAAAACTTGTAACTATAGAAACAGGTGCACAGATTACAACGCCATTTTTTATTGAAATCGGCGACAAGATTATCGTAAATACGGACACTGGCGAATACTTTGAACGAGCACCGAAGAATTCGTAGCAAACGAAATGATTTCAGTAAAATAATGCGCTGCACCCTAAGTGCAGCGCATTATTCCTATATAGAGCTCTCTACGCTTGGCTGCACCACCCTCATCTTCTGGTCGATAATAGATCCTGCAATCTCTTCAACGTTTGCAACATCGTGAATGATAAATTCTCGTTCCTCTCCTGCACTTTGCACCGTAAGCGTGCCGTAACCAAGAAATTCTTGAAGAATGCCAGTTTTTTTAAACTGCACATCTTGAACACGACTCATGAGTACGTTTGATTCACTGCGATCAAACAATTCAATTTGATCAATTGCCACAATTCGCTTATTAGTTACATACCATGTATCTAAATATTGTGTAATAAATAGCCAAACACATGAACTTGCAATAAGCCATATTAATGACGCCACAACCTCTTGTGCAAGTGATGAATATAAAAAGAATAGAATCGTAAGCACCACACAGAAAAGAAGGCCATGCACAAGCAAAACACCAACGTACGTAATCCAATGTTTCTTTGCTGTTACAAGTATCTCTTCTTCTGATTCTAAGGTAATCATAGTAGTGTATGGGTAAGTAACGTCAGCATACACAGCACCACAATCAAAGCATATACAACACCTACGATAACCATAGGAGTTTCACCTTTACTGTACTTAAGTAAGTGATACCCAATGAACAGGGTGAGTATTCCATTCACAGAAAGAGATAGAAGGCCGAGCATTATTGTAGTATAGCAAAGTCTTCTTGCATGGCCAGGAATCTGCCTACAGGGCGTACTTTCTCACAATTTCTGCCTGAACTTCTTCTGCTGGCCGACCGTATGTTGTATGACTTAATTCTTTAAGTGCTGCGATTCTTGAAGCATCCCCTTTCTCCGGCGGCAATGTCTCTATATCAAATGGTTTTTTAGGCTCACCACGCACGAGCATCTTTAAATATGCATGGTAGTTTTCTACTTTCATAATATCTGACGCTGTGAAGGTTGGTGCAAACTGTGTCTCAAGATATTTAGCATCGTCTGGCCCAACGCGAAATATCGCCATAGATCCAACGTTACCAAATACCGCGTTTTTAATATTTTCATCAAGCTGTGCAATATACTGATGAGCGATATTTAATGAGAGACGGTATTTTCGTGCTTCTGAAAGAATGGTTGCAATAGCAGGGGTAGTAATATTTTGGAATTCATCAATATACAAATAAAAATCAGGACGCACTTGTGTATCTACACGAGACAGTGCTGCTTGTAAGAATTTACCGACGATAATGAGCCCAAGGAGGGCTGAGTTTAAATCTCCTAGACGTCCTTTTGAAAGATTCACTAGGAAGATTTTCTTAGTGTCCATAATCTGACGGAAATTAAAGGCGCTCTTTTCTTGCACAATAATTGGACGCATAATGTCGTTTGAAAGGAATACGTCGAACTTACTCGTTACATACTGTGTCCAGTTTTGAAGACCTTGATCCCCTGTTGTTTTCTCTGCATTTTGCCAGAACTGTAGAAGAAGTGGGTTCTTTGTTTTTGAAAGTTTGTAATCTCTAAAATCTTTATCCGAGAATACACGAGATATTTCAAGTAGGGTATTTCCTGATTCAGGATGTTCCATAACGAGAAGTGTTGCGTTTCTAAAGTACTGCTCGAATCCAGGACCGCCTGTTGCTTTCATATCAAAGAGCTTCTCGAAAATGCCGAGGAGTTCGTTTACCACAAAGGTTTTTTGCTCTGGATGCTCTTTGTCATATTCAAGCATGTTAAGACCAGCCGGACGATCAACATGACTTGGGTCAAAGTAGATTACATCATCTGCCCGTTCTGGTGGGATATTTGCCAAAATATCATCAATATCACTACCGTGTGGATCAATAAAACAGCACCCATCACCATTCTTGATATCTTGAATAATAAGATTCTTAAGAATAGATGTCTTTCCTGTTCCTGTTTGTCCAATCACATACAGATGGCGCATACGGTCCTCTCGACTCATATGTATCATCTGCTCCCCTCCTCGAGATTTATTTACTCCGAGCGTAACCCCTTCTGTCGGCATATCAAGTGGAGCTTGCGCCTGTGCTGCTTTGGCATCTTTTACATTAGATACGTCTTTACTCTGCGTAGGGAAATGAAATACGGTAGCAAGTTCACTCACATTTAACGGATAACTCTCATCGTCATTCCAGAGACGGTAAGAGAATCTATGCAGCATCGCTTTTAGCTTCCTTCCTGTCACCTCTTTCCAAACAAAACTATTACCCTGCACTTCTGTGAATTGTGAAAAGGCAGCTTCTAAGTCCTTTCGTATTGCTTGTACCCGAGGAAGTGACTCAGCAGATGCAACAATACGAATATTTGTCTCGACAATGGTGCGCTCTAACTTTGCTTGCACGTGTTTTAGCGCAGCTTCGTCAGTGTGAGACTTCTCTTTTTCTTTCTGTTCAGAAGATTTAGATGACAGAGCATCTCCGAGCAAGATAAAGATCTCGCTAAGAAGGCTTTGTTTCGCAATTGCTCTTTTCATAGTCTCTCCACGACGCAAATCGTCGAGCATAATGCCATAACGCTTTGCAAAGTGCTCTCCAGCAGGACGCACGAGTACCTGGAGAGCAAGTCCTTCATTTTCTTTCTTAATTTTTGTAAATGTAGAAAGAATCAAGGCTATTGGGTCAGCCCCCATTTCTGTGTAAAGCTTAATAGGAAGTGCTGGGTGAGTGGAAGCAGTAGCGTATGACGCAGCAGGAATTGCATGTGCGTGAAAAATATTAAAATCGTCTTTCATTTCACGAACCTGTGCCGTCGGGAAAACTCCCAGTACCACTTTTTCAAAGAGTGGCGCATAGTCGACATGCACTGCACAATAGAACGCAACCGCCGTTGTATCATTTGCAACAGCAAGCTCTAGTGAGTAGTAGTTTTTTTCTTTATTCGTCGCATCGCTAGCGAGTGCTTGCATGGAGGTATACCATTGCTCCATCATACCCATCATCTCTTTAAGAGCTTTTGTATGCTCCCCTGCTTCAGGAAGCACTATCTCAAACAGCTGCATATGAAGAGCTTTCCATGTCTCATGACTAAGCGTATTCTTTACGTCGTGATGAGATAGTAAATACTGCACAAGGAACCGCTCAAAGTCATCTTCAACTTCTGGGTTATTCATTGCTTCTGCCATATGCAATGCATTTTTTACCCCTTTGTCGGCCATAACTTGCGCAAGCATTGATACTTGCTCATCAGTTTCTCGCGGAGCAAGCCATGCCAAGAGTCGCTGTTCTTCGACGCTTCCTAGAGCAGTGTGCGGCGGCTGTACTTCTGATGAAGGCGTCTGGCGGTACTCTCGTAGCGCTTCGCGAGCATGATCCTCTTCTTTAAAATGTGTTTCAAACCCTTTTGATTCTTGTTTCTTTTTTTCAATCCGAGAACGCAAGAAAGCAATCTCCTCTTCGGGAGATGCAAGGTGTGACGGGGTGCCTGAAAGCATGTGAATAGTATATAGCAGGTAGATGGTAGTTGGTAGTGAATACAAAGGCGGACGCTTCGTGTCCGCCTTTGTATCTTGCACTTGCTAAAACTAATGGCCAGTTGCTGTCAGTATCTCCGCTTCACCTTCTGTAATTAAAATAGTGTGTTCAAAATGTGCAGCATTCTTGTGATCAGCTGTTGTAAATGTATACCCATCTTCTTCGAGGAACACTTCATCAGTACCGAGAGTGACCATAGGCTCGATGGCAAGCACCATCCCTGGAACGAGCTTCGGGCCACGTACACCGTCATCAAAGTTTGGTACATACGGTTCTTCATGCACTTTATGTCCGACCCCGTGTCCAGACAGGATTTTTACTATGCCATATTTTTTGGGAATAGCTTTTTCAATCGCTTTAGAAATATCATTTACATATGCGCCGCATGTAGCGGCTTTGATTCCTGCATGAAGTGCAGCTTTTGTAACCTCAAGAAGCTTGGCATCTTCATCACTAATCTTTCCCACCGCAATAGTGCGGGCACTATCAGAAATCATTCCTTTATGCGTGATACCACCATCAATACCGATGATGTCCCCCTCCTGTAAAACTCTGTCACCGCCAATTCCGTGCACCACTTCGTCATTCACAGACAAGCAGATACTTCCTGGATATGGGTATGCGGCACCGAACGGCTTATAGTTAAGAAAAGCAGGCTTATCACCAAGTTCAATAATTTTGTTATATACAAACGTATCGATCTCCTTTGTTGTGATTCCAGGTTTAATGATTTTCTCAGTTTCGTCTAGCACATGAGCAAGACGCTTACATGATTCACGTAAGTGTTCGAGATCTTTTCCTGACTTTAGTTTTATGTCGTACTTCATGGGGCAGCTTTTGGCTATTTGCCTTTAGCTTCTAGCAATTCCAACTTAGACATGAGCTCAGCATGCACTTCTTCTACCGTTTGCTCACCATTTATATGAATAAAGTCGTAACGATCATCCTTCTGTAAGATCTCAAGACATGGAACAATATGTTTCTTGAACTCATTTAATCGTTCACGAATTTTTTCTTCTGAAGAAGAATCAGGCCGATGTTCAATACTTGCTCGGTATGTCTGTCTATCTATCGCCCACTCGTCACTCACCTCAACATGAAGAACTACTGGACGACCATACTGCAAAAATGGAAATACTTCGTGCATAGCTTCAACTTCTAGTACTTTTCTTGGTGCTCCATCTAAAATAACTGTCGTATCTTCTTTAAGATTATTAATCAATACACTGCACCAGTTCCAAATGGAAAGAAATTCCGGCTGAAGAAGTCCAGCGTTTTGCACTTCGGTAGTTCTATGAGACATAAAACTATCTCCTTTCATAAACTCACGGAATGATCCCCCTGTCGTAATGTGCATGACATGAGGATGATCTTTTTCTAAAACGCTTTTAAATAGCTCCGCCTGAGTGCCTTTACCACTTCCTGGTTTGCCCATGATGATATAAAACTTTTTTTCCATATTGCTCAATACTACCACATGTGTATGGTTTGTAGCTACTGACCGGTTACCTTTTATGATGGCTACATAAAACAATAAAGCGGCTCAGGTGAGTCGCTTTATTGTTTAAAACATAATGAGATTTTAGTACTCCCTCATTGAAAGCTGGGCATCAACTTTCTTGATCAGGTCGAGCACCACTGAGATCGCAATCAGAAGTGATGTACCTCCTACTTGAATTGCAGTTAGCCCTGTAGCAGCTTGTACAGCGACAGGAAGTACGGCTACAAGTCCGAGGAAAAGCGCTCCGATAAGCGTAATACGAGTAAGCACATAACCGATATACTCGGCTGTTGCCGCGCCTGGTCTGAACCCTGGAATAAACGCTCCATTTTTCTGTAGATTATCTGCTGTCTTTTCTGGATCAAACATTACTGCTGTATAGAAGTATGTAAACATGACAACGAGGAAAAAGTAAGCAGCACCGTACACCCACTGATTAGCCAAAAGTGTGTTTACTGTTTTAGCAATTGATTGCAGTCCTACATGAGATGATGTCGCAAGAAGCTGACCAATTAATTGTGGGAAAAGAAGAATTGAGATTGCAAAAATGATTGGCACAACCCCTGCCTGGTTCAAGCGAAGAGGAAGGTATGTTGAGGCTCCAAGATTTGAAGCTCCACCCACACGTGCCTGTCTTGCATAGGTAACAGGTACTGGACGCTCTGCTTCAGTTACATACACAATTCCAGCAATCACTGCAAGCACAAGCGCGATGAGTCCTACGAGCATCGGTATCTGTGAAGCGTCAAACGTAACAAAGTACTGACCTAGGTGAAGCGGTAAACTAGCAACAATACCTGCGAAAATGATAAGTGACACACCGTTACCAATACCACGTTCGTTGATCTGCTCACCAAGCCACATCATAAGCATGGTACCTGCAGTAACAATGATAACGTTTGAAATTAAAAGTGGTGTAGCAAGCTGTGAAATAGCCTGCTGACGTTCAAGAAGGGTAATCAATGCAAAACCTTGAAGCACAGCAAGAGGGAGTGTAAGGAGACGTCCATACTGAACGAAACGGCGACGACCAGCATCCCCTTCTTCCTGATACATTTCCTTAAGGCGAGGAGAGAGCACGGTCATAAGCTGCATAATAATTGATCCAGTAATGTAAGGACCAACACCAAGCATGACAATAGAGAAAGCAGAAAGCCCTCCTCCAGCAAAAATATTAATGAGGCCAAAAAAACCATTTCCTGAAAGAGCTTTCTCGAGGTGTGTTGTGTCTACTCCTGGCACGGGGATAGCAGCGAGAATTCGCGTAAGGATTAAAATACCAATAACAAAGAAAATGCGATTACGAAGTGTCGAATCAGAGAAAATAGCCTTAATTGTTTGCATAATTGCCTAAGTATACCACAGAAAATACTATGTCGCGAGCGCGCTTTAGCACCTAAAATTACTTGCAGCGAAACTTAATAGCGGTTCCATTCAGGAATTCTACAGATTCCATCAGAATCTAAAACCATATTTCCAGAACATTGGCAGGAACCGTTAATAAGGGTAGACCCTCCCCCGCAAGAAACAGGCCCTGTGACAGTGAGTGTTACGTTCGCAGGAGCGGATGCTTGTCCATTTGCGTTATAACAAATAAATGTCCACTTTGTTGTTTGATTATATGGACCTCCAGAGTTTGCAGCATTCCACGTATATGCCGTTGTGCCTCGAGAGACTATTTTTGTGTCATTGCGATACCAATCACAATACACAGCATTTGAAGAAGTATACGTAAGCTCTGTAAACGTCCCTCCGGCAGTAATTGTTGTTGGGGTTACTGATGCGGTTACCACAGGAGCGCTCGTCGACGAAGCGAGAACTTGCGCAGTCATGGTATTACTTGTGCCACGATCGTTTGACACATACACGCTGTAGACTTGGCCTGATTGAATTGTTTGTGGTAAATTTGCCACCACCTGGGTATCATTAGCACTAACAACACCAACTTGTGTCCCTGCAAAAAAGACTCGCAGATTGGTTCCTGAGAGATTGGCGCCTGCGATCGTCACTCTTCCCGTTGAAGCAAGAGCAGAGACTGCAGTAATGCTTGGCAAAGAAGCGGAGCTTGGACAAGCGGCAAAAGTACAGTTCGGACCCGTACGACCAACTGTTGTTCCGTTGGGACACACCATGGCATCAGCAGTACAAACTTGTTCTGTTCCCACAATCACACTACTTGTCTCTTGATATGTCGTCACTCCGCCTGTGCCAGTTGCAGTCCAAGTACATGTATAAGCCCCTGACGAGCCCTGACTGCGATACTCTGCCCAGGTAATAGTAAATGGCGCCTGCTGCAGCGGGACAGGTATTGTTTTATTAGCATTAGAGCCAGCACCGGCACAGTATGCCGTAAGTGATGTTGCGTTCGTGGTAGACCAAGACAGTGTCTGTGTCTGCCCTTGTGAGAGGTTTGGGTTTGTTCGAGTAACCGTTATTGTCGGCTTTGCAACGTTTGGATTATTACCTGTACCACAACTTATTTCCTGTATTTTTGCGCGGGTGAGCGCCCCAACATACCCAGACGCAGGAGTGATTCCATTTCTTGTCTGAAAAGCATTTACGGCGGCCAATGTCACTGTACCGAAGTATCCAGTAGGGTCAGCAGATAACAAGCCCTGATCCTGTAAAAACCCCTGGAGAAGGGAGACTTCTCCGTTTGTGGATGCATCTCGTGCTCGTAGACGAAGGTTTGTATTTGTAAGAGTGAGGCATTGCGCTTGCGAAGATCCAGGGTCGACGTCCCCTGCTGCTGCGCCCTGTGCAGACACCGCAAGCAGACTTGAAC
>CAYVOJ010000001.1:20473-45892 GCA_964453485.1 uncultured Candidatus Saccharibacteria bacterium
CAAGCAAACCAGCAACTAAGCTACTGAAAATATAATTCTTCATATACTGATTAGTATATACCATTAATCTCAGAATATAGAGTCTGTATAGTCTCCATGAAATTAAAAACAGCACCTTTCGGTGCTGTTTTTAATTTTGTTACTTCTTCTTCCCTCCTTTAGCAGATTTCTTTTCTGCTTGAGCTGCTTTTTTCTCAGCACTCACCTTTGCTTGATCAACTGAGTGTTGTACAAGCGGGATAGCAGTAAATGATCCACCGGCTTTTTCAATTTTTGCTTTTGCAGTTTCTGAAATAGTACAGCCTTCTACAAGAACGTTTACAGTGATCTCTCCTGTTCCAAGGATTTTTACCTTAGGGAACTTTCCGAGAACACGTGGAATAAGTCCTTTAGCTAGGAGTGATGTTGGGTTAACTGTCTCTCCTGCTCCATATACATTAAGAACTCCTACGTTAACAACGGCTTCTGGACCACGATAGAATACTGACTGTGAACGATTTTTACCGTGACCTCGCAACTTAGGAAGCTTCTTGATAATATCGCGCATCGCAGGACGTACACGGTGACCAGCACGAGCTGTCTGACCCTTCCCTCCCTTACCAGAAGTCTTGCCGCGTGTTCCTCCGCGACCAACTAGTTTACTTTTTTTATTCGCGTGAACGCGTTTAATTTGATGTGTTTGCATAGTTGTTTAATTAGATTCTGGTGTTACTGCTGCTGGAACAGCTGTAGCTGCAACAGGTGCCTCTCCATGACGATACGCAAGCGTTTCAAGTGCTTTCATTGTCGCACGAGCATTGTTTAGCTTATTCTTTGTTCCTGAGTAGAACTTTGCTGTTACGTCGTTTAGTCCAGCAAGAGCTAGGATTGAACGAGCTGATGATCCGGCGATAAGTCCGCGACCTTTGTTTGGCATAATCATCACTTCAGATGACTTAAACTTTGCTGTTACATCGTGTATAAGTGACTTATTCTTTGAAAGACGAAGGTTAATCATATTCTTCTTCGCTGCTTTCATCGCCTTTTCGATAGCAACCTGAGTGTCCATCGCTTTTCCGGTACCAAGACCGATACGTCCATTTCTATCTCCTGCAACGAGTGCTACAGAGAGTGAGAATCGGCGACCTCCTGAAACCACACGGGTTACACGACGGATACTGATTGTCTTACTATCAAATTCTGGCTTCTCACGAGGAGCGCGAGGACGTCCGCCACGAGCACCACCTTTTTGCCCTGGCTTACCACCACGAGCGTTACGAGGTGCACCTCGTTCAGTTTGTTCCTGAGCTACCGCAACATTACCTGTTGCTACTGTCTGCTCTCCTGTACTTACTTCAGTTGTTTTAATTTCTTCTGTCATATAGTTTGTACGATGTGATTAAAAGATGAGACCACCTTCGCGTGCGCCATCAGCTAAAGCTTGTACTCGACCTCGGTATGAGAATCCTCCGCGATCAAAAACGACCTTAGAAATATTCTTACCTTTTGCAGCAACTGCTAGGTTCTTACCAACAGTCTTTGCACGTTCCACTTTTGTCATCTTGGCATCAAGAGAAATATCTGATGCTGACGCGAGTGTTACTGCTTTAACGTCGTCGATAAGCTGCGCGTACATGTATCGGTTAGAACGAAATACCGCAAGACGTGGACACTCTTCCGTACCCGATACGCGAGAACGAATCTTTGTATGGAGACGTATACGCTTTTCTGTTTTTATACTTGTTTTCATAGTGATATATAGAGGTTATACGACGACTTAAGCCGACTTCTTTCCTTGCTTACGGCGAATAACTTCGTCACTGTAACGAATACCCTTACCCTTGTACGGTTCTGGCTTCTTCATCTGACGCACTTTGTTAGCAAAGAGTCCGACCGCTTCTTTGTCGATGCCAGTGATCGTTAGTGTCCCCTTTTCCGCAACAACAGTTAGTCCTTGTGGAATAGCCATAACTACTGGATGTGAAAATCCAAGTGAGAGATTAAGATCAGTACCTTTTACATCCCATTTAAATCCAACACCTTCCACGAGAAGCTTCTTCTCAAATGGAGTAACGACACCTGTGATCATGTTCTTCACATGAGACATATATGTCCCCCAGAGTGAACGAGAGAACTTATCATTACGACGAGGCTCTGACGTGATCATGTTGTTTTCATTTTTGAAAACAACTTCGTCACGAATCTCGCGAACGAGTTCACCCTTTGGACCTTTGACACGTACAGCATGGGCATCAAATGATACTTCGACACCTGCTGGAATACTTATTTGTTGTTTTCCGATTCTGCTCATACGTTTTTAATTACCAAATGTTAAATAATACTTCGCCGCCGACCTGTTCCTTGCGGGCTTCTTTGTCAGTCATGATTCCTTTTGGTGTTGAAAGCACCGCAAGACCATGACCATACTTTACTGATGCAATTTCTTTTACACCAGTGTAGGTACGCTTTGAAGGCTTAGAAACACGCTTCACTCCGTGAATGCGTGGCTCCCCTGCCTTATACTCAAGCACCACCTCAACGGTTGGCTTAATACCTTCTGAGACTTTGTACGTCTTTACATATCCTTCACGCTTAAGAACGTCAAGGATAGATACTTTCATCTTTGACGAAGGAAGTACCACACTTACCTTGTTTACAAGGCCAGCGTTTTTGATTGCGATAAGCATGTTTGCTAATGTATCCATACTGTTTTGTGATTATCTATGGTGAGAGTCTTATAGACCTACCAAGAAGATTTTTTAATACCTGGGATCATCCCTTCGTTTACGAGTTCGCGGAAGCAAACACGACAAAGTCCGAAATCACGCATAAACCCATGCTTTCGACCACATTTGAAGCAGCGGGCAACTTTACGCGTTGAAAACTTTGGAGTTTTGAGACTGCGAGCAATAGTTGATGTTTTTGCCATTTGTAATAATTACTAGTTAATAGTCACTGGTTACGTTATAGATAACCAATACTGCCATCTGAATATCACGTTTATATGCGTAAACCTTACTTTTTACGTAAACCTTACGGAGATACACGGATTACAGACGGTTGTGCAATTATACCAGAAAACAAGAAAAAGACAAGATGCTCCCCCGCCTTACATCACAGAGAAGTCCTTATGGACACTTCCTTACGATGCTATACTATTCTCATGCTATCAACCATACTTACGTCTCTTGCTGGAATTATTAGCTTTATTGCTATTGACTATGTTTGGCTTTCAAAAATTGCCAAAGACTTTTATCTCACTAATCTCTCAAGTCACACTGTCGTCAAAGATGGATCGCTCGTCCCTTATCTCCCTGCGGTACCACTTGTATACATCGTAGCGATTATTGGTATATGGGTATTCGTACTATCTAAAGTAGGCACTCTACGTGACGCATTTTTGTACGGCGCTTTACTTGGATTTGTAATGTACGCCTTTTACGACTTTACAAACTTAGCAACACTAAAGGACTACCCATGGTCACTTACACTTGTCGACATTGTTTGGGGAACCATGCTCGTTGGCACAGTAACTGCGATAATGTTTTACTGCAAAACAGCGCTAGCGTAAAAACAAAAAAGCGACACAGATGTGTCGCTTTTTTGTATCATATAGTTACCAAGAGAATGGTGCTTGATTTACTTTTACTGAAGTTTCTGCACTTCCGATCACCTGTCCTGCTAGATTAGTTACGGTGATTTGGTATGTCACTGTTTGTGGATACCATGATACATTCGTAATTGTTGTAGGAATTTCTGACTGGAAGAATGCTGGAGCAAAAGGAATTACGAAATCCTGACCACACTGAGTACCCGCAATACTTACCGTCACAGAAGGAGGACAGATTGCACGTACTTTGAATGAGTAGTTCCCGTAAATGTTTGCATCCCATGAAGCTCCTGTTGGAATATTCACATAAAGCTTAAAGAGTTCAGCTGAATTCACTGGAGTTTTACTTGCTGTAATACTTACCGTTCCTGGCCAGAATGGTCGCTTAATTGAGATAGGAGAAACAACTGCCTTAAAGAGTGATGTTGTCCCTGCGATATCAGTAATCGGTGTTGCAACAACAACACGGAATGAAGACTGCTTGTACTGATCACAAGATCCAGAACATACTACATCTAGAATATCTTTTGAAAGTACAAATGATGCACTTGTTCCTGATGTTGTTGTAATGAGCTTACTACCCCCTGTCGTCGTATTTTCAAGGTAAACCTGATATGCAGATGCTGTAAGGTTACTTGTTGCCCAACTTACATACACCGTGTCGTTTTCATTGTAGGTTGCATTTGCACGTGGTGAACCGATAGTAAGTGATCCAGATGCTGGAGTGACACTGTAGTAGTATCCAATAGATGGACTGTAACTAAGTTGTGTACTCGCGATGCCTGCTGACTGAGCAGGTGGAATGTTAGCAAGTGTCGTATTAACGACAGAAGATGAAGGAGAAGGTGTAACAACAGTTACCGGATTTGTCGTTGTATATGGCGCAGCAATAGATGTATTAGCTACGGTGTATACAGCAGGTGTCTGTGGTACAGGAGAAACCACTTTTACATAAGCATCATATGGGTCGACGTACGTTACCTGAGCTGCTGTCTGGTAGTAAGGAGTTACACTGTACTGGTATGCGTATGAAAGACTATCACCTCTCACGTCAGTATCACATGCACGCTCATTAAGAGCATTTAGTGTAGCCTGTCCGACAACTCCAGATGTCGCCAAACCGTTGTCAGCCTGGAAAGCACGCACCGCTGCGCGTGTAGAAGGTCCGAAGTATCCATTAGGGTTCGCCTGCAAATATCCGGCGCGAGCAAGGATGTTTTGTAATGTTTCTACTTGATAATTTTCACTTCCATAACTAAGGTATGAAGTGATACGGGTATCACAAGAAGCTATCGGAGTACTGTTAAAGTACGCCGCATGCGTGCTAGCAAGGCTTCCTGCTAAAAACCCAAGTAATACAATGGTATTTTTAATTCCTGTTTTCATGTGCCCAATCCTACCATATTTATAAATATATGTCAATACCCTGTCGTATACCCATAAAGAAAAGCGCCAGAGGTGTTCTCTGGCGCTTTTAAGCGACGTTGCGTCGTAAGTTCCTACCCTTGCAGCGACTGCAGGGCGGCGGCTAGCGGGGGCGTCATCCGCCCGTTGAAGGACGGATGATTTTCCATGATTCCCCCGTTCTGAAAGACGGTAACAAAATTGCCGCCACACTTCAGGTCATCAGAAAACTGAAGACAGCCCACAGGAGCATTGAGTGGTGCCCCTTTGCGATCTTCTTCGCCGTCGTAAATGGCAAGCTCGGCCAATTCGTACGGAACATTAAGCTCGTAGGCATAGAGCAGATCGATACCACGTGTCCCCTCGTCGACCACGACGAGGCCCTCGCAGGAAGAAGACCCTTCAGTTCCTTCAAAGGAGATGGTCATCTTTGACGACCCTGGCAACAGCACCACATCTGCCTCTACCTCTTGGCACCGGTCAAGGCCGAGATAGCCGCCACAGCCAGCCTGTGTACGGATATGCCGACCTGAACCGACAGCAGCAAACGCAACAGGTGTGAGTTCAGGGCTTTTGGCAAAGACAGGAATCAGCACACCGTTCGGGCCAGCGACGATGAATTCTTCAATGCCTCCGCGACATGCAAGAAGGTAGGGCTTCATCAACTCCTCAACAGAGCTCGACAACCCAGACCCCAAAGTCCAAGTGTCGCCAAAACTGGGCGCACCCGGATCACGGTACCGAACCAGACCGACAGTCCGGTCCAGACATTTGAGAATGACCAGTCCACCGCCGGCAGCAAACCGGTAAAGAGAACGGTCCTGCTCAAACTGCTTTCTGCCTCCGGGGTCAATGGCAACCGTCAGCGGCTGTTTGATGGTGACAGCAAATCCCTCTGCCTGAGAGCCGGCAAGACTTGCCTGCGTCAGGAGGAAAGCTCTGCGCGCAAAAAGCGCCGATAGCAATGCTTGTGACATGAAAACACCTCATTAGTAGCACACAACAGGGCGACATGGCTTGTTGCTATGTGGGTTATACCATTCCAGGACATCTGGAATGGTTGGTTTTTTTGAATAACTGCCAAATACACTATACAATAAGAATAAGGTTCTGTCAAAAAACACACCTTCGCTACTGCGCTGGTGTGTTTTTAGGTGAAAACAAAAGGTTACTTTATGCCTTTTTAAACGGAACTCCGATTAACTCAAGAAATGCCGTAGCATCTTCTTTTGTCTTTGCTGTTGTCCCAATTGTAACAGCCATTCCAAAAACATCTTTCAATTCTTCATCTTTGATTTCTGGGAAGATTGTGTGTTCCTTAATACCGAACGTAATGTTTCCGATAGCGTCTACCGATGTACGATTAATACCACGGAAGTCCTTTGTACGTGGGAGTGATACATTGAAAAGCTTATCAAGGAATCCAAACATACGTGCACCACGAAGAGTAACAGCTACTCCGATTTGATCCCCTTCACGTGTTTTAAATGAAGCGACTGACTTCTTTGCTTTACGAAGTGTTGGCTTTTGACCAGTGATCTTAGCAAGACGATCCATTACGAGATCATTTCGCTTCTTGTCACGCTTCATTGCAGAACCTGTTGCTACAGACACAGTCACCTTTGTAAGATGAGGCGCTGCCATAACATTTTTATAACCAAACTCTTTTGAAAGCTTCTCGAAAGAGAGTTTCTCAATTTCCTGAACACCCATTTTTGCTTTTGACATACTTGTTTGTAAGCACGATTAGTCCGTGAGGCATTGCCTGGCGGGACGGTATACGTCGCTTATGCTGTAACAATTTCTTGTTACGTTATTGGTAATAGACAAATACTATACCACAAAAAACAAAAAAGAGAAAGTTCTTTGACTTCCTCTTTTTTAGATTATTACGGTTGCACCATATGTATCTTAGTGTGCCGAACAACTCAGTTTTTGAACTATGTCTCGTGTTACTTTTCCAGCAACACCAGTAACAATAAGATTATTATCTTTCTGAAACGCTTTTACTGCTGACTCAGTTACAGGACCAAAGTATCCTGACGGTAATTCGTTCAAATACCCTTTCTTTTGCAAGAAAGTCTGTAGTTCAGAAACTTCGTTCTCTACAAAAATATCTCTTGTACCAAGAAACATTTTATTTTTTAAATCAACACAACCCAAAACAGCAGAAGCTCCAAGCACTTGACCTTTATGTGAACTAACTTGCGCAACAGGACGAGGTACGACAGTTA
This sequence comes from uncultured Candidatus Saccharibacteria bacterium, assembly GCA_964453485.1. Taxonomy (GTDB): domain Bacteria; phylum Patescibacteriota; class Minisyncoccia; order Phycocordibacterales; family UBA5272; genus UBA11704. Next base: position 27,701 of record CAYVOJ010000001.1, read on the forward strand.
TCGTAATAGAGTCGCTTACAGTACCTGCACTATTTGAAACAAAATACGTAATCAGGGCAGAACAGCCCACAAAATCGTCCGTAGCAGCAATCGACTCTGAACCATTTGCAGTTACTGCAGTCCACGCACCCAGTAGGCCATTGTAAGCACACGACCCACTGAACGCGTATGTTGATCTCCAAGATGTCCCCCCTGCTGAAGACCAGACTTTTGTATTTGCTTGTCCTGGGTACAGTGTAGCGCTTTTACCTCCGTTTACTGTAATTGAGGCAGTTGGCAAAACGGGAGCCTGCGCTTCAACGGTTACATTAATAGAATCACTCGCTAACCCTGAGGTATTTGTCACAGTATAGGTAATAGTAGCTGTACATCCAGCAAAATCGCTTGTTGGCACAACAGATTCTAACCCAGACGCGGAATTAGCTGTCCACTCGCCAGACCTTCCAGCAAGAGCACATGATGATCCGCTGAACGCGTATGTTGATCTCCAAGATGTCCCTCCTGTTGATGACCAGGTTTTGGTATTTGCTTCTCCGACACGGAGAGTGATGTTATGGACACCGTTTACTGTAATTGAGGCTGTTGGCGGAGGAACGATTGTCGTCACGCGATACGGAGCACTTGTTTTCCCTTGACTATTTGTTACGGTAAACAGTGAGGAGTTAGGATACGTGGTAAATGAAGGAACTGTGAATGTTGCCGTTGTGTCATTTTGCGCAGTCCCAAGTATAGTCGTAGCTCCACCGTACAGAACAGTAATATTTCCTGAGAACCCAGTACCCGTAATCGTTGCCTGCGCCCCCGCAACGACTGTTCCGGCTGCTTGTCCAGGCGATGAAATATTGGTAATAGTTGGAACTCCGGCAGCTGTTGCCTGTGTGGTAGACGTGCTTGCGGTTGTCGCAGGTAACACAACAATTGTTATTGAATCACTTACCGTTCCTAGACCATTCGAAACAAAATATGTTATTGTCGCAGTACAATTCACTGAGTCTGGTGTTGGAACAACACTTTCAGAGCCACTTTCACTATTTGCCCCCCACACACCAGTTACTCCAGCAAGTGCACATGATGACCCACTGAACGCGTATGTTGATCTCCAAGATGTCCCTCCTGTTGATGACCAGGTTTTGGTATTTGCTTCTCCGACACGGAGAGTGGCGGTCTTCCCTCCGTTAACCGTAAGTGATGCGGTTGGAAGAAATGTAACTGCTATTTTTTTCGGAGTCCACTGCTGTTCAACTTTCTGTCCATTTGCCAGTAGAATTTTCGTGAAGTACGTCGTGTCTGGATATTGAATACTTGTCACATCCATGTTGATACTATAGGTGTCTGTTTGGGTGTTATATGACCAGCCCGGCTGATTTTTAATCAAAGCAAACTGAGTATCAGTCGAGCAAGCAACCACACCCCCTACTATGCGTCTAGGTAAGACCCCAACGCACGCCTTAGCGTTAGGCCCAGCACCTACTATTCTAGTTATCAATCGAATGATAACAGCACCGTTAGAGACGGATTCATCTGTAAAAACGACAGGCGTAGCTGGTCCAACTACTACACCCGAACCAGTTGTCGTTGAGGAAGTTGTAGAAATCGTTGAAACCGTAGAGGCTGTCGAGACTGTAGAACTTGCGCCGCAACTCACTTCTTGTATCTTTGCTCTCGTAAGAGGACCAACATAGCCGGTAGGAGAAAGTCCCTTTTGAGTCTGAAAAGCTTTAACAGCAGCTAACGTAGCATTTCCAAACATGCCTGTCGGCTCACTAGCTAGTAGCCCAATATCTTGCAAGAACGATTGCAACAGACTTACTTCATTATTTGTGATACTGTCTCTAGCACGAATACGCAAATTAGAACTTGTAAGGACTATACACTGTGATTGAGTACTGCTTATCGGATCAACGTCAGACTGTTGTGCAAAGGAAGTCGAAAGACATAAGATGGCTAATAAAGTTGCTGCTATGTATTTTTTCATAATATTCTCAGTGTAGCTTTGGAGGTGTAGGTAAGCAAGGGATAAGAAAATAAAAAAAGGAGCTCCTTACGGAGCCCTTTTTCTTTAAAACATCTTAAAACTAAGTTGTTTTATTTAGTTGTCTTCTTTACTTTTGATACAGCTTTTTCGCTGAGTTTTACATTACTTGCATGAATTGACTGAGGAATACTGATGATGCCACCTTTCTCTCCTGCCTTCTTTGGCTTAGTGTGCTTTTTCACAAGATTAAGACCATCAAGCACAACACGGTTTTCTTCGCGTAGTACTTTAGTTACCGTAGAAGACTTTCCTTTCTCCTTTCCTGCGATCACTATTACTTTATCTCCTTTTTTTACGTGCATGGTATGTGAGTTAGCTAGTTAGCCTATTACTATTAAATGATTTCTGGTGCCAATGAAGCAATTTTCTTATATCCATCAATACCTGTTTCAGAAATTTCGCGAGGAACTGGACCAAACACACGCCCAGCCTTCGGCTCCTTCTTTGTTTTATCAACGATTACTACAGCGTTATCATCAAATGAAATATAAGAACCGTCACTTCGGCGAACCTGCTTTGTTGTACGAACAACAACACCATATACAATATCTTTCTTCTTTGTCTGCTTTCGCGGTTCAGCGACCTTAACTGAGAGCACCACCATATCTCCAAGAGATGCGTAACGACGCTTACTACCACCAAGCACCTTGAATACACGTCCGAATTTTCCTCCGGAGTTATCTGTGATCTTTACGTTTGTTCCTGCTTGTATCATAGTGGTGATTATTAGTTAGTAGCTTGGTGTTGTCGGCTGCTGGATATAAATTTATATCTTTTTACCGAGAACGGTGAAGTTCTTGTCTTTTGAAAGTGGACGACACTCTTCGATAATAACAGTGTCCCCTACTTTGTACTCATTATTTTCATCATGCGCCTTGTAACGCTTGTCGATTTTGTAGTACTTTCCGTACTTCTTGTGAGCGACATAACGCATAACGTTTACGACGACAGTTTTATCCATCTTGTCAGAAACCACTTTTCCAGTGAGCTTCTTTCGGTGAGTTGTAGTATTTGTTGTATTCATAGAGGTTACATTAGCGAGTGATCACTCGAGTTTTTACTGGAAGCTTACATCCAGCCTTACGAAGAGCTTCACGAGCAACTTCTTCGGTAACACCGTCGATTTCAAAGAGAACTCGTCCTGGACGAACCTCAAACACATATCGATCTGGATCTCCTTTTCCTTTACCCATCGGCACTTCAGCAGCTTTTTTAGTAACTGGGCGATCTGGGAAAATACGAATCCACACCTTTGCAGTTTTACCAGCATGACGCTGCATAGCTCGGCGAGCAGATTCAATTTGATTTGACGCTACACGTGCAGGTGTTTCAGCTTTAAGAGCAAATGACCCGAAAGCAACCGTGATACCACGAGTTTCTGGTCGAGCAAGCTTAGCCTCGGATAATCGGGCTGACTGCCATTTTCGGTGTTTTACTTTCTTTGGGAATAACATATACGTTTATTTAGACTGATCTTTAGAAACAGGTGCTTGTTTTACCGCTGTATCAAACTTCATACCACGGTAAATCCACACTTTAATACCGATAACACCGTATGTCATGTAAGCCTTCTCACGAGCAAAGTCGATATCTGCACGCAATGTCTGAAGAGGAATACCTCCGCGCTTGATCTGTTCACGGCGAGCCATTTCAGCCCCACCAAGACGACCAGATACTGAGATACGTGCACCCTTAACGTCACGGTTAGCCATCACTTTTTCCATAGTAGTCTTAAGAACACGACGGAAAGGAAGACGCTTTTCAATTCCTTCTGCAACCATTGCCGCAACGATTGCTGCATCTGCTTCAGGGCTAGCAACTTCAACAATATCTAGCTTAACATCCTGTGGAGCGATAATCTTCAAACGCGCCATTTCTTTCTTAAGAGCTGCACGAAGCTTATCAATACCATCCCCCCCCCTTCCGATAATCATTCCAGGGCGTGATGTATGAATAGCGATACGGTACTGCTTTTCACTTCGTTCAATTTCAATTACTGAAACATACATACCACGAAGTTTCTTTGTAAGCCATGCACGTACAAGTACGTCAGCACGAAGATAATCTACATAAGTAGTTGTGTTCTTGCCGAACCAGCGTGACTTCCAGTCGCGAATGATACCAAGACGATGTGAATATGGATGTACTACGTGTGTCATATGCTTTATTTATCTGTTTTCTTAACAAGTTCGATAGAAACTTTACTTGTGTGTTTATGAATAGGGAACGCACGACCCATAGCTCGTGGCATCCAACGCTTAATAACAACCCCCTTGTCTACTGTAGCGTTCTTTACGATGAGCTCACTTGCTTTTACTCCTGAGTTTGCAACAGCAGAATCAAGAAGCTTCTTGATAGGTAGAGCTCCACGCTTTACAAGGGCACCAAGCATAGCCTGAGCCTTGTCAGCTGATTTACCTTTTACTAAGTCCGTAATGAGACGAACTTTTCGAGGTGCTTGTCGGTAGTTTTTAAGAGATGCTTTCATACAAATTATTTCTTCTTAGTATCAACGGTTGCCTTAGCTGTTTTTGCAGCAGAAATTTCAGCTTCTTTCTTCTTCTGATCAATTTCCTTTTGCATCTTTCCTCCGTGTCGTGTGAACTTACGAGTAGGAGAGAATTCACCGAGTTTATGTCCAACCATGTCTTCAGTCACAAGTACCTCGATGTGAGTTTTTCCATTGTAAACACCGAATGTGAATCCAACCATTTCTGGAGAGATGTCAGAACGGCGAATCCATGTCTTAATCACGCCTGTTTCCTCAGGACGCTTGCCAAGCACTTTTTTAAGTACTCGTTCGTCTACATATGGTCCTTTGTGAAGTGATCGTGTCATGGTTTGGGCTAAGTTGGCTAATTATATCAGATTTTTGTTGAAAGTAAAGCGTTTTTCAGATGATTACTTCTTCTTACGAACAACACGGCGAGTTACGATGTGTACGTTTGAATACTTCTTAGGAGCGCGAGTCTTGTGACCTCCTGTTGTCTTACCGTATTTTGTCTTTGGACGACGTGTTCCGCGTGGCTGAGCTCCTTCACCTCCTCCGTATGGGTGGTCTACTGGGTTTTTCGCCATAGCACGAGTCTTTGGACGACGTCCTAGGTGACGAGCAGTTCCCGCTTTACCTAGGTTACGAAGACGAAATTCTTCGTTAGAAACTTCACCGATAGAGGCGAAACAAGTATCTACGATCTTACGAATCTCTGTTGAAGGGAGCTTTACTGAAGTAAAGCCACCATCATGAGCAACAACCTGTGCGTACACACCAGCAGAACGAACGATCTTTGCTCCAGCACGAGGCTTAAGTTCTAGATTGTATACAAATGTACCTACTGGGATATTACGAAGTGTTGTACGGTTTCCAACCTCAAGAGGAGCTTTGTCAGATACAATGAATGTATCCCCTACTTTCATAGACTTTGGAACAAGTACGTAACGCTTTGCACCGTTACGGTATGAAACAAGACTGATGAAACCTGAACGATTTGGATCATACTCAATTGTTTCTATTTTTGCAGGAATATCAAGCGTGTCATACTTAAAATCAATCTCACGGAAAGAACGCTTATGTCCTCCACCTTTGTAAGGAGATGTGATACGTCCATGTGCGTTACGTCCAGAACCACGACGGAATCCTGAAGTAAGCGCTTTGTATGGCTCACTAGCAGTCAAAACTCCTCGGTATGATACCGTTGTCATTTTTCGACGTGATGGCGTTGTTGGTTTGTAGGTTTTCATAATAATGTGTTACTGGAGTGATAACGTTTACGCTAGTTTTAATGTATCCCCTTTCTTAAGGAACACAAGAGCTTTTTTCATTCCCGCTGTTGTCCCAAGCTTTCCACGAATAAACGTGTACTGACGAGGAATTTTAGCGATAGTGATTTTTGTAGGTATTACTTTATATGTTGCCTTAATTTCCTGTGCAACAGAAAGCTTTGTTGCATGAGGTTCAACAATAAATGTATATACGTTCCCTGATGAAAGCATTGAAGCTTTTTCAGTAACACGTGGAGCAATAATAAGCTTAGCCTCTTTCTTCACTTCTTCTGTTGTCGTTTTCTTTGTTGCCATATACGTTTACTTAAGTTTAGAAGAAAGATACGCAATCGTAGCTTCTGGATTAGAGATCACCAAGTAGCGAGCATTTGCAATATCAAGTGGGTTGAGGTCATCCATGTTATGGAGCACAACATACGGTAGGTTACGGAATGCACGCTTTGTTGATACATCACCTTTCTGTGTTGTCATGTACACATTTCCCACCTTTTTGTAAGCTAGCGTAGAAAATCCTTCAACCACAGTAAGATTCTTCATGATTGTTTCTGCTGCTTTTGTTTTTCCTTCTGCAACTGCAAACTCATCAATAAAGAGAACTTTACCTGCCTTAACTTTTGCAGAAAGGAGTGAGAAAAGTGCTGCCTGCTTCATTCCACGAGGAAGAACCTTCTTATAGTTCTTGTCATTACGTGGACCGAATGTAACACCTCCTCCCTTCCATAGTGGAGACTGCGCAGAACCGTGACGAGCACGACCTGAACCCTTCTGAGCCCAAGGTTTTTTATGAGAACCACGAACTTCTGCACGGTTTTTTGTATGAGCTGTTCCTGCGCGACGATTTGATGCCTGAGATACAAGCACTTGTGATACAAGGTCTGCATTCCATGCTGCACCAAAGATTGCCTCTGGGAGATCAATTTCTTTCGATACCTTTCCTTCTGTTGTGTAAATAGTTGCTTTCATACGTTGTTATTATCCTTTGATCTCTACGACTGTTCCGCGACGTCCCGGAACTGCGCCTTTCACAAGGATAAGACCGTTAGCTACGTCAACATCAAGCACCACAACACTTTTTTGAGTGATACGGTCACTTCCCATACGTCCTGCCATACGCTTTCCTTTGTTAACGCGCTGCTGTCCAGTAGATCCGATAGATCCAACTTCACGCATTGAGTGCTTCTGACCGTGCTGATGCCATCCTCCGTGCATACCGTGACGCTTCATAACACCTTGGAATCCTTTTCCTTTAGATGTTCCTGAGATAGTTACCTCATCACCTGTCTGGAAAATATCACAAGCGATAGTTGCTCCAACAGAAAGATCTCCTCCTGGGGTACGGAATTCCTTAACCACCTTGTGAGCAGTTCCTTTCAAATGTCCGAGAAGCGCCTTAGAAATTCGCTCTTTTTTCTGAACACCTTGACCAACCTGAATAGCATCATATCCATCAATAGCAACTGTTTTAAGAGCAGTAACCGTAAGAGGTGTAGCTTTTAGCAGTGTTGCAGGATGAACCTTCCCATCAGCTGAGAAGAATTGCGTCATGTTTTGTTTTGTAGCGAGTGTGAATTTCATGGTATGTTCTGGCTTCTTTATCTATTTATGCCATCTTTACATCAATATCAACTCCTGATGGAAGTGATAAGTTTGTAAGAGCCTCAATAAGCTTGGCATTAGGGTTTACAATGTCGATCAAGCGCTTATGCACACGCATTTCGAACTGTTCACGAGCATTTTTGTAAATGAATGTTGAACGGTTTACGGTGTATTTCTTGATTTCTGTTGGAAGCGGAATAGGACCTAAGATTGTAGCTTCAAAACGGCGTGCAGTGTCGATGATCTGCTTTACCGATGCATCAAGCACTTTGCTTTCATAAGCACGAACACGAATGCGAAGCTTCTGAACCTCAGCCTGCTTTGTTGCCGTTTTCTTTGCTGTCGCTTTTGTTGCCGTTGTTGCCATGAGAGTAAAAGTTCTTTACAAGAACGTAAATTATACGAGAATCTTAGTTACGACACCAGCACCTACTGTCTTACCTCCTTCACGGATAGCGAAACGTCCCTGCTCTTCAAGAGCGATCGGAGCGAGAAGCTTAACAGTGAACTTGATAGTATCTCCTGGCATAACCATTTCAGTTCCAGCAGGAAGTGTTACTTCACCTGTTACGTCAGTAGTACGTACGTAGAACTGTGGCTTGTAACCATTCAAGAATGGAGTATGACGTCCGCCTTCTTCCTTCTTAAGGATGTATACTTCACATTCAAATTCTGTGTGTGGGTGCACTGAACCTGGTTTAGCAAGTACCTGACCACGCATAATATCTTCCTTCTTGATACCACGGATAAGAATACCCGCGTTGTCTCCCGCCTGTCCTTCGTTAAGTGACTTGTTGAACATTTCAATACCAGTTACCACTGTCTTAACAGTATCCTTAAGACCTACGATTTCGATTTCTTCGTTGATCTTGATAACTCCACGTTCAATACGTCCTGTTACTACAGTTCCACGTCCTTCGATAGTGAAGATATCTTCTACTGGCATAAGGAATGGCTTTGTAACATCACGCTCTGGAAGAGGGATGTACGTATCGAGAGCATTCATAAGCTCAACAATCTTCTGTGCCCATGGGTCATTGATGTCAGTTGCTAGTGAAGCCTTAAGACCTGATCCACGGATGATAGGAGTATTAGCACCGTCAAAGCCTTGCTTTGTAAGGAGTTCACGGATTTCTTCTTCAACGAGTTCGATCATTTCCTGATCTTCAACCATATCACACTTGTTAAGGAATACTACGATTCGAGGTACACCCACCTGCTTGGCTAGAAGGATGTGCTCACGAGTCTGTGGCATAGGACCATCAGTTGCTGCTACTACGAGAATAGCACCATCCATTTGAGCCGCACCAGTAATCATGTTCTTAATATAGTCAGCGTGACCTGGGGCGTCGATGTGTGCATAGTGACGAGCATCAGTCCAGTACTCTGAGTGAGAAAGAGAAATAGTGATACCACGCGCCTTTTCTTCAGGAGCCTTGTCGATCTCATCTACACCCTTGATCTTAATAGACTGATCCTTAAGGTGAAGTACGTTTAAAATACCTGCTGTAAGTGTAGTCTTTCCGTGGTCAACGTGACCAATAGTTCCTACGTTTACGTGTGGTTTTGAGCGATCAAATGTATCTGCCATATGTTTTTGTTGGGTCATGCCATCCTCATGTGAGGAGGTATTGGACTAATAAATTATATAAATAAAAACAGAAACTAATAATATGCACACTACTTAGCCAAGCAAGAATAAGTCGAAGTGCCAAGTAAGTTATGCAATCTTATCATAAAATATAGAATCGCGCAACTATTCGTCGTATGAATACGTACAACCTCTGGTGTGTGGGTGCTACTGAGCTATAGAGGTCAGTATTTCTCCTGAAATAAAGGTTGTTTTCTTGTGGCCAATATAGTCTTCGATGCTTAAAGCAAAGGTCGTCGTTACTCTTCCTGGGACTTGTGTAGAGACTGTCCCATATAATCCTATGATTTTGGACTGATTTGGTAAAACTTCTGCAACAGACTTGTCGTAAGCAAGGGTTTGCCCGCTAAGCTCATCTTTAAGTACTAATCCTGAAATACCACCTCCCACAAAGCCTTCAGAGGTACTTATAGTTGGGGTAATGTCAGTTATTTTAAAGATTGCAGATGATGCAAAAGAGACAGTGCCTATACGTGCGTTTTTCGCGGTGTAACTAAGAGGGGCAGAGATTGTGCCGGTGACAACTGAGAGATTAAAGGGTTTAACCGACAAAAGCAAGGTGTTGCTTTCCCCTCCTCCATGAGAAATCACAAGATCGTAGTCCCCTGGTTGAATTTTCTCTAAACACGAAGTGCCACAAGGAAATGTTTTCCCGGTAAGGTTTATCGGTAAAGCAAGCTGCTTACCATCTGAAGAAGCGCTGTTTCCAAGCGTATACACTTTTCCATTTGAACGAGAAAACAATTTCATTGTATTTGAAGAAGTGCTAAACCCTGTACCGTATACCATTAAAGACCAATCTGTCGTACCTCCGGCAAATAAGGTTGTTAAATCAAGAGATGTAAGTTTTGGTGCAGGGAGAGTAACTACCGGAATAGAAGTAGTTGCTACTTGATTTTGAACAGGGGTGCTCACCACTGGTGATACAACTGTATTTTGCGAAGTAGTCCCGCAGCTATCTTTCTTTAATGCAGCGCGCGTAGCTGGACCCGTTGTCCCTGTTTGTGAAATACCTTTGCTTTTCTGATATGCCCTAAGTGCTGTTTGTGTACCAGCTCCGAAATATCCATTTGGCACCGCCTTTAAATGTCCTTTCTCTACAAGAAATTGCTGCAGAACTTTTACTGAAGACGACTCCGCCCCTCTAGCCAAAGCACTTGTTACATCAACACATGTGCCAGCATAACTAAAAGAAAAACTGAGTACTGCAAGACTCGTGAGAATAAAATATTTCATACTACAAAAAGTGTAGCATGTGTTCTGTAAATAAAAAGGTGTAGTGGCTATACATGACATAAAAAACAAAAAATGCACCGAAGTGCATTTTCCAGAAAAACCGAGGTGCTTTACGAACTGAAGAAACTCCAGTCACACGTCACATACTTGGCATCTCGGCGGCGCTTGGTCCCAGCGTTATGAGCCACGAACCTCGCTTTACAAGAAATAAAAGGCCATTCTCCTTCGCGCGTTATCCTGTCTTTCTCAGCAAGAACCGTACGAAGATGCCCTTCTCTCGTCACCTGATCCGGGAAGTTCTTTACGGTAATCGCCTTGAAGTCTGTGAAAGACTTCTCCAGACGCGGATGGATAGCATCTTCGTTGTGCAGAGGAATCGCGACCATGGCGACAGCTCCGACAAGGAACAACACTAAACCCCCGAGGATGGTGAGACCTGCTTTCCAAAAACCCTTTTGCATGATTCTCCTCCTGCCACATAGGCATGTTGTACAGCAGCCAGGCACCATGCCAAGCTTTGAACCAAACACTACACCGTCGCGAGAAAAAGTCAATGGGTCAGTTTAGACAAATAGCCAACACAAAAGCGGCGCCTACGGCGCCGCTTTTTTAAAGTCTAATATCTGCTGTCTGTCCAAATGTTATTTCTTGTTTTCTGCAATCTCCTTTGCAATGTTCGCTGGAACCACATCATACTTTCCGAATTCCATTGTGAATGTTGCACGCCCTTCTGTCATAGAACGAAGTGAGTTCACATATCCGAACATTTCAGATAGCGGAACCATTGCGTTAATCACTTTGTCTTGACCTCGTTCACCCATCCCTTCAATTTGACCACGCTTTGATGAAAGGTTACCTGTGATATCTCCATAGAACTTATCCGGTGTAACGATTTCCACTTTCATGATTGGCTCGAGAATTACCGGCTTTGCTTTTGCAACAGCATCAGCGAGCGCCATACCTGCAGCTAACTTAAAGGCGATTTCACTAGAGTCCACTTCGTGGAATGAACCATCATAAAGCTCACATGACACATCCACCATCTTAAATCCGGCGAGTGTTCCGCGGTCCATAGACTCTCGAAGTCCTTTTTCTACAGCAGGAATGAATTCCTGTGGAATAGCTCCACCTTTGATTGAGTTAATAAATTCAAATCCATCATATCGCTTTGTGTTTTTAGGAAGATCCTCCTTTGCAATAGAGTAATCTATTGGGCGAATATTGATCTTCGCGTGACCATACTGCCCACGACCACCTGACTGTTTGATGTACTTTCCTTCTCCTGAAGCTGTTCCAAGAATTGTTTCTTTGTATGCCACTTGCGGCTTACCTGTGTTTGCTTCCACATTAAACTCGCGCTTCATGCGATCTACAATAATATCCAAGTGAAGTTCACCCATTCCAGAAATAATTGTCTCCATTGTTTCAGGATCAGAAGCAACTCGGAATGTAGGATCCTCAATAGCAAGCTTTGAAAGTGCGATACCCATTTTTTCCTGATCTGCTTTTGTCTTTGGCTCTACACGCATTGAGATAACCGACTCTGGGATTACAATTTTTTCCAAAACAATTGGCTTCTCCTCAGTACACATAGTATCTGAGGTAATTGTATCTTTAAGACCAACCGCAGCGGCAATTTCTCCGGCATATACCACTTTCACTTCTTCTCGCTCGTTGGCATGCATGCGCAAAATTCGAGATACTCGCTCTTTCTTATCTTTTGTTGAGTTGTAAATATAAGAACCAGCTTCAAGAGTTCCAGCATAAACACGGAAGAATGTAAGTTGGCCGACGAACGGGTCTGCCATTGACTTAAATGCAAGGGCTGCAAAAGGCGCGGTGTCAGAAACTTCAACAGTTGCCTGCTCTCCTGTTAGTGGATCAAGACCCTTAGGGGCAGCAATATCTAGTGGAGAAGGAAGATAATCAACAACAGCGTCGAGAACGAGCTGCACACCACGATTCTTAAGTGATGAACCACAAAATACTGGGAAAAGCTCATTTGCAATTGTGGCCTTACGGATAGCTGTCTTCAAAACTTCAACAGAGAACTCTTTCCCTTCCAAATACTCCGTCATCAAGTTTTCGTCAGTCTCAACAATCTTCTCAATCATTTCCGCACGACGCTTCTTTGCTTCTTCGAGTAATTCTGCAGGAATTTCTACAGAAGAAACATCTTTACCTTTATCTCCTGTGAATTTGATTTCCTTCATGGTGAGGAGATCAATAATTCCATCAAAATTTTCTTCTTCTCCAATTGGCATCTGCATGCGAACAGCTTTCTTTGAAAGGCGGTCGAGAATAGATGCATACGCTTTATCAAAATTAGCCCCCATACGATCAAGCTTATTGATATAGCAGATACGTGGTACCATCGCATCTGATGCATATCTCCAGTTAGTTTCTGACTGTGGCTCCACTCCAGCAACTCCGTCAAACACCACAACTGCACCGTCAAGTACTCGAAGTGAACGCTTTACTTCGATCGTAAAGTCGATGTGTCCTGGGGTGTCAATAATATTGAAGCGACACTTCTTTGAAACATCGCTTGCTGGCATATATGTTGGATTCCAAAATGCGGTTGTCGCAGCAGAGGTAATTGTAATACCACGCTCTCGCTCCTGCTCCATCCAGTCCATCACTGTTGCGCCATCATGTACTTCACCAATTTTGTGAGAAACACCAGTATAAAAAAGAATACGTTCGGTCGTTGTTGTCTTTCCGGCGTCGATGTGAGCAATAACTCCAAAGTTACGTGTTTTGTTGAGTGGGTAGTCGCGAGCCATATGGGTAGTAATTAGTTTGTAGTAATTAGTTATTAGGTAAATACGAATTCAAAAGGTTTTTATTGCGTACAGAAAATAAAAAACCGCTTCTGCAGTAGCACGTATGCTACCACAAAAGAGTACTTGAGGCAATATATACAGAGCAACAAACGAGGCGTAGAATTATCATTAATTCCTGCTTCTTAGCACGTGAAGATGCCACGACGTTCTTTCAACATAGATCAAGAAACGGAGCTCTGATATGACGAATACGACAGAAATGGCTTTGCCTATGGCACCCCAGATGCCGGTGATCATTTTGAATGAACGCGCTAAGAAGAAGGACGCAGCACTTGGACTGCGACAGCTCTTCTTGTGGAATAAAGAACAGGTAGCCGCGGGCGGGAAAAAACTCACCAAGAAAGCCCTGATAAGAAGAATGCAACATGTGCCACCAAGATCTTATAAATGGTGGGATCATTGTATTCGCCTAACAACACTACACCCGGACATCCTTGCATTGATTGATCTACCGAAAAATCACAAGGATTTGGTCACACTAGCCACAGCGCTGAGACTTGCGCCGCTTCCTGAAGAAAAACAGTTGGAACTCCACGAGATTTGCAAAACTTTAGATGGACGCGCGAAAAGGACTGAATTTGTAAGGCAGGAGTTAGCTAAATACAGGCCTTCAAAGAGAGATCTTCCAAAGAAGGTTGCCGTTGCTGAGGTACAATATCCCCCAAGAGCGCTTTCAAGGAAAGTCGAAGATGCATGTTTTTCGGATCCCCCAGCCAAACTTGTTTCTGGCACTGCATGTGCAAGGGAGCAAGATAGTTTCTTGGAATTCCTCAAGCGGGTTCCCCCGCTTCGGGTTGGAACAAAAAGTAAACAAGACAGGTCTGTTGAGGCAAGACGTCTAGAAGAATTCAAAGGGAGGCGCACAACTGTCGTACGTGGGCATGTAGTCAAAACCAGCAGCAGTGAGTAAGCACCCTTAAAGGGGTTTAGAGACCAGGATAGTATCCTGGTCTCTATTTATATACAAATACCCCCGTGCGGGGGTATTTGTTAGAACCGTAATACGTACAACCTGATTACCAAGCAAAGTGAGCAAAAGCTTTGTTCGCTTCTGCCATTCTGTGTGTATCGTCCTTCTTCTTCACTGCTGATCCTTCATTGTTTGCTGCCTGCATAAGTTCATCTGCAAGCTTAAAGCGCATAGCTTTTCCCTTCTTTGACTGTGCGGCCTCGATAATCCAACGAAACGCAAGCATGAAGCGGCGCTCTGGACGAACCTCACGCGGAACCTGGTAGTTTGCTCCACCAATACGACGTGAACGTACTTCAGTAAGTGGTCCAGCATTACGAAGAGCAGCCTCGAATACTTCGAGAGGATCTTCGATCTTCTGCTTTTCTTTGATAATATCAAAAGCTCCGTACACAATCTCTTGTGCTGTCGACTTCTTTCCTCCCACCATAACATAGTTGATAAATTTACCAACTTTTTCTGAGTTGTAACGCCCATCTGGACTTACAATGTTTCGATTTTTAACTTTTCGGCGCATAGCTTTTTGGCAGCTATTGGCTATTGGCTATTGGCTATTGGCAAATACGAATCGCATTCGTGTCGTCAAAAGCTAAGAACTAACAGCTAAAGGCTGTGATTGTTTTCTTGTGTTTTCTGTTCCCCGAAGCAGAGGGTACTCCACAAGATGTTATTTTCAGTAAATACTTCAATACTCTATAAACGAGTGCTTCGTATACTACAATATTTAGCCAAAAATAGCAAAACACGACTACGTACGTAGTCGTGTTTTGCGTGTATTTTATATTTAGCTATCAGCTAATAGCTATACTGTTACTTCTTCTTTGCTGGTGCAGCTGCTCCTGCTTTTGGACGCTTAGCTCCGTAAAGTGATCGTCCTTGGCGGCGCTTTTCTACTGATGTCGCATCCATACGTCCACGTACAATGTGGTATCGAACTCCTGCCAAGTCCTTCACACGTCCACCGCGGAGTACTACTACTGAGTGCTCCTGAAGCTTGTGTCCTTCTCCTGGGATGTATGCTGTTACTTCCATTCCATTAGTTAAACGAACACGGGCGATCTTTCGAAGCGCAGAGTTTGGCTTCTTTGGTGTTGTTGTTGTTACTTTTGTACAAACACCACGCTTAAATGGAGAGTTATAAAAGTTAGGCTTGTTCTGTATAGCATTAAAGCCACGAGACATAGCGATAGAGCGTGACTTGCGCGCTACTTTTCCACGAGGTTTCTTTACGAGCTGGCTGATTGTTGGCATATATCTAAATAGTGGGTCAAACTATACCAAATAGTAGCCTATATTGCAAGTTTTCAGGGAACAATCTGCTTGCTAGCAATAACTGTATCGTTCTGCAAATCATAGATAACCGCTAATCCTGTATACATAATGATGTAATTCCCAGGAACCACGTCGGCATAAAATGGATTTTGTTTTTTCAGATTAGCTGCATCCTGCACACGCACAACTGCTTGAGGAGGCTCTTTAGGAAGAGTCATTTTCTGTGCCACTCTTTCAACAATCTGAGATTTTGAAATTACAATATCATTCGCAACAGATTTGCCAATGTACGCATACGCACCATAAAAAGGCACACCTACGAGGACTGCGATTAGAGCGATGCGAGATCCAGTATGCAATGTATGGGAAAGGAGAATACTTCGTAACGACTTTTTTCCATATCGTTTCACTGACACAGCAATACGAGACCCTACAGCTTTCCGCTTTTTAACAGGGGTGGTAACACTTTTACTTTGCGCGCGAACAGGCTTCTTCATGTACATTCCAGTATACGTCTATAAAAGACAATATAAAAGACAATACTGTGGACAACTCCTGCACTATCTCAGTACCTGCTCGATAAAGACAAAAACTGTTGGGATAAACAGCTTGTAAAGGACAGATGCGACGATGATTGCCGCCACCATATAAAAAGGATTATAGATAATGTTTGAGTTGATGTGCAACCTTGGAAATAAAGCTTGAATAATTGCCATTCCATCAAACGGCGGTATTGGAATAAGGTTAAAAAATGCGAGTGAAACGTTTACCCCTATAATAGTCATGAGCGCTGTATCCATACCGTTCCCTAAAACACCTTGTGCTTGTAGTAATACGAACGTACAACCTGCAAGAAACGCTAGCAAAAGGTTGGTTAATACTCCAGCAGCTGCCACAAAAGCCTGACCAATTCTAGCTGTAATATTAAGAGGGTTATATGGAACGGGCTTTGCCCAGCCAAAAAAAGTCCCAGCAGTGAGGAACGCGAATAACGGTATAATCACAGAGCCCATCACATCCACATGCGAAAGAGGGTTTAGGGTTAATCTCCCCGCGCGATACGCCGTTTGATCACCTTGTACATACGCAGCATATCCATGGGCAATTTCGTGCAAAATAATAGAATACACGACAATAACGAGAGGAAATACCAGTGAAACGATATCTGACATAGCTTTAGCATACCACGGGTAAAGGTTTTAGAGATACCAGCACCTATGAAATACACCAAACTGAAATTCCCTAACGTGCTTGCGACTGCCAAAAAAACATGTTAGTATCTAGAGACTTCTGATTTTGAGCGAATCCATCACTTCTAAAATCTAAGTTCTAAAATCTATCTCTATGGCAAACGTCTGTCCACTCTGCGAAAAAGGATCAAAAGTTGTTGGAAAATACAGCAACTCTGTTCGTGCTACAAAATTTAACCCAGCCGGTGATCGCCGAAAGTACCCAAACCTTCAGTGGGCACGCATCCCAAATGGCCCTCGTGTAAAGATCTGCACAAGTTGCATGAAAAAAGGTCTTCATCTTCAGATCAAGCTATAAAGTAAAAGCGACACCGTAAGGTGTCGCTTTTACTTTATGACTTAATTTAATCTGTTAACACTTTTTGACTTTCAGGCACAAAAAGTCTAGTATACCGAGCGAACCTACAACCAACTGGAGCCAGACATGATAGTTAGTGCCCTCGATCAACACACCCCCTTGATCAGAAGATCTTGTTGTGTGACAACACCGATCATGGACGGCGGAAACTTTTTCAAGGTTAGCACACCTGACCATGGAAGTTTCTGGATCTTTGCCCCGCTCTTCTTGCCGGGTACCGCCAAAAACCTTCCCAAAAAGAGCCTGCTTACGATCCTGTTCGAGCCGATCTCTCGCGAAGTCGTATCAGTACAGGTCGTGTGACACACCTTACATCGTTCCTCATTTTGCCGCCACATAGGCGGCGTTTTTTGCGAACTATTTGCACTTATTTACTCACTACCTACTTGCCTCCACCTTCACACTTCTCCCATCAGTCTCAAAACTAATTGTACCTTTCTCAATCGTCGAGAGAATTTCTTTACTGTATGTTTGCAGTCGTGCTAGTGCTTCAGGATTCGGATGCCCATACTTGTTATCTTTACCAGCACTGATAACCGAATACTCTGGGCGAATGTAACTGAGCAACTGTTCACCACTACTGTACTTACTTCCGTGGTGTCCAGCTTTGTAGACAGTGATATTCTTTTGGAGTTCAGCTTCAAGTAATTTTCCTTCTTGATTACTCGCCAAGTCTCCTGTAAGTAAAAAAGTGTGATCCCCGTATACCACCACCACACTCACAGACGCATCATTGGTATCATTTTTCTTAGCAATATACTTTTGCGGCGGATACAAAACTTTTACGAGTACACCATCATGAAAATCTATCACGTCTCCGGTGTGTGCGAGGTATACATCAGCCTGTTCATCGATAATATGTTTTTCTAAATCTTCGAACACTCCTGTACTTCCGACTCCAGGAGAGGTGACCACAGTGTGCACCTTGTACTTTTCTAAAACTGGAATAAGTCCTGTCACATGATCTGCGTCTGGATGGGTTTCTAACATGACGTCGATATCGCGCGTGAAGTATGACACCTCGTCTGCGATACGACTGAGCACGACATTACTCGGCCCTCCATCGATCAACATCTTTTTCTTGCTTGGTGTCTGTATGAGAATTGCGTCACCTTGCCCAATATCGAGGAAGGATACTTTTAGTTTTGCAGGCTGTGAAAGTGAGACAATGCAGACACCAGAGATCAGACAAACA
>CAYVOJ010000002.1:0-28781 GCA_964453485.1 uncultured Candidatus Saccharibacteria bacterium
TATTTCTGCTTTCCCTCATACGATTGGGATGTATTTTTATACGAGAAACTATTATGATCGGAAGATTGCGGCACTTGAAAGTTCTGTTGAAGAGTTAGAAAATAGAAATGCTCTCCTTGAAGGTATTGCAACTGTCTCACTGTCACACGAAGAAAGTATTTCTAAGAATCTTCATACGGTCGTGCTCTATCCTCTCGGGCACGATATTACAACATTGTATAACTCAATACTTCTATCAAAAGGATTCAAAGATGGACTTCAGGCAGGAATGGTAGTCTATGTTCGTGGTCGCCAAGGAGTTTGTGTTATTGAAGAGGTTCATGCAGTCACTGCACGGTGTACATTGCTTTCTTCTGGTGGGGTAAAAACAGAAGGGGTCATTGTGAATGCTTCGTCAACAGAGGTTTTGCCGTTAGAAGGTGATGGTGGCGGCTCATTCATTGCTTCGGTTCCTAAGGGTGCAAACATTTCTCTTGCGAACACGGTCGTATACAAAGCTGACCCAACCATAAAACTCGGGACTGTTGTAGATATACAGGATGACCCACAAGATGTTTTTATGCGTGTTTATATACGAGGGGCATATAATCCAGTTACTGCATCAATTTTCTATGTCGACAAGGAGTAAAATACTTTTGTATAGCCTAAGTATTACAAGTGCATTTCTGTATGATGTGCTTTTTTCAACAACACGATATCCAATAATACTTCTTCTGGTGTGTGGTATAGTACTAGTCTATGAACGTGTTTCGCCTCTTATCTACTCGTCGCGCTAAGCAAGCTGAGTCTCACGAAATTGATCCAGAAGATGTGTTCCTGGACAGTCAAAATCTTTCTAAATTAAATATTCACCAAATGGAAGGCCAGCTTGTTCGTCCTTTAGGTGTACTTCCTTATTATGCAACGATGGCAGTTATCGTTCTTCTTATTGGTTTTGCTGGCGTGCGACTATTTGGTATGCAAATTGTAAACGGTGATGTATACAAAGAAAAAGCAGATAATAACCACCTCAAAGCAACACCATTGTTTGCCCTTCGAGGTACGATTCATGATCGCAACAATGTTTTACTTGCTTGGAACACGCAAGCAACTTCAACGAATGAGATACCTCGTCGTGCATATATAACAACAGAAGGCTTTTCGCACATCCTTGGATATGTAAGCTATCCTAAAAAAGATCAAAGTGGTATTTTTTGGCAAGATGAGTACATAGGAAAAGATGGTGTAGAAAAACAGTACCAAGATAGACTGCAAGGAATTAGTGGCAAGCGAGTGCTTGCCATTAACGCACTTCATCAAGTAGAGGCAGAAAATGTTATTTCGCCACCAGTTAACGGTGAGAATATTCAATTGACAATAGATAAAGATGTTCAGGCGAAGTTATATGAGCAGATCAAAGTACTTGCGCACAAAGCACCATTTACAGCAGGTGCTGGAGTGATTATGGACGTGCATACTGGTGCAATTCTGGCACTTGTTAGTTATCCTGAGTACGATAACAATCTTATGACGAATGCTAGTACAACCGAAGAAAAAGCGGCCGTTCGTCGTGAACTGATAGACCCACGACATACATTGCTGAATCGTGCCGTTACAGGGCTTTTTACTCCAGGATCAACGGTGAAGCCCTTCGTGGCATTGGCTGCACTCATGGAAAATATTATTACTCCAGAAAAAAATATTTACAGTTCTGGACAACTTGTTATTAAGAACAAGTATGGTGGACCAGATACGATTTTTCGAGACTGGAAGCCGCACGGATATACAGATATGCGAAAGGCTATCGCTGATTCTTCTGATGAATACTTTTATCAGATCGGTGGTGGATTCCAAGATCAGAAAGGGTTGGGTATTTATAAAATAAAAGAGTATGCGGAGATGTTTGGTTTCGCGACAACAACAGGAATAGATTTGCCTGCCGAAGAGTACGGAACAATACCATCGCCTGAGTGGAAGCAGAAAGTCTTCAAACAGGATTGGCTACTTGGTAATACCTACCACACATCTATCGGCCAATACGGCTTTCAAATCACTCCACTTGAACTTGTCCGTGGAGTAGCAGCACTCGCTAACGGGGGATATTTAGTAACACCGCATGTTGTAGAAGCAGGGGCAACTGCAAGTACATCGCTACACCTCGAAGAAAAAAATCTTAAAATTATTCGTGAAGGTATGCGTCAAAGTGTGACACAAGGTATTGGAGGTGCTCTTGCTATCCCTGGAGTTTCTGTAGCATCAAAATCAGGTACCGCAGAACTTGGCTCAAGGAAAGAAATTGTAAACTCGTGGATTAGTGGTTTCTTTCCCTACGAACATCCAAAGTATGCCTTTGTGGTCATTATGGAAAAAGGGGGACAGCACAATCCGCGTGGGGCTGTCTTTGCTATGAGAGAGACATTAGAATGGATGCGTGACAACACGCCTTACACCAAGTAATACAAATAATATTTGTCAATGCTGCTCATGAACGCACTTTATGGTATTATAGATAACCTCTATGGAATATTTAACACTCGAAAAGAAAACAGAACTTGAGAACGAATTAAACACTTTAAAAACAGTACGTCGTAAAGAAGTTGCAGACGCTCTTCTCTATGCAAAGTCTCTTGGCGATCTTTCTGAAAACGCAGAATATCATCAGGCGCGTGAAGATCAGGCCAACTGCGAGGAGCGTATCGCTCACCTAGAACAGATCCTTAAAAATGCAGTGATTATGGATAAACATCACGCTGGTGTCGCAGAAGTAGGGACAACAGTAACTGTTCTTAAAAAAGGTGATAAAGCAGAAAAAGCTTTCACGCTTGTTGGAAGTGAAGAAGCTGACGCTCTCTCTGGGAAAATTTCAAATGAATCACCACTTGGTTCAGCACTTCTTGGAAAAGCAAAAGGGGATACAGTAACGGTAACTACTCCAAAAGGAGACGTTATCTACACAATCAAAGCAATAGCATAATATAGATTAAGAAGACAGATATCAGACACCAGAAACAAATCTCCTAAAAAAGAGGTTTGTTTTTGTATTTCTGACTTCTGATACCTGTCTTCTGTAATCTATGGATATGATATAATTATATCCATATGGCATCTATCGAAGAACTGCGCGCTGAGCGTCTTAAAAAATTACAAGCTCTACAAGAAAAAGGGGTTTCTGGATATCCGAGCGTTTCTCGTCGTACTCATGAACTTCATGAAGTTATTCGAACGTTTGCAAAATTAGCAGAAGATGCTGTGCAGGTGATTGTTTCAGGACGTGTCATGTCTTCACGTGGACAGGGCGCACTTGTATTTATCGATCTCTATGACGGAACAGCCAAACTTCAAGCGGTTATCAAGTTGCCAGAGTCTAGTGAAGAGACACTACAATTTTACAAAGACTACGTAGACACAGGAGACTTCATTGAAGTAACAGGAACACTCTTTGTAACAAAGTCAGGGCAAGAGAGTGTCCTTGTGAATTCAATTGCAATGCTTTCCAAGTCACTTCTTCCTCTTCCTGATAAGTATCACGGTATCCAAGATGAAGAACTTCGTATGCGTGAGCGGTACTTAGACATCCTAACTAATCCCGAACTTCGTGAGCTCTTTGAGAAGAAATCAAAATTCTGGGATGTAGTGCGTTCTTTTTTGAAAGAGAAGAAATTTCTTGAAGTTGAAACTCCAACACTTGAAGTTACAACAGGTGGTGCAGAAGCTCGGCCATTTGCGACACATCACAATGATTTTGATCTTGATGTTTTTATGCGTATCTCTATCGGCGAACTTTGGCAAAAGCGTCTCATGGCTGCAGGTTTTCCAAAGACTTTTGAAATTGGACGTGCGTACCGCAATGAGGGTTCATCACCTGACCATCTTCAAGAATTTACAAATTGTGAATTTTATATGGCATATGCTGACTTTGAGGATGGTATGAAGCTTGTTGAAGAGCTTTACCGTACGATTGCAAAGGAAGTATTTGGTACAACGACATTTACTACACGTGGACATACTTTTGATTTGAGTGAACCTTGGGCACATATTGATTATCACGATGAGATTCTGAAGCAGACAGGTATTGATATCATACAAGCAACTGATGAAGAAATTGTTCATAGGCTTCAAGAGCTTAAGGTAAAGTATGATGGTATAAATCGTGAGCGTCTTACTGATACCTTGTGGAAGTACTGCCGAAAGAATATTTCAGGTCCAGCATTTCTTATCAACCACCCGCTTTTAGTTGCGCCACTTGCTAAGCAGAATAAAGACGGCATAACTGCCCAGATCTTTCAGCCGATCTTAGCTGGTAGTGAACTTGGAAAAGGATATTCAGAGTTAAATGATCCAATCGATCAGCGTGCACGTTTCCAGAAGCAGCAAGAGTTACTTGCAGGAGGAGATGAAGAGGCGATGATGGCGGATGATTCATTTATCGAGATGCTTGAGCATGGTATGCCACCAACATGTGGATTCGGCTTCGGTGACAGACTCTTTGCATTCTTTGCAGGGTTACCTATACGAGAGACTCAAATGTTCCCACTCGTAAAACCAAAGCATAACTAATAAATCATCCCACCTACGTTGTTGTTACGGAATTTTTCTCAGTCAACGTACTTGTTGTACGTCTCCTTCAAAAAATCCTAGACTCATAGTATCTAGAATAATTTCTTAGTTATGTACGATGAGTAGATTAGATGGGGAAAAAGAAAAGCGTGACCAAAGGTCGCGCTTTTCTTTTTCCCCATAAGTGTAGTAGGATTCTACATTGAACCCCGTAAGGGAATGTACAACCACTTAGTTTCTGAAAGGAAACACTATGATATCTCACGAATTGGAAGTCATCCTACATATGGTCTTTACGGAGGCAAGACGCCAGCGTCACGCGCTGATTACGGTGGAGCACTTACTTCTTGGGCTTCTTCAAGCGGAAAGTGCACGGGAAGGATTGCTCGCTTGTGCTGTCGACATTGAAGGCTTGCGCAAGTCGTTAGCTGACCATATCAAGGAAAGTACCCCACTGGTTAGCGGCGATGATGAGGCAGATACTCAACCGACATCTGGTTTCCAGTGCGTCATACAACGCGCCATTAGTGATGTTCAATCCTTGTATGGTGGCGCAAGAGAAGTCTCTGGGGTCAATGCTCTTCTGTCAGTTTTTTGTGAGACCAACTCTGAGGCTGTCCGTCAATTGCATATACGCGGTATAAGTCGGCTTGATATAGCCAACTTTATATCTCGTGACACCACCAAAGATGGCAGCCAGACAGCTATTTCTTGTGAAGTATTTATTTCTCACCGATGGACGAGAAAAGAGATTGAAGGCCTCGTTGAGACTGTTCCTCCTGACATGAGGACCAGGATTGAGGCTTTCTTTCAGCAGGGTCAGCGTAATGCGAGGGGAAGCCACGTTCGCTAAGTGTTTTGTGCTCGATTTCCAAAAGGTTCGTCATAAGATGAGCCTTTTTTGTATTTCTTTAAAAATTTAAAATTAGAAACTAAAAATTTCCTGAAAATGAGGTTTTACACGGTTATGTAAAACCTCATTTTCAGGTTGTCCACACCTATTTCCTAGGTTTTTAAGAGATAAGTGGAGTATAATGGTTGTTAGTGGGGGAAAGTGGGAGCTTTCCAAAAGTCATGGACTTTTAGTTGTATTGAGTTTTGTTTTCCCTCATTGCACCCTACTCACTACACCCTATGTTAATTGGCCAATACAAACACGACCTCGATCCAAAGAAACGACTGACGCTACCTTCAAAGTGGCGTACGGACTTGGGGAAGAAAGTGGTTGTAACCAACGGACTAGATAGTTCTCTTTTTGTTTTTCCAGTTAAAGAGTGGGAGAAGGTTGCTGAAAAGTTATCACAAACTGGTTTTGGAAACAAAGATACTCGAGATTTTAATCGTTTTATCTTAGGGAATGCTTTCGAAACAGATGTTGATGCAGCAGGGCGTATCGTTATTCCAGACACTCTTAAAACATTTGCTAAGCTTTCGACAAAAGTCGTTATCGCGGGTATGCACTCACGTGTAGAAATCTGGGACGAAGATGCATGGAATGCATTTACGACAAAAGTTAGTGGCGAAGCAGATGTTCTCGCAGGAAAACTAAGTGAATTAGGAATTCTTTAGTGTGAAACATGCTTTTATTTTTAAAAATTTCAAATTAAAAATTATATAAGTATGTCTCACATTCCAGTACTTTTACATGAATCTATAGAAGGCTTGAACCTGAAGAAGGGTGGCATCTATGTAGACTGCACCACAAATCGTGGAGGGCATTCTTCTCTCATAGCTAAAGCTATTGGCAAGACCGGTACACTTGTGTGTATTGATTTAGACCAAGAAGCGCTTGCTCAAGCAGAAAAGAAATTACGAGCACCGAAGACTGCTCCAACTCTCTACTTTGTTAATTCAAACTTTCGTCGTCTCGGAGATATTCTAAAAGAACTAGATATTCAAAAAGTTGATGGAGTTCTCGCAGACCTCGGTCTTTCTTCAGAAGAGCTTGATGAGTCAGGTCGTGGATTTTCTTTTCGCTTTGACGAGCCGCTTCAAATGACATTTGCTGCGAAGCCAGATGATACCCAAACTACAGCTCACGATATTGTGAACTATTGGAGTGAATCTACAATCGCAGATATTCTCTTTGGTTTCTCAGATGAAACATATGCACGCAGAATTGCGAGACGCATTGTAGAAAAGAGAGAGCAAGAAGAGATTAAGACCACTCATCAACTTGTCGACATTATCGCTAGTGCTGTTCCGGCGCTCTACCGTCACCGCAAAACTCACTTTGCGACAAAAACATTTCAAGCACTGCGCATGGCAGTAAACGACGAATTAGGAAGTATTAATGATTTGATTGAAACACTTCCAAACGTTCTCGTCACAGATGGACGAGCATGTATTATCACCTTCCATAGTACGGAAGACCGTATCGTTAAACAGGGTCTCCGGGCACACAGTGAAACATTACGAGCAATTACTAAAAAAGCAATACTTCCAACCAAAGAAGAGGCAGAAATAAATCCACGAGCACGCAGCGCACAACTAAGAATCGTAGAAAGAGTATGACACAACACACACACTACCAATTTACATATACAAAAATCGTTCACACTATGCTTGCGACACTTGCCGCACTTGCTGTTGTGTATTGTGTTGTCTTACTCTCCCTTGTGTTTTCAGTTATTGAGCGAAAGCAAAATATGCTAGCTTCAAAGGATCTCTCGTCTCAGTTAAGTGCACTTGAGACGCAGTATGCAAACGAAATCGCTCAGATAGATGACTCTGTTCTTCGTAAGCATAATTTTACTCGTATTGATAATGCAACGTTTGCTGTCCGTAAAGATCCTATCGCTAGTTTTTCAGTTTTATACACACGATAACGGGCTATGGTTTATGAACGTGACACGACACCTCCTTCGCACATAGAGCGGTCGCAATACCGTATTCGTATTATTGTGTATGTTGCAGCTATTGTAGCGGTATGTATTTTGGGGCGAGTTATGTACCTACAGTCGTTTAAGCACGCATACTATACGTCGCTCGCAGAAAAGCAGTATGTAAGCACCACTCAGACAGTTTTTGATAGAGGGAGCGTTCTCTTGTCTCATCGCCATGGGGACTTGGTGCCACTTGCAGAGCTTGCAACAAAGTATCGTATAGCAATTGATCCCACGGTACTAACAAAGCCAGAGGAGGTATATGCAATACTTTCAACATATATTCCTCTCACAAAAGAAGAGTTCTTAGCAAAAGCAAATAAGAAGCAGGATCCGTATGAAGAAATCGCAAAAGATATTCCGGAAGACGTTGTATCACTTCTAAAAGCTAAACGAATTAAAGGTCTGAGTTTTGTAAAAGATAGTAAGCGCTCATATCCACAAGACGATATTGGTGCTAAAGTTATTGGCTTTGTTGGTAATGATGGGAATCGTGTTCGTGGGCAGTATGGTATTGAGCGGTACTATGATGATATTTTAAGTCGTGACGGTGTCGGACACAGCGTAAACTTCTTTGCCGAGTTATTTACTGATATACAGAAAACAATTATCGCAAAACAGCAGGAAGAAGGAGGTGATATTGTTCTTACGTTAGATGCAGAAGTACAACGGGCACTGCATACAACACTTACTGAAACAAGAAAAGAGTGGAATTCTGAAACGGTTGGTGGAATTGTTATGGATCCAAGCACGGGTGCCATTATCGCCATGGACGCTCTTCCATCCTTTAACCCAAATGCTTTTGCACAAGTAGTAGATCAGAGATTTTTCGGAAATCAGTTAGTGTCTGGTGTGTATGAAATGGGAAGTATTATAAAACCAATTACGATGGCATCTGCGCTTGACGCTGGGGTAGTCAATGAAGCTACAACTTATAATGACGCAGGATTTCGCGATTTGAACGGTTACAAAGTGCGCAACTTCGATGGTAAGGCTCGTGGTCCGAATACTCCTATTCAGACAATTCTTGATAAATCATTAAACGTAGGTATAGTTTTTTTAGTTGAACAGCTTGGTACAAAACAATTTCAAGAGTATTTTAAAAAATTTGGTATCGGTAGTGATACGGGAGTAGATTTGCCATACGAGGCAAGCGGTCTTACAAAAAACTTAGATAGCCCTGTTTTTGTCGACAGTGCAACCGCTGGGTTCGGACAAGGTATAGCGATTACCCCGATACAAACAATACGTGCGCTCGCAGCACTTGGTAATGGTGGCACGCTCGTTAATCCACATCTTATTGATACTATTATTTATAAAAATGGTGAATCTAAAAAGGTGGTGCCTGATGAGGGTGTTCGGGTTATCTCACCAGAATCGAGTGAACAGATTTCACGAATGCTTGTCCATGTGGTAGATACAGCGCTCGCTAATGGAACACGAAAAATGGATCACTATAGTGTTGCTGCAAAGACGGGGACTGCACAGATACCAAAACCAGGAGGAGGATACTATGATGATAGGTATCTACACTCCTTCTTCGGCTATTTCCCTGCATATGAACCAAAGTATATTATTTTCCTCTTCCAAACATATCCAAAAGGTGCTGAGTATGCTTCAGCGACACTTACCGACCCATTCTATAAGATAGTAAAGTTTTTGATTTCGTATTACGAAGTGCCACCAGACAGATAGAGATGGTGCGTACAGAATTGGTACGCCTGAGATACGATATACTATATACTGCCTCTATGCCTATTAATCCTCTACGTGTACGAAATATATCAGCGAAAGACTACAAAGGTGGTACGGTGATATATCGTATGTGTCGTGATCTTCGTGCACATGATAATGACGCGCTTCTTTTTGCACAGAGTCTCGCTACGAGTAAGGGTGCAGAATTGATTGTGGTGTATACGATATGGAATTATGAATGGGTCGGGGCAACACGCAGATTCTATGACTGGGTTATTCCAAGTCTTATTGAAGTTGAAAAGGAACTACGAGCACATAATATTCCACTCGTGATTGCCTTTGACCAAGATTTTCCGAAACACACCACGAAAACATCGTGCGGTGCTGTGGTTATTGATCAGCTACCACTTCATTTTATGAATACGTGGAAGAAAGAGTTTCTTGCTCATGCAAATAACACGGCTCTTTATGAAGTCGATGCACACAATGTGATCCCGGTCTGGGAGCTTTCTCAAAAACAAGAATTCGCTGCACGAACGATACGAAGTAAAGTGCATGCAAAGATATCTTCTTTCTTGGAAGACTATGACAAATTGAAAGTGCATCCTCACAACAAAGAACTTCTTGAAACGTATAGAGCAGTAGACTGGGAACACGTACGGACACAGATTAGGTGTCGAGAAGATGTTGCTGGAACAGGTGAGAATAGTCCTGGAGAGCATGCGTCACACAAGGTTTTGAAAGAGTTCTTGGATAAAAAACTTTCAGCGTATGGAGATGCTCGCAATGATATAAATGGAGATGGTCAGAGTAATCTTTCTCCATATATCTCGCATGGGAATATTTCTCGTAGGAGAATTGTTCTCGAGCTCCTTGCAAAGTCTCAAATAACAATAGAGAAAGCCTTTGATTCAGTTCAGAATGGATCAAACGGCACAATGGGAAGCACGGCTTCATTTATTGAAGAGTGTGTCGTCAGGTCTGAGCTGTGTGAGAATTTCTGTTTTTACAACGAGAAGTATGATTCATACGAAGGATTTCCTTTGTGGGCACAAGACACGCTAAAGAAAGCTCTCACTGATAAACGCGAGTATGTGTATACATTAGAAGAATTTGAAAAAGCAAAAACGCATGATGATCTTTGGAATGCAGCACAGATGCAGATGGTGAAAACAGGGAAGATGCAGGGATACATGCGTATGTATTGGGCAAAGAAAATTTTAGAATGGACAAAGTCTCCACAAGAGGCGATGCATATTGCAGTGTACCTCAATGATACCTATGAGTTAGATGGTCGTGATCCAAATGGGTACGTAGGATGTGCGTGGAGCATAGGCGGTGTACATGATAGGCCATGGTTTGGTCGTTCAATATTTGGCACTATTCGCTACATGGCGCAGTCTGGGGTGGAGAAGCGCGGAAAGGTGCACACCTACATAGAGAAATGGCTCGGGCTCTCTGCATGAAGAAGATAACCATGCTAGTATGTATTCATGGATAAAAAACCTTTTGTAAAAAAGCCAGCAGCAAAAAGCACGCAACCAAGAGCCTCTCAAGGAACTTCGTGGGGACCTGTTGCTACGTGGTACGATAAACATCTTGAACATGGGGCAGAAACATATCATGAAAAAGTTGTTTACCCAAATATGCTTCGCTTACTTGGAGATGTTAAAGGAAAGCAGATACTCGATCTTGCTTGCGGGCAAGGACAGTTTTCTCGAATACTTGGAGATAACGGGGCGAAGGTTATCGGTGTAGATATTGGGAAAGAGCTCATTGCTATTGCAGAAAAGAAAAATACTGAGCATACTTTTTCTGCCCATTATTTTGTTAGCTCCTCAGACGATTTGTATATGATAAAAGACAGCGCGCAAGATATTGCGGTTTGTATTTTGGCACTTCAGAACATTGAACACTTGCAAAAAACCTTGCAAGAAGTATCTCGTGTATTACGACCCCACGGCCGATTCTTGTGTGTTATTAATCACCCATCATTTAGAAACCCACGTCACACTCACTGGGGATATGATGAGCATGAAAACAAACAGTACAGACGAGTAGAAGAATATCTCTCAGAGTCAAAAATAAAAATCGATATGACCCCAGGGTCTAGAACAGATAAAAAGTTTACTGTCTCATTTCATCGACCTCTTCAGGTTTATGTAAAAGCTTTTGCAAAAGCTGGGCTCGCTATCACAAGATTAGAGGAGTGGGAATCTCATAAAAAGAGTGAAAAGGGCAAAAGACAGCACGCTGAGGATCTGTCACGTAAAGAAATACCTTTATTTATGTGTATCGAAGTACAAAAAATAAACAAAGCATAACCTCCGTGTTACGATGATCTTTTAGTTCTGGTATACTCTCACTATCTATGAAATCAATACATAACTTTGTTCGAAAACCAGAAGGAAAATTAGTGGTTGGGCTCGGTGTTATTTTTGTGGCACTTTTTGCATACTATGCATATGCTCGATTTACTAATCAGATTGAGGCAGCGCCTGTGCTTGAGGTAACTTCTACCGATCATGTCCGTGGTGCGGCAGGGGCTAAGGTGACACTTGTTGAGTTTGGCGATTTTCAGTGTCCTGCTTGTGGGGCCTATGAACCAATCGTTCGTCAGGTGCAACAAAATAACCCGGGCATACTTCAGGTTGTATTTAGGCATTTTCCTCTAACTCAAATTCATAGAAATGCACTTCTTTCAGCTAAAGCGGCCGAAGCTGCTGCGCTCCAGGGTAAGTTCTGGGAAATGCATGATATGCTCTATGATCGTCAAAAAGAATGGTCAGAAGCGTTGAATGCTCGAGACATTATTCTTTCATATGCAACAGCGCTTAATCTAGATACGGTGAAGTTCTCACAAGATCTACAAAGCAGTGCCCTTGAAAGTAAAATTTTTGCAGAATACAAAGAAGGTTTGAAACTCGGTGTACAAGGAACTCCAACCTTTTTTGTGAATGGAGTAATGATTGAAAATCCTCAGTCAGTTGAAGCGTTTGACAAAATCATTAAAGCTGCAGCAAAATAGACAATAAACAAAGTTAATTTAATAGTTACAATAACAAACAACATGATTAAGGAATTCTTACTAAAGCAGGCAGTAAAACACGGCACCAAAAATCTTCCTAAAGATCAGGCAGACATGCTTGCAAAAGCTGTAGAAAAAGACCCTGCGCTTTTTGAAAAAATAGCAAAGGAAATTGAGGCGCTTAAAAAAGCTGGCAAGCCAGAAATGTACGCAGCACTCGATGTGATGAAGAAATATCAGAAAGAGTTGCAAGCATTGTTTCAGGAATAAAAAAAGCCTCCGCAACGCGGGGGCTTTTCGCTGCTGACTGTGTCAACAGTCAGTTAATGGAATCTTTGAACTTCCTAGTGGAGCTTTTGTACAGGTGTGTGTGATTATATCAAGCAGACAAACTTGGTCCTGCACTCGTAGCCACGAGCATGTTCAAAAGTTAACTTTGGAGAATTGTCACCTGACCAATGTGCTACGTTAGGGTGATTTGCCCTATCAGTGCCAAAGAGTACGAAATGATGTTTTATTAATCGCTTGACACACTCATGTTTGTAAAACAAATAAGCAAGACCTTCTGGCGAAGATATAAGATCGTCAACTCGGCTCTTGAGAATGTCAAAGCCGCTTTCATACGTCGGATTGAATTTTGTCTCCAATATTACAACTACTCCATCTTCTTTATTTTTTATTGCTTGTAACTCTGCCCACAAGCGGTCAGCGAGCTTTCTCGTATCTCCCTCCTTTTCGGGTAGCTTTTTCGGAGCAATGTCTCCTATCTCACCGTGATGTTTTAGGAACATCTCAGCATACAATTCGTCATAACTTCTTGGCAGAAAAACAAGAAATTGTTGTATAGTGTATGCCTCACATATTTCCAGGCCTCCTGTGTAAAGAGAACAGGTAACAGTACTTTGACCATCTTTCAGAATGGGAGGAACAACACCTAGAAGTCTTTCTTCTTCTTCAATTTGCTGTCTGGTTTGTGCTTGTCGGCTTTTATATAGTTCTCTCAATTTTCTGTAGAAATCTATACATTCTGAAAAGTGGTTTTGATGTAATCCGTGCTCATCTGCCAAAAAGAAGCGACGATTTTTCATCAAATCAAGTATGATTTGGTTAATCCTCTTGATTTGGGTGGGGGTAAGATTGACTAAGGTACTCATGCGATTTTCCTTTCAGGATTATCAAGTGTAAAAGAACAGTGGCTTTGCAGGATTGCATTAACCGTTTTAAAACTATCACAAGGTATTGACACAGTCAAAAAATGAAACCGGAAAAGATACCCTTTTAATTGAACTATGTGAAGGATAAAAACAATTATGAGAAAATGTGTTAGAATGGTAAGTATTATTTATTTTTTGTATTTGCTATCAGCTACAGACTACTAGCTAATAGCTATCTACGTTTATGTCTCTCTCTATCGGAATCGTCGGCCTCCCAAACGTTGGTAAATCAACGCTCTTTAATGCGCTTACGAAAAAACAGGTGCCAGCGGATAACTATCCATTTTGTACGATTGATCCGTCGGTTGGTACGGTGCCTGTGCCAGATGCACGTCTCGCACAGCTTGCAGCAATATCTGAATCAAAGAAAATTTTGCCAGCAGTTGTTGAATTCGTTGATATTGCAGGACTCGTGAAAGGTGCGGCAGAAGGTCAGGGGCTCGGGAATCAATTTCTCTCACATATTCGTGAGACAGATGCCATCGCTGAAGTGGTGCGTATCTACGAAAACGGAGATCTCATTCACGTAGAAGGAACGGTAGATCCACTTCGTGACATTGAAATCATTAATATGGAGCTTATCTTAGCTGATATGGCTACTGTAGATAAACGCATTCAAACAATTGGTCGTGACGTGAAGCGTGGTGATAAAGATGCTATTAAGTTACAAGGATGTCTTGAGGTTCTTCAGAAAGCATTCGCCGAAGAAAAGCTTGCCAACTCTGTTTCTTTTGGTGAAGAAGAAATGAAACTTGTACGCGATCTTCACCTCATTACCATGAAGCCATTTCTCTATGTGCTCAATAAGCAGTCAGGTGGAAAGAACTTGGATGAAATGAAGGATGAGCGTTTTCAAAAATTGCTAGCATATTTTACTGCGAACAAATTCCACTATGTGGTTGTTGATGCAAAGATTGAAGATGAGCTAAAAGACTTTGAGGGTGCGGAACAACAAGAAATGCGAGATGAACTGGGTGCTCACGATAGCGGGGTAGATGGTCTCATTAAAGCTGGATATGATTTGCTTGGTCTTGAGACATATCTCACAACAGGACCAGAAGAAACACGCGCATGGACTATTAAGAAAGGCTCTACAGCGCCACGTGCAGCAGCGGCTATTCACTCTGACTTTGAAACGAAGTTTATTCGCGCTGAAGTTGTGGCGTGCGCAGACCTCGTGACATGTGGAAGTTTCGCGGAAGCAAAATCGCAAGGGAAACTGCGAACAGAAGGAAAAGATTACATTGTGAGAGATGGAGATGTGATTGAGTTTAAAATTTAAAACAGGCCGTAAGGCCTGTTTTAAATTTTAAACTCAATCACTCCATACGACGCTGAGTTCCATGCGACGTGTGGAGTGATTTGATCTCCGTCAGCACAATTGCTCCATTTTGAAATAAAATAGCACAAGACGACGTACTACCTATATACTGCCTCTATGGAACAAGAAACCGATGAACAATTAGTCATCTCTATCCGCACAGGAAATGCTGAGCTCTTTGGGGTTATTATCGACAGGTACGAAGCAAAACTAACCCGCTATGTTAGACGTTTTGTTCAACAGCCAGATGATGTAGCAGATATCATTCAAACTATCTTTATCAAAGCCTATGTGAATCTACAGAGCTTTGATGTTAGTAGAGTATTTAATCCTTGGATATATCGTATTGCCCATAATGAGACAGTAAGTTTTTTAAAAAAGAAAGGAAATGAAAAAGTTTCATTTCTTGATTTCGATACTATGCTTCCTCATCCGTTTGCAAAAGAGGTTGCTGACAAAGAAACGCTTGATGCGGAGTTAAAACATGTGCTCGATACATCTCTTGCTACTATTCCTCTTAAGTACCGAGAAGTGCTTGTGCTTTACTTTTATGAAGAACTTTCTTATCAGGAAATTGCAGATGTTCTCCGTATACCCATAGCGACTGTCGGAGTTCGTCTGCGGCGCGCTAAAGAGCAGCTACAAAAACAAGTTTCTAATAACTACTACACACCATGACAACTATTAAAAATAACATCCTTACGTTTGTAAAAAATAACGACATACGCATGATCCCTCGTTGGAAGGTAGTGCTATTCTCTTTGCTTGGAGTATGTGGACTTATCTTTACGTTTGGGTTGCTGGTATTTTTCGGCAGCTTGATACTCTTTGTTCTTTCACGCTATGGACTTATCTATATGCCGCTGTTTGGTTTTGATGCAGTACTCGCGAATCTACGCGCTATTCCAGTTGTGCTCTTTCTTGTTACTATTGTTCTCCTTATGCTCGTTGAGGTTCTTGTCCGTCGATATGAATTTACATTACGCACCCCAATCTTGACGACACTTCTTGGGGTTACTACAGTAGCACTTCTCGTAAGTTATCTTATTTCTCTGACACCAGTACATCAGGAGTTGCATATATATGCAAAAGCACGAGGTCTCGACTTTATGGCAGAGCAGTATGCCCGACCAATCCCATTTGATAAAATGCCAGATCTCTCTGTTGTACGAGGTGAGGTGACAGAAGTCTTTGAAAAAAGATTTACCGTACAATCATTTGATGATGCCACAACAAGCGTGGTTCTTTCTAGAGAAGAAGGTGCTCCAATGCTCCTGGTGCCAGAAGTCGGAGAGGATGTTATTGTTTTTGGAAAATCACATAATGGCTATTTCGAAGCAAAACGTATACGCTCATCGCCACACGTGCCTTTTGAAAAACGCTTTGAACACAAGCGTCCACCAGAACATATAATGAAACGTGAAATAAAAAATGAAACAGATCGTACTAGATAGTGAGAGGGAAGAGAGCGCACTTCTTTCTCACCTGAATATATAATCTCTACTCTATGAACAAAAAAACATTTCTAAAAAGCGCACTCATCCCAAGTATTGGACTCGCAGTTCTCACCATTTCTTCAGCTTCGGCTATGTCGTTTGGTTCGATGAACATGCCAGCACTATCTGCAGACGAAATCGCTACACGACAAACTCAAATGTTCCAAGAACAGGCGACAATGCTCGGGCTTAGTGTCGACGACATCAAAACTGCTTGGGCATCAGGCAAAGACCTAAAAACACTTGCTACTGAAAAAGGTATTTCTATGGATACCATAAAGCAGAAAATGGAAGCAAAGCACTTAGAAGCACAGAAGGCAGCACTTTCAACACTTGTAACTAAAGGCGTAATCACTCAAGCGCAGGCTGACCAGAGACTTGCGACAATGACTGCGAAAAAAGCGAAAGGTGAAAAAGGTGAAGGGAAGCACGGAGGACGCGGCTTTGGAATCTTCAATCACTAAGACTCAACACACAAAGCACGTACAGATTCAAACACTGTACGTGTTTTTTTTGGCGGTAAGAGTGTGTTGCTTTTTCTTAGAAATGAGAGTAGTGTACTGCTCATATTTCCGTAGGTCGGAAAAAAGGTGACTTTGTATGAACATTCTTTTACTGGAAGATGGTGTGCTTGGAAGGGATTTGGCTACCCTGTTACGGCACTTTATCAATATGGCTTTTCCAGCAAGTAAATGTGAGATTATTCTCATAGACTCTGTTTGGGAAGCTGTCGATGTAATTGACATTAGTCCTCAGGATGCTTTTGATTTTGTGGTGTCTGATGGAACCAGATGGGAGGGTGTCTACACCGCAGCCATCGAGAAGTTCGGACGTGAAAGAGTGGTGGTGTATTCTGGTGACTCAAGCTTGGTTTGGAGACTACGAGATGATTCCACGGTGGATGCATATATCAAAAGTGCAAGAGCCGGTGTCGGAGATGCATGGAAAACTCCAGCTGAGCTGGCTAACGTGGTAGCGCAAAAGCTGAAAGACCT
Organism: uncultured Candidatus Saccharibacteria bacterium; assembly: GCA_964453485.1. Taxonomy (GTDB): domain Bacteria; phylum Patescibacteriota; class Minisyncoccia; order Phycocordibacterales; family UBA5272; genus UBA11704. The sequence continues at coordinate 17,171 of CAYVOJ010000002.1, forward strand.
GGCACCCAATAGCTAGGATCAAAATGAAACTCATTGTGGTTCTTGCCACATGCGCATCTACGGATGCGCTTTTGTTTTTTCTAAAATCTACCACCTAGAATCTAGCGTCTCTCTCTGGTATAATCAAAAAATGTCATCAAACCAAGAGATAACTTTGAGCGAGATTCGCTCAAAATTTTTAGAGTATATGAAAGAGAGAGGGCACGCTATTGTGCCTTCGGCTTCTCTTGTACCCGAGAATGACCCTACGACCCTTTTCACAGGGTCTGGAATGCAACCCATGGTGCCGTATCTTCTTGGACAACCTCATCCTCTCGGGAAGCGCATCGCAGACTCTCAGAAATCATTTCGTTCACAGGACATTGAGGAGGTGGGTGATAACCGCCATACAACATTTTTTGAGATGCTTGGGAATTGGTCATTTGGTGACTACTTCAAGGAAGAGGAGATTACATGGATGTGGACATTTCTGATCGACGAACTCAAACTCGACCCGAAGAATTTTTATGTAACGTGTTTTGCTGGTAACGACTCTCTCGGAGTGCCGCGTGACACAATCTCTGCAGAATTATGGAAGAAGCTGTTTGCAGCAAAAGGAATTGAAGCAGGAATAAGTGAAAATCCAGAAGCGGGCATGAAAGCTGGTGAGAAGATTTTCTACTATTCAGAAAAGAAAAACTGGTGGTCTCGTAGTGGTGTGCCGGCTAATATGCCTGAAGGTGAGCCAGGTGGACCAGACTCTGAAATGTTTTATGACTTTGATCCGACTCTAGAAAAGAAAATACACGAAACAAGTGCGTGGAAGAACGAACCGTGTCACGTGAACTGTGATTGTGGACGCTTCCTAGAAATTGGAAACAACGTATTCATGCAGTACAAAAAGACAGCAAGTGGCTTCGAGGAGCTACCACAGATGAACGTAGACCATGGATCAGGTCTTGAGCGCTATGCTGCTGCGTTACAAAATGATCCAGATATTTTTAATATTGATGTCTTTAATGAGCCAAAGAAAACTATTGAGACCCTCTCAGGGAAGAAATATGGTGAGTCAGAAGCTGTTGTATATGCTTACCGCGTAGTACTTGACCACCTTCGTTCTGCAACATTTCTCATTAGCGACGGTGTGGTTCCCGGGAATAAAGATCAGATGTATTTTGTACGTCGTCTTGTTCGTCGCGCAGTGAGATTTGCTCGTAATCTCGGAGTGAACGAGAACTTTACGAAGACTGTAGGGCTTTCATTCATTGAAACGTATAAAGACGAGTATAAAAATCTCGAAGAGAAGAAAGATTTTATTGTAGGAGAGCTCGATAAAGAAGAAAGTAAGTTCCGAAAGACGCTCGAGAATGGTATTAAGGAGTTCGATAAGATCGCATCAAAAGATATTTCTGGTGTCGACGCCTTTAATCTTCTTCAGTCATTCGGTTTTCCAATCGAACTAACAGAAGAGCTTGCCAATGAGCGAGGTATCGCTGTTGATCGTGTATCTTTTGATGAAGAAAAGAAGAAACACTCAGAAGAATCTCGTACTGCATCTGCTGGAAAGTTTAAAGGAGGCCTCGGCGGTGACGGAGAGATGGAAACAAAGTACCATACAGCGACGCATATGCTTCATCAGGTGCTTCGAGAAGTACTCGGTGAGACTGTTGAACAGAAAGGGTCAAACATCACTCCTGAGCGACTACGCTTCGACTTTTCATTTGAACGAAAGATGACTGATGAAGAAAAGAAACAAGTGGAAGATATTATCAATGCACGTATCAAAGAAAATCTTCCTGTGATTCGTGAAGAAGTGTCGATGGAAGAGGCACGTGCACGTGGGGCTATCGGACTCTTCGGTGATAAGTATGGCGATGTGGTGAGTATTTATCGAATCGGTGAAGGAAAGAATCGAGGGGACAAAGATCTTTTCTCCATGGAGTTCTGTGGCGGCCCTCATGTCTCATCAACAGGTGAACTAGGAGTATTCAAAATTCAAAAGGAAGAAGCGGTATCAGCTGGGGTGCGCCGTATTAAAGCAGTACTTGAGTAACTCAGCTGCCTACTATATTGTGGATACAAAAAGTCTGCCAGAGGTGGCAGACTTTTTGTATCCACTGCACACTGCTTACGGCCTACTGTATACTATCTGTATGAATTCCTACCTCTCAGTTCTTCTTCAGGATTCGTCTACGCGCATTAACTACGTTGTTGATGGTGAGGTTATTGTCACGCATACACACGATATTGGTTTAAAGCATATTGAAGCAGACGGGCTCGGTACGATTGCGGCATCTAAGTTGATCGACGGAGTTATGTATGTGCTTGAATTTATTTCACTGCATGATCGCATACCAACAACGGTTCACCTTAGCTCTCCTCGATATGTGTCATGGCTCTCAGATACTATAACCAACGCATCTTATACACAGTTCTTTACCGACGGGATTCCTGTGCGTGTTACACTAGAGGGTACAAGAGGTCCTTCAAGTAACTATGCAAGACATACGCAAACCGTATTCTCATTCAAAGTCTAACCGCTCTATCGCTTCGCGTGTAGAAGCGTTCGAGCACCCTTCATCTCTGCGGAGTGATTCTTCAGAATATGGTGCAGTACAAATACCAACTCGTCGCGAACGACGAAGTATTGAGGGTATGGAGATGTATCCACGTCGACAAAGAAGTGAATATGCCGACGAAACCTTTGATCAAAGAATTCCTATAGATACAGACCCGCATACCTCGTTTAGAGATATTCGTAGACGTCCTCGTAACGAGCAAACACTCGGTACGTGGATATTTATTGCTGCACTTGTCATAGTTGTTCTCGGGATTGGTTTACTTACCTTCGTGTACAATAGTGCCACGATTACCGTTACTCCAAAGTATAAAGATATTGATATTAATGAAACTGTTCTCTTTAGCACAACAAAAAGTGCGGGTGCAGTTTCTTATAGCTTAGCGACAACATCGCTTACGAAAACAAAAACACTACCACTCTCAGAAACAAAGAAAGTAGAAACAAAAGCATCAGGAAATATTGTTATCTATAATAATTTCGATACAAATCCACAAAAGCTTATCAAGAACACTCGTTTCGAGTCACCAACAGGTAAGATTTATCGTATCAATCAGACAGTTACCGTTCCAGGCAAAAAAGGTGAGACCCCAGGAAGTGTGGAGGTAACAGTATACGCTGATAGTTATGGTGCGGACTACAATACCCCTGCAACCGACTTCACAATACCAGGATTTAAGGGTACTCCACGATACACGGGATTCTTTGCTCGCTCAAATGGCCCAATGAAAGGTGGTGCGGGTGGTAATGTTGCCCTTGTATCGCAATCTGACCTTGATAGTGCGCATGACGAACTTGTTCTTGAAATGACTCAAGCAGTTAAAACATCTCTTAAAGAAGTTACTCAAGCGGGTACGGTGCCACTCTACAGTGCTATTCAGGTAGTGTTTACTGATAACGCTGCAGATGTTATGTCTGGTGGAACAGCTACATATAGAGTAGATGCCACTGGATATCTTATGTTGGCAAATGAACATGAATTAGCTGCTGCTCTTGCAATGTCTGGCATGCGTGATTACGCTAATCAGCCAGTTAGACTTGCGTATGCCGACGAGTTGGTGTTTACTCTTAAAAAAGAGTCAAAATCATACGCAGATGAAAGTCTGAGTGTGCTTGTAGAAGGGAAGCCTCGTATCGTTCTAACTACAGATTCCGAGGCGTTAAAAGAAGCATTTCTTGGAAAGAATCGGAGTGATGCTCCTACCATCGTGCAAAATATTCCATCAGTTACACAGATAGAAATGTCATTTTTCCCACTATGGTTATCTAGTATTCCTACGAATAAAGAGCATATTTCTGTAGTAGAATCTCTTCCTGCTCGTTGACCTTGATTTACATTACTGATACAATCAACCCCTAAACCTATGGATGAAACAGAAGATGCTATCGATGTCCTCGAAGGACGAGTTACAGAAACCCTACCAAGTACTCTTTTTCGTGTCATGTTATCAAACAATAAAGAGTTGATATCCTACCTTGGGGGGAGAATGCGAGTTCATAAAATTAAAGTACTTGTTGGAGACAAGGTAATGGTTCAAATAGACCCATATGGCGGCAAGGGGAGAATCATTAAAAGGCTCTAAAGTCGCCAATCTGCCCATAAGATTTGCATTATTTATCAAGATATAGTATAATTCTACCCACATTTCTCATGAAAGTAAGATCATCAGTTAAGAAGATGTGCGCGAAATGCCAAATGATAAAACGTGGTGGTGTGCTTCGCGTTATTTGCGAAACCCCAAAGCATAAGCAGGCTCAGGGCTAAGCGTATCAATAACTGAATTATCTAAACTCTAATTTATCTACCACACTTATGCGTATCTCAGGTATTACACTCCCAGAAAACAAGCGTCTAGAAATCGCACTGACTGCTGTGTATGGTGTTGGTCGCCCTCGTGCACTTTCAATAATTAAGAAACTTGGTCTTGATCCAGGGATGAAAACAACAGCGCTTTCAGCTGATGACGAAAACGCTATCCGTCGTGAAATCGAAATTTTCAAAACAGAAGGAGATCTTAAGCGTGAAGTTCAGCAGAACATTAAGCGCCTTAAGGACATTAAGTCATACCGTGGAGTTCGTCATACAAAGCACCTTCCAGCTCGTGGACAGCGCACAAAGACAAATAGTCGTACTGTGCGTGGAAACGTACGTCGTACTATGGGAAGTGGTCGCCGTAAGACAGAAAAGACATAAAATTTAATTTGAAGCCTAATTACTAAAACCTATGGGAAAGAAACGCATCGTAAAAAAGAATAGTTCAGGTGTAGATAGTGCTCTTAAGGCGCGCTCACTTGCAAAAGTAGTCAAGAAGAAGATTGTTGAAGGTGTTCTCTATGTGGAATCAACGTACAACAACACTCGTCTTTCACTTTCTGATAAAAGTGGGAATATTCTTGCTTGGTCTTCTTCAGGCGCTCTTGGATTCAAGGGTGCTAAGAAGGGTACTCCATTTGCCGCTTCAAAAATTGGAGAACTTATCGGAGAAAAAGCTCAGCAGGCTGGTATTAAGGAGGTCTCTGTTACGGTAAAAGGGGTTGGCTCAGGACGAGAGTCAGCAATTCGTGCGTTCTCTGCGTACGGTGTTGAAATTACCTCTATTATCGATAAGACACCTGTACCACACAATGGACCAAAGCCTCGAAAGCCTCGTCATGTGTAATTATTTTGCATCCACTACTAACTAGTAACTAACAACTATGTCCAGAATCACCTGTAAAACTTGTCGCCGTCTCGGAGAATCACTTTGTGGTCGTGAGAAGTGTGCCTACAAGAAACGTCCATATGCACCAGGAAAGCTTGATAGCGAGCGAAAGCATCGATCAAACGTTTCTGAATACGGAGAACAGCTTCGCGCTAAGCAGAAGATGCGTATTACGTACGGTCTTATGGAAAAGCAGTTTGCTGCATATGTAAAAGTTGCTATGGCTCGTCATGAAACAGGTGAAGGATCAGCTACGCCAGCACTTAAGCTTTACCGTGCACTTGAGTCACGTCTGGATAACGTTGTGTATCGTTCAGGATTTGCTCACACACGAGCACTTGCTCGTCAGATGGTGTCACATGGACACATTATCGTTAACGGTCGCCGTATTAACGTTGCCTCACACCATGTAAAAGTAGGAGATGTTATCTCTATCCGTGAGGGTAGTGCGTCTGCTAAGGGTTTTGCATCTCTTAAAGAGAAGCTTGCCAACGTTGCGCCAAGTCATGAGCTTATCGTTGATGGTGCAAAATTGCAGTCAACTGTAAAGGGGGAAGTTCGTGAGATCGAACCGGTATTTGATACTCAGAAGGTACTTGAGTACTACTCACGATAAAAGACGGAGTGCCTATCCACTACCACATACTTGCGTTTTTTGCAATTTTTTGGTAGAATAGGGAAACTTTATTTATAAGAAGTGTTCCGGTGTGTCATTGTTTTGCGTAAGGTTGCTATCTATTAACTATACTAAGACCATATATTTCATTGCCTATGTCTTCACACTCTATTATTTTGCCTTCAAAGCCAAAAATTGTTAAAGAAGATGCCACTTCTGGCGTCTATGAAATTGACGGATTGTACCCAGGATACGGTCATACACTCGGAAACTCACTTCGTCGTATTATTCTCTCTTCTATCCCTGGAGCTGCTATCACTTCTCTTTCTATTGATGGTGTAAAGCACGAGTTCTCAGCTATTGATGGTGTTCGAGAGGATGTTATCGCTCTTATTTTAAATCTTAAGAAGACCCGTTTTAAGCTACACGGTGATGATGCAGAGAAGGCAACGCTTCGTATCAAGGGTGCAAAGATTGTTACCGCAGCAGACATTGTTGTGCCATCTCAGCTTGAGATCATGAACAAGGATCAGTACATCTGTGAATCAACAGCTAAAGATGTTGACGTAGCAATCGAGATCACCGTTGAGAAGGGGCTAGGATATGTTCCACGTGAAGTTCTTGAAAAAGAAAAGGCTGATATCGGTACGATTGCACTTGATGCATCATTTACACCGATTCGCCGCGCTTCGTATGAAGTAGAAAACATGCGTGTGGGTGATCGTACAGATCATAACCGTCTCCGTGTTTCTATTGAAACAGATGGTACTATTACTCCTCACGAGGCACTTGAATCAGCGATTCACACAATGATCACACAGCTTCAGTCTGTTGTTGGTTTCCGTGAGCAAGTGATTGAGTCTACAAAAGTGGAAACTGTTATGCCTGCAGAAGAGCTTGCTGATGTTACTGATGCGGCAAAAGTAAAGATCGAAGATCTTGGTCTTTCTACTCGTACAGAAAACGCTCTAGTGTCAGCAGCTATTCGTACAGCTGGAGGACTAGCACGTAAGACAGAGGCAGATTTGCTCTCTACAGATGGCCTAGGAGAGAAGGGTATCGACGAGATTAAGAAAGCTCTTAACGTGCTCGGGCTCACTCTTAAGGCATAGATTGAATTTAACAAGGTAACGTGTTATAGTACAGAACCATGAAGCATCATAAGTCATTCAGAAAATTCGGAAGAGAAAAGAACCAGCGCGTTGCGTTTGTTAGATCACTCCTCATTAACCTCATTCGTCACGGACGAATTGAGACAACACTTGCTCGAGCAAAAGAGATTCGTCCTTTTGTTGAGAAGCTTGTTACTCTTGCAAAAGAAGACACTGTTGCTCGCCGAAGACTTGTTGCTTCACGCCTCATTAACCAGGCTGACGAAACAACAAAGCTTTTTGCAGAATATGCACCTAAGTATAAAGCTGTAGCTGGAGGATACACACGTATCATCAAGCTAAATAACCGTATCTCAGACGGTGCTGAAAAAGCTATTATCGAATTTGTATAAGACTATTACTATGACATCAACTATTCACACTATCGATGCATCAGGACGCTCACTTGGACGTGTAGCTAGTGAAGCAGCAGCCCTCCTTAACGCAAAGGATAGTATTTTCTTCGTTAAGAACCGTGTTGCTGATGTTACGGTAAAGATCATCAACGCTGCTAAAGTTAAAGTGACCGGTAACAAGATGAAGGAAAGTGTTCACAAGTCATACTCAGGGTATCCTGGAGGTCTCAAAGAAATGCCTCTTTCATATGTTGTTGAAAAGAAAGGATACGGAGAAATCATTAAGCATGCTGTTTCGGGAATGCTTCCAAAGAATAAACTTCAGGATATTCGTTTGAAAAATCTCGTCATTGAGGAATAATAATTTACTATACATATGGAAGCAACTACAAAGAATCGTTATATAGAAGCTGTAGGTCGTCGTAAGACTGCTATTGCACGTGTTCGTATTACTCCAGCAGCTAAAGCTTCATTTATCGTGAATGATAAAGATGTTGCTGAATACTTTACAACAAATGATCTTCAGGTTATCGCACAGGAAGCCATTTCAAAAAGTGAGGCGGGTGAGAAATTCACCGTAACAGTACACGTTGTTGGTGGTGGTATTCATGCTCAGGCTGAGGCTATCCGCCACGGACTCTCTCGTACTCTTGTAGAACGAAATGACGATGTAAAGAACACTCTCAAGAAACTTGGATTCCTAAAGCGTGACTCACGTCAGGTGGAACGAAAGAAGTTCGGATTGAAGAAAGCTCGTAAGGCTCCAACTTGGTCAAAGCGTTAGTACAAAAAACAAAAATCGCCTCAGGCGATTTTTTGTTTTCTTGACATATTTTTTGTAATTTTGTATATAGAATAGGTGTGCGAAAAATGCTATACTGTAGATTACGATAGACATGGCTGTAACGACAGAAATTCCGAAAAGAAAATGATTTTATAGGGCCTTGAACACAGAAAAACACATGAATAATGAAGAAAAGAACCTTAACGAAGAAGTAATACTAGAAGACGCTCATGATATCGACGATGTCTCTTTTGAAGAAACTAACGAGGAGGGTGAACTTGACGCAAAAGCAACTATTAAAAAGCTGCGTGAGAAAATTAAGAAGCTTGAGTCTGAAAAGCAAGAATATCTAGACCTCTCACAGCGAACTCGTGCAGACTATGCGAACTTTAAAAAGGAGGTAGATGAAAATCGTGTAGCTGATAGAAAATTCGCAACGAAACGCTTCATAGAAAGTTTGCTTCCTGTGCTCGATTCATATGACATGGCACAAGGAAATAAAGAAGCGTGGGAGAAGGTAGATCAGAATTGGCGCGTGGGTATCGAATATATTTTCGGACAGCTACGTACAGCTCTTGAAAATGAAGGAGTTGTCCAGTACGGAAAACTCGGTGATGCCTTTGATCCAAATCTTCATGAAAGTATGGAACAGATTGCAGTTTCAAACGAGAATCAAAATGATACAATTGTACGCATTCTCCAGAACGGTTATAAAATGAATGATACGATATTACGACCAGCCCGTGTACATGTAGGACACTTTGAAAAGAATTGAATGTAACTACTTACTAATTACTACTAACTACTTACTATCTAAAAACTATGGCTAAAATAATTGGAATCGATCTTGGAACAACAAACTCAGCTGTCGCTATTATCGAAGCTGGACAGCCAAAGATTATCGAAAACCTAGAAGGTAATCGCACGACACCATCTATTGTGTCAGTGAACAAAAATGGTGAACGTTCTGTCGGACAAATTGCAAAGCGTCAGGCGGTAACAAATCCAGAAAACACAGTTTATGGCGTGAAGCGCTTTATGGGTCACTCATTTTCTGATAAAGAAGTTCAGTCAGATATTCCGCGTGTTGCATATAAAATTAAAAGCTCTGATAACGGAGGTGTGCTTATCACACTTGGTGGTAAGGATTCTCGTCCAGAAGAAATCTCTGCAATGATTCTTCAGAAAATTAAAGCTGATGTCGAAGCAAAGACGGGGGAGACAGTTACTCAGGCAGTTATTACGGTCCCTGCATACTTTAATGACACACAGCGTCAAGCGACAATAGATGCTGGTAAAATCGCAGGCCTTGAAGTAATGCGTATTATTCCAGAACCAACAGCTGCAGCTCTTGCATACGGATTTAACTCTACAAAGAATGAGAAGATCGCGGTGTATGACTTTGGTGGAGGAACATTTGATATCTCAATTCTCGAAGTGGGCGATGGTGTTGTAGAAGTAAAGTCAGTAGATGGTGATTCTCATTTAGGAGGTCGTGATATTGATCAGAAATTTGTTCGCTACATTGCGGATGAGTTTAAGAAAGATCAGGGTATCGATGTAACCACTGATCCACTTGCACTTCAGCGTCTTGATGAAGCTGCTGAAAAAGCAAAGCATGAGCTTTCTACTCAAATGGAGACTGAAATTAACATTCCATTTATCACTTCAGGTGCTGATGGACCGAAGCACTTACTCATCAAAGTTACTCGTGCGAAGCTTGAAGAAATAGCGAAGGAGTTTGTTGATCGCTCTATCGAAATCACACAGCGCGCACTCGCTAGTTCTCCATTTAAGAAAGAAGAGATTAATGAAATCATTATGGTGGGAGGTCAGACTCGTATGCCGATGATTGTTGACGCAGTGAAGGCGCTTTTTGGAAAGGAACCAAACCGTTCGATTAATCCAGATGAAGTAGTAGCACTTGGTGCAGCGGTACAGGCCGGAGTACTTCAAGGAGATGTGAAGGATGTTCTTCTCTTAGACGTGATCCCGCTTTCTCTCGGTATTGAAACTATGGGAGGAGTTGCAACTAAGCTCGTGGAAAAAAATATGACAATTCCAACATCTAAGTCACAGATTTTCTCAACGGCAGCAGATAATCAGACATCTGTTGAAATTCACATCACGCAAGGTGAGCGACCTCTTGCAGCTGATAATAAGTCACTAGGTAGATTCATTCTCGACGGTATTCCACCAGCACCGCGTGGTATTCCACAAGTGGAAGTTACCTTTGATGTGAACGCAAACGGAATTCTTGAAGTAAAAGCAAAAGACAAGACTTCAGGAAAAGAGCAGTCTATTCGTATTGAAGCATCAAGTGGACTTTCAGACGAAGATATCAAGCGTATGCAGCAGGATGCTGAAGCTCATGCTGATGAAGATAAGAAGAAGATGGAATTAATAGAAACAAAGAACATGGCGGACTCACTAGTGCATACTGCAGAGAAATCTCTTAAGGATGCTGAAGGAAAAATTAGTGATGATATCAAGAAAGAAGTTGCTGAAAAAATCGAACTTCTAAAAACTGCACGTAACGGAGAAGATAAAGATGCCATAACAGCAGCATCAGATGCTCTTTCGCAATCACTGATGAAAATTGGTGAAGCGATGAAGACCGCTAATGACCAAGCTGGTGCGACAGACAATGGACAACAAGGTGCAGATGCTGAGTCTGCAGAAAATAAGACAGAAGAGCCAAAAGCTTAGTGGTTTTGCAGACATATAACGTGCGTGGTATAACATATCTAGTATTATGGCAAAAAATTATTACGACGTTTTAGGAGTTGAAAAAAGCGCAGCAAAAGACGACATTAAAAAGGCGTTCTATAAACTTGCCGCAAAATATCATCCAGATAAGAAAGGGGGAGATGAGTCGAAGTTTAAAGAAGTAAACGAGGCGTACCAGGTTCTCTCTGACGAGAAAAAACGAAGAGAATATGATACCTATGGACAGACCTTTAATGGTCAAGGTCCACAAGGTGGTGGTTTCGGAGCTGGTTTTGGCGGCTTCAACGCATCAGATATTCAATTTGATTTTGGTGACCTTGGAGATATTTTCGGAGATATGTTTGGTGGGGCAGGGTTTGGTGGTGGTGCGCAGCAAAAGCGAGGGCGTGATATTTCACTTGAAATTGATGTTACTTTTAAAGAATCAATTTTTGGAACTGAACGAAACGTACTCATAAACAAGGTGGGAACATGTAAAACCTGTGACGGTAGTGGGGCAAAGAAGGGCACAAGTATGACTACGTGTACTACCTGTAATGGCCAAGGAAAAGTACATGATACAAAGCGTACCTTCATGGGAACATTTCAAACAGTAAAGACTTGTGAAATATGTCATGGAAAAGGTCAGGTTCCAAAAGAGAAATGTTCTGACTGTCATGGTAATGGTGTAAAGTCTATGCGTGAAGAAATTCATATTCAGGTACCAGCAGGAATC
>CAYVOJ010000002.1:28791-34099 GCA_964453485.1 uncultured Candidatus Saccharibacteria bacterium
GGGTGAAATGATTCGTATGTCATTACAAGGAGAAGCTGTGTCTGGTGGAATCTCTGGAGACTTGTATATAAAAATAAATGTACAAGCAGATGCACATTGGAAGCGTGAAGGAAATGATCTGGTTATTAAGCACAGTCTTAAATTAAGTGACGCGCTCCTTGGAGTGAAGCATACCATCTCTGGTCTTGATGGAGATGTCGCGCTTGATATCCCGGCGGGGGCGTCTACAGGAGAAATTCTTCGTGTGAAGGGTCGTGGTGTGCCACATGTGCATGAAAAAACTCGCCGAGGAGATATTTTGGTGAAGCTAGATATTGCAATGCCAAAGAAACTTTCAAAGCAAGCACTTAAACTTGTTGAACAACTGAAAGAAGAGGGCTTGTAAGGTGCGGTAGCAGATGGCAAGGAGAAGGTGGTGGATAGTTGGGTGGTGAAAAGGGTGACGCTTCGCGTCACCCTTTTCTTTTACGCCTTTTGATATAAACTAGTAGGTATACTTTAATCTCTTTATGATCCTAGCTCTCTCTGTTATCGCGTATGTTCTTGTCATGATTCCAGTCGGCTTGTACGCTAGTCGTAAGGTGAAAAATACAGGTGATTATGTTCTTGCGGGAAGATCACTTCCTTTTTATATGGCGCTTGCAACAGTTTTTGCAACATGGTTTGGATCTGAGTCCATTCTTGGAGCGTCAACTAAGTTTGCAGAAGGTGGTTTTGGAAATGTTATTGAAGACCCATTTGGAGCAGCACTTTGTTTAATTATCGCCGGGCTATTCTTTAACAGAAAGTTATATGGCTTAAGTTTCCTTACAATCGGGGACTATTTCAAAAATAGATACAATACTATTATTGCGGTGTTTCTTTCTGTCGCCATTATCATTAGTTATTTTGGATGGGTCGCTGCGCAGTTCTTAGCTCTTGGCCTAGTTTTATCGACAGTTATTCCTACACTCTCCTTGCAGTGGGCGATACTTTTCGCAGCAGCGCTAGTAACCTTCTACACATTCTTTGGAGGTATGTACTCGGTGGCGATACTCGACACAATACAAGTAGTTGTGATTATTTTCGGGCTGGGTACTATCTTTGCATATGCACTATCGAAAGTTGGTGGCTTGGACGTATTTATTGCACAGACCCCGTCAGAGTTTTGGAGAATAGTGCCTGAGTCTAGCCAGTCCATGACCGAATGGATTATTTTCGTGACTGCACTTATGACAATTGGTTTTGGGTCTATTCCACAACAAGATGTGTATCAGCGTGCCATGTCAGCAAAGTCGGCAACAGTCTCTGTCTGGGCGTCAGTAGTGGGAGGACTTCTTTACTTTTCGATTGTGCTTATCCCGCTTTTTATTGCGGGTATCGCACGTATCTTGTATCCAGACGTATTAGCAGATAATCCTCAGAATTTAATCTTAACTTTGGTGGAAGACCATACACCTCTCTATATTCAGGTGCTCTTTTTTGGAGCCCTCATCTCAGCCATTATCTCAACAGCATCAGGTGCTCTTCTTGCTCCAGGTACGCTTCTTGCAGAAAATGTTATTAAACCATTTTTTAATGAAATATCTGACAGATTACGTCTTCATATTATTCGTCTTGCTGTTATCTTGGTTGCTTTTGGTGGTACCATACTTGCTCTTAAAGATGATGCACGTATTTATGAACTTGTTTCTAGTGCATACTCAGTTACCTTGGTTGCAGGTTTTATCCCGCTAGCTGTTGGTTTGTACAGTAAAAAGGCGAACTCATTTGGCGCACTTATTTCAATCATTGCAGGTTTAGGTGTATGGCAGTACTGGGAGCATTTTGTTACGTCAGATATTCCGGGGACATTTATGGGATTCATGGCGTCAGCGGCAGGTATGATTATTGGTACAATTATCGGACGTTTTATTCAAAAAGAAGAGAAGGTCATGTAATTTTATTTACGTGTTTCAAAGAGAATAGTTTGGTATACTGTATGACATATGGAATATATTCTACTTATACTTGTGGTTGCAGCTTTTTGGGGGTTTAGAGTTATTAATCAATATGAAAAATCAGTTGTATTAACGCTTGGAAAGTTTACTTCTATGCGTGGAGCTGGACTCACATGGATACTTCCCGGTATTCAGAAAATGGTTACCGTAGATATGCGTATCGCAACGGTTGATATTCCAGAACAGGAAGTCATTACTAAGGATAATGTGCCGCTTATCATTAATGCTGTTGTGTATTATCAAATTGAAGATGCGCAAAAGGCGACGCTTAACATTCAGGATTATCCAACCGCGGTTGCAGATTTCTCCCAGGTTGCACTGTGTGATGTTGTGGGAGGGTTTGAACTTGATAATGTTCTTTCGGAACGAGAAGCAATTGCAGACCAGATTAAAGTCATTGTGGACAAGACAACTGAATCATGGGGTATCAATATTACCGTGATTAAATTGCAAGATATTGAACTTCCACAGGACATGAAGCGTATTATGGCAAAGCAGGCAGAGTCAGAGCGTGAACGTCGCTCAGTGATTATTCGCGCAGAAGGAGAACTAGAAGCTTCAAAGAAATTGGCAGAGGCAGCAAAAGTGCTCGCTGATACAAATGGTGGACTTGCAATGCGTACATTACAGACAATTGAGAAATCAAGTAACAACACTGTGTGGGCGATACCAACAGAGATTTTGCAAGGATTCGCTAATAGTAAGAAATAAATATGAGTAAAAAAGTTTTAGTATCAGGAATTCAAGCAACAGGTGCGCTCCACTTTGGAAACTATTTCGGAGCGATGAAACAAAATATTGATCTCGCAAATACCGGAGAGTATCAGCCATATATTTTTATTGCGGATTACCATGCGCTCACTACGGTGAAAGATAAAGATGCGCTTTCTCGAAGTGCTCATGAAATTGCTGCTTCATACATCGCATGTGGTCTTGATATTTCTAAGGCTGTGCTTTTCCGACAGTCATCTGTGCCTGAGCATACAGAACTCATGTGGGTGTTTAATAACGTGGTGACAATGCCGTACCTCATGCGTGCTCACGCATTTAAGGACCATGAAGCAAAAGATAAAGAAGTAAACATTGGTCTTTTTGATTACCCGGTGCTCATGGCAGCTGACATTCTCATGTATCAGGCAGATGTTGTTCCGGTTGGAGCTGATCAAAAACAGCACGTAGAATATGCACGTGACATTGCTGGATTTTATAATCGAGCATGGAATGTAGAACAATTCAAACTGCCAAAAGAAATGATCCTAGAGTCTGTTGCTACTATTCCTGGTATTGACGGTGCAAAGATGAGTAAAAGTAAAGGAAATGTTATCTCGCTCTTTGGCACAGACGAAGAGGTGAAGAAAGCAGTTATGGGGATCGTTACTGATTCTGCTCGCCCAGAAGATGTAAAAGATGCAGATGAGAATACCATTTTTACTATTCATAAACATTTCCTAGATCAAGCAGGTACTGATGCCCTTCGTGCGAAATTTGAACAAGGTGGCTATGGGTATAAAGAAGCAAAAGAGGAATTACTCGCTACTATTATGAAGTGGCGTGAAGGGAAGAAAGAAGTGTTTGATGACCTCATGGCTCATCCAGAAAAAATACAAAGTATTTTAAAACAAGGAGGCGAAATAGCACGTATGCGTGCACAGGAGACTATGAAAGAAGTAAGAGGGCAGGTTGGTTTCTAATGTAGCGCTAGTAGTATGGAAGAAGAAACTATTTTTCATAAAATTGTGCGAGGTGAAGCACCCTGTTATAAGGTGTGGGAGGATGACAAGCATCTTGCCTTTCTTTCTATATTTCCAAATACAGAAGGTGTCACGGTTGTTATTCCAAAAGTATACGAACAAAGTTATTTTGCACATGCTCCAGATAGTGTTCTTTCAGATCTTATCGTTGCCGCTAAAAAAGTTGCCAAACTTCTTGACGCTAGATTAGACGATGTCGGTCGTACTGCTCTTGTTATTGAAGGCTTTGGTGTTAACTATTTACATATAAAACTATTTCCAATGCATGGAACCAAAATGGACACGTGGAAAGCTATAGAGTCACAAGAATTATCTCAGGTATATTTCACTACCTATCCAGGATATATATCTTCACACGATGCGACAGTAAAAACTTTAGAGGAAGTAGGCGAGGTTGCAAAAAAACTACAGCAGTAGAAAAAGAAAATGGGCACACATTCGTGCGCCCATCAGTGAGTAACTCGCCGCTGTAGCGATGTTACTGAGAGGTTCCTTCCTCATCCAGTCCCATAGGCACGGTATCAGCCTCAGGGTTTGTGATGAGGTCCTCGTTACGACGTCGTCCATCGTTCGGGGTCGCTGCCCCAGGGACATGGCCTTCTGGGGTTTGTTTTCGATTTGGCATCTTTTTCCTCTTCCTTTCTCCTTATCTGTTGGGACGCAACAGCACGTTTATTTTGTAATCTACCATAAAAATTTCTGGCGTCAAATCATTTTTTCTGCTACAATAAAAACATTATGCGAACATATAGCAAAGATATTTCTCAAGCAGTTGGTACGGAAGTCCTGGTAAAGGGCTGGGTTGATGTGCGACGTGATCAAGGGAAAATGGTTTTTCTCGATATTCGTGATGTCACCGGAAAGGTCCAAGCTGTGGTGCTTCCAAATCATACAGAAGCACTTGAAGTAGCTCAGAAACTTCGTCCAGAATGGGTGATTGCTGTGACTGCTCTTGTTAATAAACGTCCAGAGAAAAATATAAAAGTAGGAGTAGTGAACGGAGATGTAGAGCTTGAAGTGCTTTCTATTGAGGTCCTTAACGAGGCTACTACACCTGGTTTTGATATTTCTACTTCCGGATATGAAGTAGGGGAAGATGTTCGACTTGAACAGAGATACCTTGATCAGCGCCGAGCTCGTGTGCAGCACAATGTAAGAATGAGACATAACGTTATTACCTACATTCGTAACTATTTTAATAAAGCAGGATTTTTAGAGATTGAGACGCCGTTGCTTACAAACCCAACACCAGAAGGCTCGAGAAGCTATCTCGTGCCTGCGCGCCTATACCCAGGAAATTTTTACGCCCTTCCTCAGTCTCCACAGCAGTATAAGCAGTTGCTTATGGCTGGCGGATTTGAAAGATATTTCCAAATAGCTAAGTGTATGCGTGATGAAGATACTCGAGGTGATCGTCAGCCTGAGTTTACACAGCTCGATATTGAAATGAGTTTTGTTACTCAAGCAGATGTAATGAAAATTAATGAAGATCTTTTAATTGCATTGGTGACTGAGCTTTTCCCTAAGAAAAAAATTCAACAAATTCCATTCCCTGTACTTACATACAAAGAGGCAATG
>CAYVOJ010000003.1:0-22044 GCA_964453485.1 uncultured Candidatus Saccharibacteria bacterium
AATGACCAAACTTTCACAAATACTACTGCACTTAGCAGATAATATGATTCGGCATGATGGAGGTATCCCTCTAGAGAAAATGTTTGTTGCGGAAGATTTTGAGTCCTTGGATAGGATCCCTGTAGCATATTCGCATCTCTACGAAGTAACAAGCAGGCAAAATATTAAGAACATGCTAGAGACCGACAGTGATGACTACGTAGCCGTACTTATGTACCCAAAAGGTGCAACTAATAGTGCAAAAATATGTGAGGAGATAACTGAGTACATGCTGGAAACATACAAGAACAGATTTCATGTATATGAAAAAACTCCAGCAAACATAATAACGCTTGAAAAAAAGAGTGTTATTACAGAGGTAGTTTTCAATAAAAATGAAGCACTAACTGAGAAATCTGGTCCAGATGTAACGATTTTGTCCAAAAAAGTTGTTTTATGCACCAACGGATTTGAAGGTTTTAAAATCATCAACAATGCCGGTGATGACATAGACACAAAATTCCACCACCACGTAAACGGTCGCATTAACTTTATGTCGGCATACTTAGACACAACAGAGAAAGATCCTGTAGCAATAAGCTACTTTCCAAAAAACTCTCCAATTGATCAATCAAAAGAAACAATAACAGGTGAACCATACTTCTACATTACCCGTCGACCGCACCTACATGATGGTGTGGAAATGGGGCTTATATCTACCGGTGGTCCGGAAAGAATTCTCGCAGAAGGAGAGATCTATGATAGGGCTGACTCATGTGAAGAGTGGGCTGAGCATGACATTGATACTTTCTTAAAAGAAAACTATAAGAAACACCCTGGAGAGAATGTTGAATATCGTTTCTGCTGGCACGGTCTTCTTGGCTACACCACAACGGGACTCAGACTTATAGGAGAAGAACCTTTAAACAGGAATTTGATTTACAACCTCGGATGTAATGGTGTGGGAATTCTCCCTTCTATTTTCGGTGCTAAAAAGATACCTCAAATAGTCCTTGGAATAAAGCAACCACCAAGCATATTTGATCCTAGAATGAATAATACATTCGCAAATACTGATACACATGCGCAGTCTTAATGTAAAAACAAAAATCTACATAGTATTTGGTCTTACGGCACTTATGATCAGTCGTATCTTACTACTTTCTTTCAACGACGAAGAAGGACCAAACCTGCTTATCGTAACAACTCTTGCTGGAGTGCTCTACTTTTGGTCCACTACGATCTACAGCAGTGCTCTATTGCAACAAAGTAATCACAAAACACTTTTAGCTATTTTTGCCCAAATACTCCTGGCGATAGCTCTTTATGTTCTCCTTACCTACCTATGAATACCTTTTTATATGACGTCCTTTTTTCACTGATAACAGGTATAGTGTCTAGTGTTTTGGTAGTTATCTACTATGAAAGAAGGGATTACAAAAAGCATCGACTATCGGAAGCGCATATCCTTGATAGATTCACGACTGTACTTTTTCAAATACTTACCACTATAAGAACAACGGCAAAACTACCTCACCCAAGAGCAGGTAACGAAGAGGACGCATTTCAGCAACTAGAAGAGATTCTAGGGCGCAAGAATCCTTCGATAGTAATGGAAAGACTGTCTTCCTTCTCTCCAGATCAACACAAAGCTTTATACGAACAGCTATTGCAGTCACAACACACTCTTCAACTTCTCTTTTCAGACTCTGTTGCTCACAAAACCATAGAAGGGTCTGTCTCTGCTTCTGTGGCAGAGATGAGGGTGTGGATCCAAGATACCCTAACGATGTATCATATTTTCCCAGAACTATTTGATAACCAAACTGATAGCATAATCTCCATGAAGTGGATGGCAAGCGTAGCAAATCTCACTGAAAATTCCTTTGCAATCTTAAAAACTATACTTTCCATGAAGAAGATTCCAGATGGGGTGTTACGCTTCGGTAGTCGGGCCGCATGACACAAACATCTACTCTAGGGTGTTAGTCACACTCAAAATCCTGCGTGCAAATATACATAGTGATAAATTGTGGGATATTAAGCACTATACAAAGCACTTATTAGACCACATCTTTTTCCCTTGCGCGAGAGGAAAAGAGGGGAGTATACTCACCATTACAACCTTATCCATAACTTACTTCTCTCATGAAATTTTCTGAAAATGTTGACGCTGGAATTATAAATATTTCCCCAGAATTACCTTCACACCTTGAAGCATGTAGAGAATCATCTAAGCGTATGCGTGAACACATGGAAAATTCAATTGCAAAACTATGTGCAATTACAGACGAAGCCGCCCTTAATACACGAGCGCGAGGATAGATGAATAGCAGGTTGACATTTTCATCTTTACATGAGAGAGTGAAAGTATCAATTTCCTTATAAAACATAGGAATTTAGCACATATGGCACTTATACCAGAACTTAAAGCAGTTTTAGATAACTCAGAACTAACCGCGGAAGAATCTCGCGCTTTTGAGACTGGTTTACTTATGGTCGGAGAAGAAGAACAGAAGCTCTTTGCTCAAATCGTGGCACAAGACCCAGAACTGATTTATCCGCTCTATATTAACTACAAAGCAAAACTCCGTGCTGCCTACGGTACTAAAGAAGATTGGGAAGAAGCAGTTCAGACAGAGATCGTACAGCTTGAAGACTTTTTATCTCGAAGAAAAGTTGGTGATGAAATAATGTAATAGATTACAAACAAAAAGGGCGCGCCATACGGCGAACCCTTTTTGTTTGTACCTACACAGAGACACTCTCTCAAGATATACTAAGTACATGAAACAACTAGCCGATGGTTTGGAGCGAATATTTGTACGACGAGATAGTCGTTACGTACTTCTCGTTACAACTATTCTCTTTTTCTTGCTCCTACTCCTTGTGCAGAATGGTTCAACTGCACTCATGGTGCTTTCTTTTGAATCAACACCATTTTTAAGACGTTTAATTCTTGCTGTAACTACATTTTTTGATATACCCAACACATTCTCGGTGGGGACATTTATTATTTCACTCCTGGGTTCATTTTTGGGTGGGATTAATATGTCACTTGCGTATACGTACGCTCGAGAGCGAGGAGAGATTATTCTTCGAAGCGGACTCTACAGTGGCATTGGGCTCTTTTTTGCATTCATCGGGATAGGATGCGCAGCGTGTGGCACAGCACTTATTACCGTAATACTTTCCTTCTTTGGACTATCAGCAATGCTACAACTCTTGCCATACCAAGGACAAGAGCTTGGCTATATCGGCATCATTATTCTCTCCATGACCACCTATGCACTTGCACGCCGAGTAAGCATGCCCGGTACGTGTTAAACTTACTGTATGTCACACGGACCAGCCCCAGCAATTCTACAAAGAGGTTATATCGCAGCAGGAGTTTTTATATTCTTATTTATTCTTTCTTTTCTATACGAAACACAGCGTGATGGACTAACTTCTTTTATAAATGGAAATGTAGGTAAGGCAGTGCGTCCTGTTGGTAGTTATTATGATGTCGTGCGCGTGGTAGATGGAGACACTCTTGTTGTGGACTATAATGGTGTAAACGAAAAAGTACGTTTGATTGGTATCAATACTCCAGAAACAGTTGACCCAAGGCGTGCAGTAGAATGTTTCGGTAAAGAGGCTTCCACAAGACTAAAAGAACTAGCAGAGGGTAAACGCGTGCTCTTAGAGCGTGATCCGACACAGGATGCCCGCGATACCTATGACCGCATCTTGGCATATGTGTATTTAGAAGATGGACAAATGCTTAATCGCAAAATGATAGCAGACGGCTATGCATACGAATACACCTACATGACTCCATACGCTTATCAACAAGAGTTTAAGGAGCTACAAACACTTGCTCGTACAAGTGCACGTGGTCTATGGTCTCCAACTACCTGTAACGGCTCTAAAAAATAACTACCATACACCATGGAAACCATTCGCTATCTCCTTTCTAAACTACTCTCTAGTATTGTTATTTTAATCATTCTCATCTTTATTTTTATTACAGTAAAGAAGTTTTTCCCTGGATTCAGTTTGGGTGGAGCTACTTCATTTTTTACTGACAATTTTCTGCCTGACCCAGTAAACTTACAATCACTAGGAAATGGAAGTATTGCGGATCTCTCTAAAAATATATATCAAGGTGAACGTAGCCCTCATGTAAGCTATGTGGAATACACCGGTACTGACATGCGAATCATACCGCCACGAGGACAAAGCATATCAAACGGTACAGGAGGCACTCAGGTGCCAACGCCCAGCACCATTGGCACCTATGTGCGCAATGTAACTCTATATAAAGGAGGCAGTCTCTACACTCGCATATCATTCACAGGGGAAGCAAAAGAGGCATTCTTTAAGCAGGGAGTATTTCCTGTATACATTGTAGACGGAGCAGGAAGGTTACTTGCACAAGAGCAGGCTGTCGCTACGCCTATTTGGACTTTTCCAGGGTGGACGAGGTTCTCAGTAACAGTACAAACTACACTACCTTCACAAGTTCCTTGTGCAGTCATTTTCCACGCAGCACAAGGATCAACACTTGGAAATACCCAGGAGAGCATGCCAATGATTTGTAATTGGAAATAGCAACGTATTCCCGCTCTAGTGATACTTTACTTCACCATGATGAGGAACAGCATTCTCATCCCATGTAAGCCCGTGCACATTAAGATACGCTTCAAATATTTCTTCAGAAATACCTCCTTGTACAACTATCTTTTCTCGCAAAGTTTCAAAGTTAAAAGGCGAAAGCTTAATAACGTGGCTTTTCTTAAAAAGATCTATTGTTGCACCGTATATTTTATCAAGCTCTTCTCTGTGAATGGTTTTAAAATCCTCTGCTTTTACAGGAAAAGGGAACTTGATAACATTTGAAGGCTGTTGAGGTGCTTCAAAAGGCATCATACTCATTTAGGCGGTAAGTCTGTCGATGACCGCTTTCACCATAGCGCCGTCAGCTGTAGAGCCAAGCTCTTTCATCATTGTTCCAACGAACTGTCCTTTCTTTGTAGGATCAAGTGGGGACTCTGCTAGTTTTGCAGCAACTCGACTTTCAATTTCTGCTTCTGTCATTTGAGCAGGGAGGAATTCTTCAATGACTGCTAGTTCTGCTTTTTCATCTGCAGCCAAATCTTCACGCCCTCCAGCAACGAATTGCTCGATAGAGTCTTTACGCTGTTTAGCAAGACGCTTGATAACCTTCATACAGTCTTCATCAGAGAGTGGATCTGTCGGTGGACGACCTTGTGTGACGAGTTCATTAGTAAATGCCGCTGTGAGCATACGAAGCGTGCCGAGACGTACTGTGTCTTTCGCTATCATCGCACCTTTGATTCCTGCTTTAATTTGTTCTTGCATAGTATCTATAAGTGTACCACAAGTAGTATAAAAATAAGAAAAGCCCCGGACCGAAGTCGGGGGCTTTCTGCAGGCGAACCTGCGGGAAACATGCACCACTTTCTCTGAAAGATCGTGATGCAGACCATACGCCGTAGAGAGCAATAATGGTAAGGGAACGAGCCTTCAGCTCATAACCTCATCTCAATGATTGCTCAGCTAGGACTGGCCGATCAGGGATCAGGGAGCGGCGGCGTGGCCGCAGGTGCCGCAGGTGCCGAACTTGGCCACCACGATGGCCGGAGCGCCCGTGCCCAGGTCAGCAGCAGAAAAAAAATTGGCAGATTCCAGACTCACAGTCGTCGGGATTTTCTTCATGGTTGCTCCTTAAAAGGAAAAGGACAGACATTGCCGAAAATTGGCTCTTATATTATAGCACCTACAAAATTATTGTCAACCCCCTGTACACACTTACTAAATAAGCTTTTTGACGCTACTACAAAAAAAGAAACTAGCTTTAAAAATTAAAAAAGAAAAAAGCCCCCGGTGGTGGGACGAAGGGGCTTCAAAAAGGCGCTGTGTGCACGTAAGGACTGCGTACCAGGCGGACTTACGTGTGATGCAATCACCTCATGACCACCACTATACGCTAACTAGGTGATGGTACTTTTATACTATCAGAAAAGGCGGCATGAGCAAAGGTTGGATACTTGCATCATGCCGCCGCTTCACCCAATTAAAATAACTGGTATATATTGCCTGCCTTACGTGGCCGTCTCACAACCAGACACAAAAGGCAGAAGAACCCTTACGCGACAATATAGTAAAGTCACAAGGTTTCTGATTTGTTGCTTTTTAAAGAGCGCCTCAGAAAGGGATGATACACCTTCATGACGCATCCTAGCATCATGCTATACTTTTGTCATGTCACTTACCGTCGTCAGCATTATTATCGGAGTAGTTATCATTCTACTCCTTTTGGTCCTTATTTTCCGTAGAGCAACACCTAACGATGATCAATCCTTCCTCATTCTTCAAGATCAGCTAGAACGTCTACGCGGAACTGTAGAAAACAAGCTCGAACGTTCTGCTTCCGAGCTTCACCAGGTCTTACATCGCCAAGGAACTGAGGCGCAGCGCCTCATCACTGATATCACTCGCGAACTCACTGAAGTAAAAGAGGGTAACAAGCAGGTATTTTCTATGACAGAGCAATTGCAGAACCTTGAGAAAGTGCTTACCCATCAGAAACAGCGAGGAAATCTCGGTGAAGCATCTCTTGAGCTCATTCTTTCTAACATGCTTTCACCTGGGCAATATGAAATGCAGTACTACTTCAAAAACGGAGAGATCGTGGATGCTGTTATTCACACAAAGGAGGGAATTATTCCTATTGATGCCAAGTACTCACTGGATAACTATCAGCGTCTTATGAATGCAGTAGACGAGGAAGATACTGCCTTTTATCAAAATGAATTCAAAAAGGATATTCAAAAGCGTATTGATGAAACCGCAAAGTATATTCGGCCGGAAGAAGGGACGCTTCCTTTTGCTTTTATGTTCATTCCTGCGGAAGGAATTTACTACGACCTCTTGGTTAATCAAGTATCTCGTGGAGCAGTAAATACCCAGAACTTAATCGAGTATGCGTATAATAAGCGAAAGGTGATCATTGTTTCTCCAACAACCTTTTATGCATATCTACAGTCAGTACTCTATGGGTTTAAAGCGTTTAAGATAGAGGAAAGTGCTAAACATATTGAGAAGCGAGTTGGTGAACTAGGGAACCACTTAGCAGCATTTGAAGAATACATGAAGAAGCTAGGGGTTACATTAGGAACAAGCGTAAACCACTACAACACTGCATACAAAGAATTAAAAAAGGTAGATAAAGATGTGCTAAGAATCACGGGAGAATCTACCGGCATAGAACCAGCACTGCTAGACAAGCCGACATTTGAAGAAGAATAGAAAAGCCGCCTCGTATTCGAGGCGGCTTTGGTTGCGAGGCTCTACGGATCAGCAGCCAAGCGAACCATACGGAATGGGCGGCTCTTTGATCCTCTTCTTGTGATCTCGGGGGTGGTTTTTGATGTTCCTCCGAGAAACAAAAAGTTCTGAGCAAAGAAGTGACACCGCATAGTAAACCGCCACAACGGTACCGAAAGGTCCGGCAACAAGCAGTAGCTTGAAGTAAAACCTTTCGAGGCTGTCACCGTGGGGAGCACAGGGCCCACCACAGATCGTCATGATGATCATGCTGATCAGGCTACAAAAAAGCCATAAAGCAATCATCCAGTAGGGATGTGGGGCGTAGAAGCACTCTCGCCACAACTGGGACACTATTTCCATGTCAGTCATCCTTCCATGCAAAAAACCAAAGAGCAGAAGGGGTCAGGGTTCCCCAGAAAAGAATTTCCAGCCCATGATCGACCCAGAAAGGAATCATGAGAACTTCCTTTAAAAAGTGATAACGAACTTCATAATACCATGAGTGCGAGTAAAGTCAATTAGTTACTCTTGCACGATATTGTAAAATAGTGTATAATTTCACAACTATGTCATTCGCAGTTATTCAAACAGGAGGAAAGCAATATAAAGTTGCTGTGGGAGATGAAATCGCCGTTGAAAAGATCAAGGGTGATTACAAAGTTGGTGATAAGCTAACCATTGATTCTGTTGTCCTTAAAGACAATGGAACCACAACAGAGCTTGGTGCACCATACATCAAGGGCAGTACCGTGGACGTTACTGTCGCAGAAATTGGACGTCTCGATAAGGTCATCGTGGAGCGATACCGAGCAAAGTCTCGCTACCACAAGAAAAATGGCCACCGACAGCCATTTATGAGTCTCAAAATCGAAACAATTAATTAGCTATGGGCTGATAGTAACTATAGAAAACGCGACCACGAAGTGGTCGCGCTTTCTATATTACGTTGTATTTTGGCAATAGCTACTAGCTCAGTGTTAATTCCTTCTCTCTAAAGCACTTGTGAACGTATCCTTGTCTACATATTCAAGCTCAAGCCCACTTGAAAGACCTCGAGCAAGTGTTGAAAATCTAATGGTTTCAATACCAACAATTTGTTTAAGCGTTTTCTCGACATATTCTTTTGTCGTGTCACCGTAATCAGTCACTGGAAGGGCAAAAATGACCTCTGTAAGCTTCTTTGTTTCGACGTTCGTATGAATACGGGCCACCAGCTCGCGAATGCGTATAAGGTCAGATGGTTTGTCAGTTAATGGTGGCACCAGTCCTCCTAAAACAAAATAGAGTCCTCGGTATGAGTCGGTCTTTTCAATAGCATCAACATCAAGCTCTTTTTCTACAATCATGAGTGCAGATATGTCGCGGTGTTCGTCACGACAAATATCACATGTTGTATGTGTATGTTTCGGATCCTTATTCCCAAAGTATCTAAAGCAGAGCTCACACATTCTTCCAGTAAATTTAAGCTCTTCTAGTGCAGCAATAAGCTGCTCTTTATAGTGAGAATGCTCACGCAAAAGGTAATACACAAAACGCTTTGCTTGCTTTGGACCGATGCCAGGAAAGCGCATGAAGAGTTCAGTTAGACGGTCTGTTGCATTCATAGTTCTTGCCAGTATAACAAATGTCTAGCTATTAGCCTTTACTTATGCAAAAACCCTATTAGCTAATTAGATCTGTTAAAAAATAAGTGATAAACTTTCTTCATTATGAAAAATATAATTCGTGGAATAATGCTAAGCGGGCCTTTTATTGTAATCCCACCATTGATTCTAATTGCTTGCACATATATTGTCACTGATCTATTTTTTGGCTTTGATGCTAGTTTTGGAATAGATATAAGCGTTATGGCATTTCTGTTTTCTGTGCCCGTTGGTATAGTTATTACTATTTTCGGCATTGTTCTTGAGCTTATTTTTTCTCGTCTATATCCGTCATACAGCAAGGCTCCATCAAATCGGATAGTTACCATGTCGGTGGCGCTATCTTTTGCAACTTGTATTACACTGTATTTATTGCTGGATTTGTTCTAACACGCACCTCTAGAATTCAGGCACGTTTACTGTTGGTAAACTAAAGTCACCAAATTCACTCTTTTCAACAGAGAGGAATGATGTCTTCTTGTCGTCAAAGTAGAGTTCAACCATACCCGTTGGTCCATTACGGTGCTTTTCAATCAAAATTTCTACAATGTTTTTACGATCAGTGTTTTCACCGTACTTATCTTCACGGTGAATGAACATTACCACGTCCGCATCTTGTTCAATAGATCCAGAGTCACGGAGGTCAGAGAGGCGAGGCTTACCACCACGAGATTCAACGGCACGAGAAAGCTGTGAGAGGGCGATCACTGGGGCGTTAAATTCCTTCGCTAAACCTTTTAGAGAACGAGAAATTTCAGTCACTTGATTCACCATATTGTCGTACTGACGCGATGTACCCATGAGCTGAAGGTAGTCCACGATGATAAGTCCGATAGGTCTATCAGAATTAAGTCGTCGCAGCGTACTACGCATATTTAAAATAGTGTTTGCAGCTTTGTCGTCCACAAAGATAGGAGCTTTCATAAGCTCATGCATTCCTTGCTGAAGTCGCTGGAATTCTTCATCGAGCGTTAGCTTTGCGGTACGAAGTTTCCAACTATCCACCTGAGACTGAGCTGAGAGCATACGATCAACAAGCTGCTCTTTACTCATTTCAAGAGAAAAGATTGCGACAGGGATATTATGCTTAACCGCAGCGTTACGTGCAAAGTCGAGGGCAAGAGATGTCTTTCCAACTGAAGGTCGAGCAGCGAGGATGATGAGGTCAGATGGCTGAAAGCCTGAGAGTTTATTGTCCAGATCTTTAAATCCACTCGGTGTTCCACGCATACCGCCGTCTTTCTCTGACATCTTCTCAATACGAGACCATGTTTCGTCGATAAGTTCGTTGAAAGCAATAAGTCGGTCAGAGGAACCACCTTTTGTAGTAATTTCATAAATACTCTTTTCAGACTCTTCAAGAATTGATTCGAGCGAATCAGATTCTTCATAAGCGATTTCTCCGATGTGAGTCGTCGCTTCGATAAGTTTTCGTAAGAGCTCCTTTTTGCGAACAATTTGTGCATAGTATTTCACGTTCGCAGCAGAACCAACAAGTCCGAGAAGTTCAGAAAGGTATGGCGCACCACCAACTTGATCAAACTCTTTTCTTCCTCGTAGCGCAGCTGACACCGTAAGAATGTCCACTGGTTCTTTTTTATTAACAAGCTCCTCAATTACCTCAAAAATGATTTGGTGCTTGGCTGCATAAAAACTTTGTGAGTTAACGGTATCTGCAATATCAAAAAGTGCATCTGACGAAAGGAGTAGCGACCCAAGAAGTGCCTTCTCAGATTCTAAATCCTGTGGGGGAATACGTGGACCACGAAGTGAATCATCCTGTGGCTTTCGGTCATAGCTTTCATAGTTACCACCATATTTCCCGCGTCCACGGGATTTTGACTTTGATGATGACGATAGCTGGTCTAAGGGGATCATAGGAGTAAGTATACAAAGTGACAACACCTTGCGCCAATCATCTACATGTGTCGGAATAAGGGGACAGTGGGGATAAGCCAGTTCCGCTTTACTTACAACACTTCCTTTGGTATTGTGTATATACGGCGAAAGCATCTTGATTCTCTATCCTCCAGTAGTCACGCGCAGGAATCAAATTACGCCGCACCGTCAGGTAACGAACTCCACGTTACTCGACGGTTTTTCTTTACAAAATAAAAAATATGTACTACCATGGGCAGTGGTTGTTATTGGTTGTCAGACCTTCGGGTCCGCCGTTGCAGGCAAACCAATGCAACCATGACGACTTCACCTCCCTTTGAGGTACTTACAGCGGACAGTAACATGTCTGCTGCTTTTTTATTATTTCTTTACAATCTCTTGCCCGTTTGGTCTATCCTCTACATCGTATCCGTAAGCTCGTATTTGATCACGAAGCGCGTCACTGGTGGCGAAGTCTTTGTTTTGTTTTGCGGTGGCGCGAGCATCAGCGAGGGCTCTTACCTCATCTGAAATATGTATATGGTCGATGCTTCGTGCGTGCGCCTTTTCTAATCCAAGTCCAAGTACTGAGTTAATCGAAATAATTGTTTGATAGACATCTCCCTTTTTTTGTTCTGTGTCTTTTATCATTTTCCACATAAGCGCAATGATTTGTGGAGTGTTGATGTCATCATAGAGTGCATCCTCAAACTCCTGTAGGTAGCTTTTTATAACTACACCTTTTTCCTCGCTATTCTCTTTACACCATGTGGTCAGTTTTGTATATGCAGTGGAAGCTGCGTCGAGGGCTTCAAAGCTAAATTCCATTTCTTTACGATAGTGCGTCGTAAGAAGGTAATATCGAAAGGCGAGCGGTGAAATACCTTTATCGATAATCGTCTGAAGACGAAGAAAGTCACCAGAAGATTTAGACATTTTCCCTGATGCATCATTCAAAAAATTATTATGCAACCAATAGTTAACAAAAGGTTCACCGTTTGCGCACTCACTCTGTGCTATTTCATTAGTATGATGCACTGGAATATGATCAATACCTCCAGTATGGATATCAAAGTGATTTCCAAGATACTTTTTTGACATCGCAGAACATTCAATGTGCCAACCTGGGAAACCAACACCCCAAGGGGATTGCCATTCCATATCACGAGTTGACTCTTTTGGCGAGAATTTCCAAAGTGCAAAATCTGTTACGTTCTTCTTTTCAACATTTTCTTCAACACGAGCACCGCTCTGTAATCCTGTAATATCTAACTTCGCAAAATCGGCATACGCAGGGAAGCGTGCAGTATCAAAATAAATACCATCTGTAGTACGATAGGTATAGCCTTTTTCTTCAAGAGCTTTTACAAGATTGATCTGCTCTTCTATGGTATCTGTAGCACGCGGATACATATACTCGCTACGAGTTATGTTTAAGGTGTCCAAATCTTGGAAAAAGGCATCTGTATAAAAAACAGCCACATCCCATGCGGATTTACCTTCACGCTTGGCACCTTTTTCTAGCTTATCTTCACCCTCATCACCATCAGAGACCAGATGCCCGACATCAGTAATATTCATCACATGGCGAACAGTATACCCAGTATAAAGGAACATGCGATGAAGGGTGTCGGCAAAGATGAACGCTCGAAGATTCCCTGCATGAACATAGTGGTATACCGTTGGGCCACATGAGTAGATACCGACGGTATTATGCACAAGAGGGATAAACACTTCCTTGTTTTTTGTTTTTGTATTGTAAAGACTGATAGATACTGACATAAAGATATACCTTTCATTCTACCACACTTGTACTATATACTCTGTCCATATGCTTTCATTATCTTTTCAGAAAAAAAATTACCCGAGAATCATTAGTGTTGCGCTTTTTGCAACACTACTCTTTGTTACCGGCATCCTTGTGGGTGCAGCGCTTTCTGGCACAACCTATGGTGCAGACGGTAAAATCGACAGCTCTCTGCTAAGCGAAGTGAAGGGCACACTTGATGATAAATTTGTCTTCTGGAAAGCGTCGAGTACGCTACCAACGAGCAAAGACCTAGAGTATGGAATCATTAAAGGGTATGTAGAGACCTATAAGGATCCATACACTGTATTTTTCCCACCAAAAGAAGCGAAAAGCTTCACCGAGAATGTACAAGGATCCTTCGGTGGTGTAGGCATGAACGTGGGAATGAAAGATGGAAACATTACCGTGATTGCGCCACTTAAAGATTCACCTGCAATGAAAGCTGGAATCAAGGCTGGGGATATTATTACTGCGGTTGATGGCATCTCCATGCTTGGAAAAGCTTCTGATGAAGCGGTTAATCTTATTAGAGGACCGATTGACACACCGGTAAAAATACAAGTTTTACACAATGGCGCTCGCACCCCCACAGACATCACCATAGTAAGAAAGGAGATAAAAATCCCAACACTCGACAGTGAGAAAAAGAATGGTGCATTTATAATACATCTTTACAATTTTTCACTCGACTCTCCAGATCTATTCCAGAAAGCAATTAATGAATTCATTGCTTCAGGACTTCACTACCTTGTAATAGACCTTCGAGGCAACCCTGGAGGATATCTAGAAGCTGCAGTAAATATCGCCTCATATTTCCTCCCTGAGGGAAAGGTTGTAGTAAGTGAGAGGCAAGGGCAAGCTGAGACAGTTCTTAATCATCGAAGTACCGGAATTGCTGGTGTACCAGCTTCTACTAAAATCGTAGTACTCATTGATGGTGGCTCTGCTTCTGCTTCTGAAATCGTTGCGGGAGCGCTTAAGGATCACGGTGTAGCAAAAATTGTTGGTGAAAAGTCATTCGGAAAAGGGTCTGTGCAGCAGCTTGTAAATTTTGGTGACGGCTCATCACTCAAAGTAACTATCGCAAAATGGTACACACCAAGCGGAGTAAATATTTCCGAAAGCGGCATCAAACCAGACATTGAATCACTTGTAGCAACAAGTACACCAGCACTAAAAGGAAAGGATGGAAAGGTAATTGATACACAGCTCATGCGAGCAATTGAGGTTGCAAAAGGTATAAAATAAAAAAAGCAACTAGATGCCAGAAAAGAAATAGCAGCAAAACAATTGCTGTTATTTCTTTTCTATAACCCTGTCTGTACTGTCCCTTTCATCTGATGTATAATCAGGTCATGAAAATCATTCTGTTACGGGATATAGCAAAGCTTGGAAAACGAGGAGAAGTACAGGAAGTAGCTGACGGGTATGCATTAAATGTCCTTATTAAGAAAGGAGATGCCTTACGAGCAACCCCAGAGGAGCTTTCAAAGTGGAAAGCAAAAGAGGCGAGTTTACTTCACAAAAAAGAAATTGCTTCTTCGGCTTTTAGTGCCCTTGTAGACACCCTGAGAAAGTCTCCGGTCATCATTACTGGAAAGAAATCAGATAGCAAAGGACAACTCTTTGCATCAATCAAGGAAGCAGATATTGCTGATGCTATATTTACTTTGACAAAAACATCTCTTGATCCAAAACAAATTATTATCGCTTCCCCGATTAAAGCCATCGGTGAACATACAGTAGAACTGAAGCAGGGGACACAGAAAGAAAAAATTACATTACTGATTAAGTAAAATAAAACCACTCAATATTGAGTGGTTTTATTTTACTTTACTTTGTTCCTTCTAGGCCAACGTTTGCTACCTTCTTTCGCTTGATTGTTCCATCGAGATGCTTCATGCGGCGCTCTGAGAAAGATACTTTTCCTGCTGTCAAAGCAAAGAGAGTGTGATCACGTCCAAGACCAACGTTCTTTCCTGGCATGATTTTTGTACCACGCTGACGAACGATAATCGCTCCTGCTGTTGCCATTTCTCCAGCATAAAGCTTAGTACCTAGGTACTTTGGCTTACTATCTGTTAGGTTTTTTGCCGAACCTGCGGCCTTTCTTGTTGCCATAGCTTATACTAAAATATGAATATTATGAGATACAGTATACAAGAAATCCTTAAAAAGATCAATAGCTCTCTTTCTGTGTACACCTGTCTAAGTTTGCTTGTAACTACAGTCTTTCTTACGGTTTTTACTTTTTACATCTTCAAGAGCACAATAAAAAATACCCCAGCAATAACATATACATCAACAAAAGAAGCGCCCTCTTCTGAAAACGTTAGTTTAGAAACTCTTCCTTTTGGGAGTAATTCAGGTACAACATACACCTATATATGGTGTAAAAACTCTGGAGCAATATCTTCTGCTAATAAAATCTACTTTAAAGACTCTCAGTCTGCAGAGCAGTCTGGAAGAACTCTTTCAAAACATTGCAATAAATAAAAAAGCATCCGGACTGCGAGAAGTCAGGATGCTGAAGGGAGGCGACATGCCTCCAGAGGAGAACGAAACGCCAGCAGCAAAACCGGCTTAAATCATTATACACCCGTAATGATACTTTTGTCAACCCATCACTTGCGCAACAGGGTCCACATTTTCATAGTTATCCCCTTTGAAAAAGTATTTCCCTTCCTTACACTGATACGTATGGCAAAAAAAGAACAACACGGGACCCGTGAAAAAAAGAAACCAAAAAAGGTAGCCGCAAAATAATATAAAGCCTGTTTGATACCTCAAACAGGCTTTATTGTATACTTATGCCATTTCAACCACTCATCTTTTTCTCACCATGCTAGATATATATCTTCCAATTATTATTTCTTTGTTTATTATTGAAGTGCTCTTGTCGGTAGATAACGCACTCGTTAATGCAACACTTGCAGAATCTCTTCCTGAAGAGAAACGTAAGAGAGCACTTCGTATTGGTATTTTACTAGGCGCAGTCTTTCGTATCATTGCACTTTTACTTGTCTCGATCATTATTGAAAACGTTTGGCTTAAAGTACTCGGTGGTTTGTACTTGGTGTACCTAGCAATTAGTCACCTAGGAAGAGTTGTTACAGAAGATAACAAAACAATTACACCAAAAAGTTCATACAGGGGGGTGATTGCTCAAATAGCACTTGCGGATATCGTCTTTAGTATAGACAATGTTATTTCTGCGGTAAGTTTTTCAGAAAATATCTATATCGTAATGCTCGGCGTCGGCATAGGTGTCGTCAGTATGCTCTTCATCACGCCAATTCTTTCTCGACTAATTCACAAATACAAAGGAATGCCTCAGGCTGCGTATGCAATTGTTGGGCTTGTCGGTGTGGCTCTACTTGTAGAAACATACACTCACATACACATATCCGAACTCACAAAGTTTTTAGTTGTTGGAGTTATTGTAGTGTTTACGGTCATCTATGAGCACAGCATGTCAGTCCGTAGAATTTCAAACCCACTTCTTCGCGGAGCACAGTATCTGATCGCGTTACCTCTTGATATCATGTATGCAATCTATGCCATCTTTATTCGTGTTTTCAAGAAAATATACTAGCACCTTCATTTTGCTATACTAAGAGCATCATGGAAGCAACCTTTAAAGATCGCTATCAGACACTTAATTCTGCACAGAAAAGAGCAGTCGACACAACTGACGGTCCTGTCATGGTTGTCGCTGGGCCAGGGAGTGGAAAGACTGAACTACTTGCACTTCGTGTAGGAGCTATTCTTCAAAATGGAACAGCTAAAGCGTCGAGTATTCTGTTGCTAACATTTACTGAAACTGCAGCACGTAACATGCGTGAGCGACTAGAGGCTCTCATTGGGGCCGATGCGTATCGTGTCGCGATTTACACTTTTCACGGATTTTGTACTGACATCATTGGACGCTACCCAGAATACTTTTTTGAAGCGACGCACTTTCGTCCAGCAAGCACACTTATACAAAGTGAGATTCTGCAAACTATTTTTGAACGACTACCCCACAAGCACATTCTTGGTGGATTCCACCCAGAGAGAGGGTATGCATACCTCAAAGAGTCTCAAGCGAGAATACAGGACATAAAAAAAGGGGGGCTTACTCCGGAGAGGTTTAGAGAGCTACTCACTGAGAATGAACACGCCTACACGACACTGAATCTTTTACTTAAAGACTTGCTTCCTGAACGAATAGGAAAAGACTCGCGTATATTGTGCGAAAAACTTGCTAGCGCACTCGAAAAGACAGGCACGAATCTCGGCAGTATGTATGGCGCGAGTTTACTTCGTGCGTGTAAAGAAGTAGATGAGACAGAAAAAACAACGCCTCTCTCAACCTGGAAAACAGAATACACAACAAAAGACGAACAAAGTGCTCGCGTTTTCAAAGACTATCTCATGCTGCCTAAGCTATTTGCTCTTGGTGATATCTATGAACAATATCAAGCATCTCTCCACAAAGAAGGATACTTTGACTACGACGACATGATTCTACAGGTTGTTGGTGTACTTCAAAAAAACATTACACTACGGACAGAACTTGAGGAGCTCTACCAATACATTATGGTTGATGAGTTTCAAGATACAAACAATGCTCAACTCCTGCTTGTTAAAGCGCTTTCAAGCAATCCCGTTCATGAAGGAAGGCCAAACGTATGCGTGGTAGGGGACGATGATCAAGCGATCTATAAATTCCAAGGAGCAGAAATATCAAACATTCTTTCCTTTCGAGAGCTGTACAACGACGTTGAAGTTATCGTCTTAACAGATAACTATCGATCAACGCAAAAAGTTCTTGATTTTGCTCGAGCAATAGTAACACAAGGAGTAGAGCGTTTAGAGACCACCTATAAAGAAATACGAAAAGATCTCACTGCGAGAAATACAAAGCTAGAGAGTGGCGCACTGCACACTCATAGCTTTACCTCACAAGAAGAAGAGTATGTGTACATAGCAGAAGAAGTAAAAAAACTTCTTAAAGAAGGAGTACTGCCCCAAGAAATAGCACTTATCGCACGCGAACACAGACAACTCACTGCATTATTACCGTACCTTGATACCGTGGGAATTCCTTACACCTATGAACGAAAGGAGAACGTCTTTGATGAGCCACATGTAAAGGAGCTTATTGTTATGTGTGATCTTTTGTCATCTATAAATGGCACATCATTCCAAAAAGATCACCTTTTGCCGACAGTGCTTGCATTTCCATTCTGGGGAATCGATAGAATTACGATTTGGCGCATTGCTGAACATGCAAAAAAAGAAGGGTGCACATGGTTAGAAGCAATGCTCACTAGTGAGTACGAAGATATTTCGAAAATAGCTCACTTCTTAATCGAGCTCGGTGTTGCATCACAAACGACACCTCTTGAAATTATCTTAGATACACTCATTGGAAGTAAAGACCATATTCTCGTACAAGACGGAGAACATGACGACGAATACACAAACACTCCATATTCTCTCACACTACAAACGAGCTACACTTCGCCATACAAAGAATACTATTTCAGTAAAGAGCTTTTACGAGAAAAAAAGAGTGCGTATATTCACTTCCTGTCGTCATTAAGTGAGTTCATAAAAGCACTTCGTGAATATAGAGAGTACGAGGTACTCAAAGTACACGATGTCATGAACTTCGTGCAAATGCATGTCGATTATAATGTTCCACTGACAAATAAATCTGCATTTGCACACAATGAAAATGCGGTCTCACTTCTTACGTCTCACGGGGCTAAGGGGCTTGAGTTTGCGTATGTTTTTATCGTGTCAGTACATGATGATATTTGGGCAGGAAGTAAGCGCGGCAACAAACTTTCTTTTCCTATCAACATGCCACTTGGTAGCGCCGGAGATACCGAGGATGACTTTATTAGACTTTTCTATGTAGCACTTACGCGTGCTCGTCACACGCTCTATATCACGCATCATAAAAGCCCACTTCGCTTCTTGAGCACAAGCGAACTACCTAATACTGACACGTCACCGCAAACAGTGCACACACCTGAACTACTTGCTTCTGGGCTTCAGGTGTACCATACGCCGCCTTTTGCAAAAGATGAGAAAGCACTCCTTCACAAAGTGATCGAAGGATACATGCTTTCACCAACCCATTTAAATAACTTTTTGGACTTAACAAAGGGTGGCCCAATGATGTTTCTTGAGCAAAATCTTCTCCGTTTTCCTCAAGCAAAAACAGCGAGCAGCGTCTATGGAACAGCCGTTCACAAAGCCCTTGAAGAAGGGGAGATCTATGCTAAAGCTCACAATACTACACCACCACTTGAGACACTTATCACGTCATTTACAACAGAACTTAAACGTGGGCGTCTACAAGACTTTGAGCAAGAAAAATTGGAAGCTCGAGGAAAAAAGATTTTAGAGCAATACTACTCTATAAAAAAAGATGCTTTCTCTGGCACACATCTTGTTGAAGTAAACTTTGCAAAGCAGTCTGTTCACATTGATGGTGCACTTCTTACTGGAAAAATAGATAAGCTCATAGAAAAAGAGCCCAGAATACTTTCTGTGGTTGACCTAAAGACAGGGAAGGGGTTTGATGCATGGGAACAGTCAGGAATGACACCGTATGACAAAATAAAACTACATCATTACAAACATCAGCTTATGATGTATAAACTTCTTGTAGAGCATTCTCGAGACTACAGTACGTATTCAGTTACTTCCGGCACACTTGAGTTCGTAGAGGAGCTTTCAGATACCAATACAATACAAGAACTCACCCTTCCATTAGGTGATAAGGCTACAGAACGAGAACTTTCACGATTCACAAAGCTAGTGCAAGCTGTCTATACAAAAATAACAACACTTGATTTTCCTGACACAAGTTCATATGAAGCAACTTTAGATGGTATACAAGCGTTTGAAGAAGACCTTATTGCTGGCACTATATAAAAAACAAAAGAAGCCCCGAAGAGCTTCTTGTGGGATTCGCACCTGGCCGACTTACGCGTCGTCAGGCATCGAGATGGCGTACAGCTGATGCTGACGCGGACGACCAGCTTCTTCCGCACAGCAAAGTGCGCTGCGGAAGTGTTGGCGATTCATGCCGATCAGGTCAGTGATTTTCACGAAACCTGCTGAACGAAGATATTCTGCAGTGGCGACATCTTTCGTCAAGGTGTCGCCAATTGTTACCAGCAGCCCCTTCCGAGAATTCAAGAGAAGCATTCGTTGAAGGTTCCCGAGAAGTTCAACGCCTTCTGAGTACTGAGCAAAGGCGACATCGTCGAGCCGCAGATGCAAAGGGTGGTATGTGGCGTGATCGTGCCCCGTGCGCAAGGCACGGTTCATGATCTCGATCGCACGGGGCAAAACCACTGCGGTCATGACCGTTTGCACCAGCTCTCGCCGACTTGGAAAAAGCGGCATGGTGGGTACAGGAAACAGCTGATGAGAAGCAATCATTTTTTCCTCACAAAATGAAAAGTTGTTGAATCATTTCTCAGAAGCTTGCTTCTGATACTCTTCGTAAAAGACTTCGAAGGCCAGTGTCACCAGCAGTCCTTCTTCTTGCAACAAGCCTTTGATGGTTGGCATGGGGACCAAAATTGCATACCCGATTGTGCTCATCACTCGTTTGGAAAAAATCGATGCTTTGTTTTCATCGAAAT
Organism: uncultured Candidatus Saccharibacteria bacterium; assembly: GCA_964453485.1. GTDB lineage: Bacteria > Patescibacteriota > Minisyncoccia > Phycocordibacterales > UBA5272 > UBA11704. Next base: position 20,304 of record CAYVOJ010000003.1, read on the forward strand.
TTGCCAACTCAGGGATCAGCGTTCGCAGCCGAAGGCTGTAAACATGACCATGATTACCCTGAGCAGCTAACTCGACTTCTGTAAGCAAACGTACTTGATGAGAGCGATCAACGGCCTTGATCTCGCGAGCCGGAAGCTCCTCTATCCTTTGAATCGCTAGCATCAAAGCCTTATGCATGTGACGGTTGCGCTGAGACAACTTCTCAGGATGCAGGCTTTGTGCCAACATAATGTTAATAACTTTTGCGATCATTTTCTCCTCTATAGTTGAACGAACTGAAGAATACATTATACAATATTAAAAAATAATGTCAAAGTTTATACAAAACTGTACCGGGTTTATGTACAATAGAAAATAAAAAGCCAAGCATTGCTGCTTGGCTGTTTACCTCTTGAGAGTTCTTGTATTGAATCAGGGAGCGTACATGCATGCATGTCGCTAGATCCTAAGACCTTAAGAACTCACTCGAGGACTTGCCTTAAAAGTGAAGACAAGAATTTTTGCAACCCGACTATGCGACCATTGCGCGCGGGTGAGATGAGGGAACCTTCTTATTGGGCGGACCGTTGTTGTGCTGCATGTGCAGACTCCTCGTATTGTACCGCTTCGAAGACGCTAGTTTGATGGTGACTAGTTAACACCGTTGAGCAAAACTCAACTACTGGAACGGCAGATGCATGGCACCTCCTAATTGCCGAGAAAGAGCGATCCCTACTACTACCAGCTCCGCAGACGTGATTGAAAGCACGCTTGCGGCAATTGTCAGGGAGCAGCAGGTAATCTATATACTACACCTCTTTGTTTCCCTGTCAATACTTCCAAATGTCTATATATACAGAGACACTAGCTGCTGCCGTATTTCCTACCTGCTATACTAAAGTCATGACTGATAAATATACAGCTGTATGGGTTTCTCACTCTTCGATGGGAGACTTTCTGAAGTGCCCACGTCTGTACTATTTACATAACATGTACAAAGATAAAAATGGGCACAAAATCTCTATTGTTACTCCACACATGTCACTTGGTATTGCAGTACATGAAGTATTAGAAGCTCTTGCTGATTATCCAGCTGAGGAGCGCATGAAGCGTGATCTCTTAGACGACTATGAAAAAGCCTGGACAAAAGTAACTGGGAAAAAAGGTGGCTTTATGTCAGACGAAGAAGAAGAGCAGTTCAAAGCTCGCGGTAAGGCAATGATAGAAAATGTTATCAAGGATCCACGCTTCCTCGTGAATAAGCGCATTAAGCTTCCACGAGAGACAATGAATCCAAATTATTTCATCAGCGAGGATCACAACATTATTTTAAATGGTCTCGTCGATTGGATAGAGTACCTACCTGAAACAGACTCGCTTCACATTGTGGATTTCAAAACAGGGAAGAACGAAGAAAAAGAAGGTTCGCTTCAGCTACCTATTTACCTTCTTCTTTGTAGCGCACTTCAGAAACGAAAGGTGACCAAAGCCAGTTACTGGTACCTCGAGAGTGACAAGATGGTAGAAGCACCACTCCCAGATAGAGCGCAAGCAGAAAGAGATGTCCTTGAAGTCGCGATAAAAGTAAAAGAAGCTCGTCGCATGGCAAAGCGTGAGGGTGAGGACAAGGTCTTCATCTGTCCAAACGGCCCATTTGATCCTGTAACTAAACAAGGCGGCTGCTTTGGCTGTAGGCCATATGAGCTCATCCTAGCTGGTGATCCTTCAGTCGAGAATGTCGGGATTGGTGGATTTAATCAA
>CAYVOJ010000004.1:0-21885 GCA_964453485.1 uncultured Candidatus Saccharibacteria bacterium
GTAGCTATTTTTTCAAAACACACAATGAAAAGCGGCTATGTTTTCTATACAGGCTCTGAAGAGACAACGTCTATTCCTTTTGAAAAATATGTAGAGCGTAGAGAAGAGTTGGAAAGCAACGTTCTAGTGTGGGCAGAAATAACTGATAGCGAAGGTGAGGTATTTCGCTTCATAACAACCCACTTCTATGTAACACATCACGGAGAGTCATCCCCTCGTCAGCTTGCTACACTTCCACCTTTTTTCACAGCGCTCGATACTTTTGGAGAGTTTATTCTCTGTGGAGATTTTAATGCTCCGCGAGGAAATGAGACGTTCACGAAAATTAAGGAGCGGTATATAGATAATATTCCATTAACATATCAAACAAGTATTGATCAGAATCTTCACCGGGTTAAAGGATTGATGTATATGGTGGATGGACTTTTTACGACACCTGCATATAGAACTGAAGATGTCGCGCTAGTAGATGGGGTAAGTGATCACATGGCGATAGTTGCAACAATACAACCAAATAATAAAAAAAGTACTTTTTCTGAGCGACTTGCATCTTTATATCGCTCTATGATACAGTAACTATATGAATTCGTTTTCTACAAATTATTGTTTTATGCACCTCCTCTGGGCTTCATTTCGAAGTCCGATTTCTGTACTTGCATAATCACAATAATCTTAGAAAATAAAACTAGTGAAACATGAAAAGTATAGAAACCGGACTTCGAAAGAAGTCCGGTTTCTATTTTTAACCGCAGGTAACTGCATACAGTAGGAGAAAGAAATGTTCTTTACAACAAAAGTTGGTCCCTGGGAAATCAAACAACACGACCATGTCATTCGCATGGATGAAGATGAGGTTGAGAACCTTGCAGGGTTTCTCCCTATATGGAGAACTCTGTTTCCGCAGCAAGACAATCTCGCAGAGCGTTGTTTCTCTGTGCCGTCTACCGTGATTCGCTTTGACTATGCTGTGCATGAAGGTAGTCCACGTGTATACGAAATCGAAGAGCGTCCAGCAGGACTTGGGGTAACCAGCATCTTGCATCAAGGGTTTCTTCCTCGACTGCTTCCGTATTTACGAGAGCAAGAGGAAGCTGTCGGCGCTTCCTGGGCCATCTTTGTGAGTTCGTTGCGTGACGGTTCAAGTGATGACGATATTTTTGCAGAAGCTGCAAATATTCCCATCTATCGCGGTCCGGTAAGTAAGCAGGTGTTAGCTGGCCATGCGTGGTATGTGCGCGCACAGCGGTGTGAGACCAGTGTGGCTGCACAGTTCACGTCGCGTTCGCTTTCGAGTATCACTCATGAAGGGCACAAAAGCTATGGTGTTGGTCTTGGTTTTTGGAAGAGGATAGACCCTTCTTTTGAACCGGACTTCTCCGTTCCTTTTGCAGTGAAACCATCCTCTGGCAGTCGCTTCGAAGAGGTTTTGCTGTTCAACCCAAGCAAGAAAGATGGTGCGGGGTTTGCGACAAGGACAAAGATCCTTGGAGCGATTAGAGAAGGTCGTGTTCACTTCATCCAGCCATTTCATCCACCAGAAGAAGCGAGTCACCTGGGGGAAGAGTATCGTCTCATTCGCAGGGCCTACTTTGTGTGGAGTCCGAGAGAGGGGCGGTACATATCACTCGGAGGAATGTGGATGGCTACGCCTACGTCGCGCGTTCATGGTACCCGTGATGCGGTGAGTGGTGTATTACAAACGGCATAACACTACGAGTGTCATGCCGCAAAGGAAGGTCACAAGCCTTCCTTTTGTATTAGGATAATTATTAAGGTACTATAAACAATATACATATATTATGTGCAGACTATTTGCATTCTCATTTACAAAAGAAACTAGGTTGGCAGAAAAAATCGATGCCGTACATGCTTTTCGTCTGCTTTCTGTATCTGGTTCTGTTCCAAGAACAATCACACCGGGTCATGGAGATGGCTGGGGAATTGCTGTTTACGGTGAGGGGGAGAATGTGCCGCACGTATACAAATCTATTCTCTCAAGCGCTGATGATGCTGACACTACCCCGCTCTCTTTTTTTACAGAAGGGCGAGCTGAGAGTGGACTTGCACACCTCCGTAAGAAAACAGTGGGAGAAAATGCTCTAGAGAATACTCATCCGTTTATTGAAGGGCGGTTCTCGTTTATTCATAACGGCACTATCGCAAAAGGAGACGGACCATATCCTCAGTTGGCATCCACCTGTGAAGGAAATACAGATTCTGAACGCTTATTCAGAAAGTTCTTGGAAAATGTAAATGCTGGTAATTCTCCACAAGAAGCATATCTTGCAATGTTGAGAGAGACTTGTGCTAGATATACATCGCTTTCTGCTTTAAATACCATTCTTCATGATGGTACACATCTGTATGTGTCACGAATTATGAACATAGACTATCCGCAGTACAAAGATCTTGATTTAGAAAACTACTATACGCTCTATGTAGGGAAGAACGCTCGGGGGGATGTGCTTGTCTCATCGGAAAAAATATCATTCGAAGGTCTGGACTATACTCTCCTTCAAAACAATTCAGTGTGTGTGATCGATCTTACTACCGGAACACACTCAATGATAGAGCTATAAGAATTACACAAGAGGTGTGATGTGCTTTGGTGTGTGTTCTTCCTGGATATCTTCTACATCCTCCTGAATTTCATCGATATCTTCTTGGATGTCTTCAACGTCTTCTGCAATATCCTCAACATCCTCTGCGATTTCTTCCACATCTTCAGCGATTTCTTCCACGTTCTCTTGAATTTCATCAATATCTTTTTCTACGCTCGCGATAGCCCGTGCTTGTTGATTGACTGATAGCTGAATAAAAATAGAAAGGTAAATCGCCTCAAGAGAGACGATGGTGGTGAGCACAAGAAGTATGAATTCTAGCTTTACACCAAAAAATATAAGGCTAAATGAGGCAGCAAAAATAAGCGTATGAATAATGAGTGACCAAACTGACCCGACGCCACGAGTGATCGTAATTGCAATATTTTCAAGGTTTTGCATATGTGTAGCTTAAAAGATTGTTACCTGTAGTATGTTCACTATACCATGAAAGTGCTATCATAAAGGTATGGTAGTACCAATTATTGTAGGTGTTGGCATTATCTTCCTCTTTGCTATTGCAGGAGGAGGGTATATGATTTATTCGCTTATTACTTCAAAATATTCTATGAATGGAGAAACTAAAACAAAAGCACTTGATGTTTTTATGTATCTTGGTGTTGGTATTACACTTGTTGTGAGCGTTACCAATCTCTTACAGATTATCTTTACAGCTATTGATCGTAAGTTTACTGATGTTCTTAGTCAGGTAAATTATGTAGATGTATATAGTAGCGATGTACGCTTCGCAATTGCGTCGCTTATTGTGATGTATCCGCTCTACGTCATTATTTCTTGGTATATCGCAAAAGATATTTCAAAATTTTTGTATAAGCGCGATTTACCTATTCGTAAGGTAATGGTGTATACAACAATCTTTATTACGATATCTACGCTCATTGGAACACTTGTTTCAATCATCTATACATACTTAGGTGGCGAACTTTCTGTTCGTTTTGCGTATAAGGCACTTGCGGTGTTTGTTGTAGCGCTGGGTATTTTTGGTTATTACTTCTACTCAATTCATCGTAACTATGCTGAGAAGACAATTGTACCAGCGCTTGCGACAGGGATCGCTACGGTGGCAGTGGTACTTGCTCTTGTGTGGAGTATTTCTATTATTGGAACTCCAGCTGAAATGCGCGCAAAGCGAATCGACAGTACGCGACTGTCAGATATTTCTCGTATTCAACAGGAAATACTTAATCATTTCCAGAATGCAGAAAAGCTTCCTGTAACACTCGACGAGCTAAATGACGCCTTCCAGGGATATCTCGTGCCAGTAGACCCGGTTACAAAGACTGCTTACATTTACACGGTAACACAGCAGCCGGTACTTAAAATGAATTACACAACACAAGAAAAAGAACTTGTGACACCGGCGGTCTTTACACTCTGTGCGACATTCGACACTGTGCGTGAGTACGATGCGCGTGGGCAGGTATACGGTAAAGGCGGTGGAATGGATGCATTTTACTCGGTATCTAACTACTACTATGATGGAGATCAGTCACCATTCTGGAATCATGGTAAAGGTGAGACTTGTTTTAAGAGGATTATAAGTGCTGATATGTATTGGGGAGGGAGGTAGTTGGGTTGTAACCGTAGGTAGCAGACAGTAATAAAGATTGATCAAGAAAATGCGATGCCGAGGGTGTCGCATTTTCTGACGTCTCTATGTCTGGCATCTATTATCCTCTGTATGGTAATATGGAATGCACTATGAACCCCTATGATCATGTACAAGTGGAAGGATATTGGCAGAAGAAATGGGTAGAAGACTGTACCTATAGAACAGACACACACAGTTCTAAGAAGCCATTCTACGGTCTTGTCGAGTTTCCATACCCATCTGGTGCGGGGCTCCATGTTGGACATGTGCGTAGTTATACGGGTATGGATGTCATCGTGCGTAAGCGTCGCATGGAAGGATTTGAAACGATGTTTCCAATTGGATGGGATGCATTCGGGCTTCCTGCTGAAAACTATGCCATTAAGACAGGTATTCATCCATCTATTACAACACGAGAAAATATCGATACATTCCGTGGACAGCTACAGGCGTGTGGGTTTTCTTTTGACTGGGAGCGCGAAGTAGATACGACAGATCCAGAATACTATAAGTGGACACAGTGGATCTTCCTTAAGCTCTATGAGAAAGGGCTGGCATATAAAAAAGAAATGCCGGTGAATTGGTGTCCAAAAGACAAATGCGTGCTTGCAAACGAGGAAGTAGTGGATGGCAAGTGTGAGCGATGTGGTACACAGGCAGAAAAGAAAAACAAAGAGCAGTGGATGCTCGCAATTACAAAGTACGCAGAGAGACTCGACAAAGATCTTGATGATACTGATTTTCTTCCACGTATTAAAATCCAACAGCGTAACTGGATTGGAATGTCAGAAGGAAGTGAAATTACCTTTTCTATCAAAGATCTGGAGGATCTGTTCACCGTGTACACAACTCGTGCTGATACTCTTTTTGGGTGCACCTACTGTGTGCTTGCCCCAGAACATGTGCTTGTGAAGAAGTTACTTGCAACTGGACAGATAACAAACAAAGCTGAGGTAGAGAAGTATGTAAGCGAGGCAATACAAAAAATTGATATTGACCGCTCAGCAGAAGGAAAGGAGAAAACCGGGGTAAAACTAGAAGGTGTGATGGCTATCAATCCTGGTAATAAAAAAGAGGTGCCGGTGTACATCGCGGACTATGTACTTGCTACCTATGGCACAGGAGCGATCATGGCCGTGCCTGCGCATGATGAGCGTGATAATGAATTTGCGAAGAAATATGGAATACCCACAGCGCAAGTTATTGCACCATACCATAAAGATGTAGGAGAAGATGCTGCACGTGAAGGATTCGAGACGCTACACCGTAAAGTAGTTGATGTCATACTTGAAAATGGTAAAGGCCAGTTCATGTTAATAACTGATAACAAGGGTGAGTCTTTCGAGTCAGTGCATTTTATTGGTGGAGGTGTTGAAAAAGGTGATACAGAGCTTGAATCCATCTACAAAGAAGTGCAAGAAGAAAGTGGTTACACAGAAATAGAGTTAGTGGGGGAGAAGTTTTTCCCAAAGTCAGGGATAGGCTTTAGACATACTAAGCAGAAGAATCAGGAAACATTCGGTTTCTTTTATCACGCACGACTGAAATCAGAAGTTAAGATTCATTGTGAAGCAGATGATGGGCTTCATGAAGTTGCCTGGTACAACAAAGACGAGATCGCAGACCTTATAACATGGCCACACCATAAATCTGCATGGCTTCAATTTTTAAGCGGAGATAAAGAAATTTTTACTGGTGATGGCATGCTTGTTGACTCTGGAGAGTTCGATGGATTAACTTCAGAAGAAGCTCGTGTCAAAATCACGGAAGCGGTTGGCGGCAAGCTTGTGAAGAAATCAAAGCTCCGAGATTGGGTATTTGCTCGTCAGCGATATTGGGGTGAACCTATTCCACTTGTATATGACAAAGATGGAAAGATGTATCCGGTACATGAGTCAGAACTCCCGATAACTCTTCCACAGGTTGAGAAGTATGAGCCAACCGACAACGGTGAATCGCCGCTGTACCAAGTACCTGAATGGGTACATGTGAAGGGTCATATCGATGATGCAGGGTATTTCCACACTGATGCAAACGGTGAAGATTTCCGTCGCGAGACAGACACAATGCCTCAGTGGGCAGGCTCTTCATGGTACTTTATGCGATACATTGATCCGAAGAACGGTCAAGCGATAGGCGAGAAAGAAATGCTTATGAAGTGGTTACCAATCACATGGTACAACGGTGGTATGGAGCATACGACACTTCACTTGCTCTACTCTCGTTTTTGGTATAAATTCCTCTTTGATATCGGTATGACACCAACAAGTGAGCCGTACTATCGCCGCACATCACAAGGAATGATCCTTGGAACAGGGGGAGTAAAGATGAGTAAGTCTCTCGGGAACGTTATTAATCCAGATGTGATCGTAAAGAAGTTTGGCGCAGACACACTGCGTATGTATGAGATGTTCATTGGTCCATTTGACCAGGCGGTTGCATGGGATGACAAGTCAGTGATTGGTGTGCGTAGATTTATTGATCGTGTCTATGCGCTTCGGGCAAAAGTTTCTCCATCTGATGTAACTCTTTCTATTACGCACAAGACAATTAAGAAGGTTGGTGAAGATATTGAAGCGATGGCATTTAATACTGCAATTTCATCATTGATGATTTGTCTTAATGCATACGAAAAAAAAACGTCAGTGCCAGAAGGGGACTTTAAAATGTTCCTTAAGCTTCTTGCACCTTTTGCACCATTTATAACAGAAGAGCTTTGGAAAGGATGTGGGAGTACGACCTCTATTCACAGAGAATCTTGGCCAGAGTATGATGCAGCTAAGCTTGTTGAGGACTCTGTGACGTATGTACTTCAAGTAAATGGCAAGCTTCGAGGGGAAGTGGTTCTAGCTCGTGATTCTGCCGAGGAAACCGTTCTAGAGGCTGTAAAAGCATTACCAGGATGGAAACAATATGTTGGGGAGGCCGTCCCAAAGAAGCAGATTTTCATCCCAGGAAAGCTTGTTAATATCGTAATTTGACGTTTTTGACAAGTTGTAGTAGTATATAGAGATAAACATATATGGCAGGAATCACCTTTAAACCAAAAGCGGTCTCAAAGAAGTTGCTCACAACGCTCAATCCTCGTACCCGAGAAATCGTGGTTAATCGTTACGGACTTGAAAAAGCTGAGCGTATGACACTTGAGGCTATCGGAAAAACATACGATATTACTCGTGAACGTGTTCGTCAGATTGAGAATTTTGCGCTTGCAACTATTAAGAAATCAAAGGATTACAAAGAGCACGCTTTTGTATTTGATGAATTGGCGGCCATTCTTAAAGAACTCGGTACAGTTGTTTCAGAAGAACACCTTATGCGTGCTATTTCAAAGGATCCTATCATTCACAACCATATTAATCTCTACCTAGCTCTTGGCGAGCAGTTCCATAAGCATAAAGAAGATGATCATTTCCATGCACATTTCACTACAGAAACAGGTGCTGCGACGCATGTTCGTGAAGCATTAGAAAAGCTTTACAGTTCAATTAGTGAGGAAGATCTTGTAAAGGAGGAAGATATCTTTAATCGTTTTATAGCGCACCTCAGTGATGTTGTAGGTGAATACAAAGAAAATAAAGAGGTTATCTATCGTTACCTGGCTCTTTCTAAGCTTATCGGGAAGAACCAGCTTTCAGAGTGGGGACGTACCTCATCTCCTCATGTTCGAGCTCGTGGTATTAAGGACTATGCATACCTTATTATGCGTAAAGCAGGACGTCCAATGCATTTTAAGGATGTTGCAGCTGAAATTAACAAGACATTTGGCAAGAAAGCTCACGTAGCAACATGTCACAACGAACTTATTAAAGATTCTCGTTTTGTCCTCGTTGGACGCGGTATGTACGGACTTAAAGATTGGGGTCACACAGGAGGGGTTGTGCGTGATGTAATTACAGAAGTTTTGAAGGAAGCTGATAAGCCACTTTCAAAAGAAGATGTTATCAAGCGTGTTCTCGCAAAACGTATCGTTAAGCCAAACACTGTACTTGTAAACCTTCAGAATCCACGTTTCTTTAAAAAAGCAGGTGGAATGTACACCCTTGCTTAAACCGCATAACAAATACAAACGCGCTACCCAAATGGTGACCCGCTATTGTATTTGTTCTGCTCACTGTATATTATTTGCTAACAGCTAACATTGTTCCCTAGTCCCTCATTGCTATCTTTGCTATACTTTTAGTATGCAACTCATCGTTGACTTCATTCTACTCCTTTGTTACTCCTTTGTTGTTCTGTTGGTTTTTACATGGTGTTGGCGTTTTTGGCTTCTTTACGCAAATCAGAGGCATACAGGGTCCATTGATTGGATGATGCTTGAGATTAAGCTCCCGCGAGAAATAAATAAGTCACCTTTAGCGATGGAGCAAGTGCTCACGTCTATGACGCATGTGAGTGGTATCCCGGTGTGGTATAAGAGAAAAATACTAGGAAATCTCCCGGTGTTTTCATCACTTGAAATCGCATCTATTGAAGGAACTATACATTTTTACATGCGTATTCAACGACGGTTTCGCCACCTTGTGCAAGATAATCTGTATGCTCACTATCCAGGAATAGAAGTTGTTGAGGCAGAAGATTACACAAAGCTAATGCATTATCATCATCTTTCAACAGATGTGGAGTCGTGGAGCGCTAACTATGTCTTAGAAAAAAAATGGACACCGACCGATCCTCATACAGGTAAGCCGTACAAAGATGGTGACAGTGACTACACTATGAAAGCTGATTACTTACCTATTAAGACCTATGTTGATTTCGGCTTAGATAGAGATCCAAAAGAAGAGTACAAAGTAGATCCACTAGGACCACTTCTTGAATTTATGGGGCATGTCGGTAAAGGGGAACATGTTTGGTATCAGGTACTTGTCCAAGACGAAAGTCAGTTTAACGGTAAAAAAGCGCCGAAGATGTATGTGAATGAAAAAACGCATGATCACTGGTCGTTGGCAGATATTGCGGATCTACGAAAGAAGCAGATTCGTAAAGTCAAAAAGGTAAAAGAAGGCGATTATGTATACGATGAAAACGGTATTCCTCGTGAAATAAACGTACCTAAAAAAGACGGCGCCGGTTCAGAGGTGAAAGCAATGACCTACGTTGACGAACGAGAGATACAAGAAAAGAAAGAGTCACAGCTCACTGTTGAAGAAAAAGAAGAAATTGAAAGGATTAATCTCAAGCTCTCCAAGCCAATTATGCGTGTTGTTATTCGTCTTGTGTATGTTGCAAAAAAAGAGGCTTTTGACTCTTCAAACATCTCCAACATATTCCTCATTATGAAAAATTTTAATGCTTCAGGGCCGAGCAGAAATGCTTTTTCTATAAACATTTGTGATCCATACGATTATCCTTGGGAGAACTTCCTCAATCAGCGTATTCCGTGGCGTAAAGAAGAACGTTTTGAAAACTATGTGGAGCGAGAAGCTTTTCATATTCACACAAAAGAACGAAAATTACTCGATAAGTGGGAAGATCGTGTATTCTGGCCATTCCCTCTTAAGGTGCGAAAAATGTGGCGCATGATGTATGAGGGGTTTCTCCATCCTTTCGAGCACCCAACATCAGAAGAAATTATATGTCTTAACATGGAAGAGCTTGCGACGATATACCACTTCCCAGGTCAGGTAGTGAATGTTCCTACACTTCCGCGTATTGATAGTGCGAAAAGTATTGCACCTACTAATCTTCCTCAATAGGTATGCAGCGGTATATGCGAACCATTTGTATCGGTGTGAGTGTGGTGCTTTTATTGATATTATTTGGATACAGTTGGTATCTTACTCGTACAGTACCAAATACCTTTCCTGTGAAGAAACAGTTCACTATTTTGGAAGGGGAGAGTCTAAAAAGTATCAGTACGCGCTTAGAAAATGAAGGATATATTCATTCCGCCTTATTGTTTCGCACATGGGCGTCATTTATCGGAAAGGATAAACAGGTGCACGTTGGTGGATACATCTTTGACTCACCGCAAGTGCTTGGGTATATTCTTAAAAAAGTTATAGCAGGAAGGCCGGATGTACCACTTGTAACACTGACTGTCCCAGAAGGAAGCACTACTGCGGAAATTGCGTCACTTGTGAAAAAGGTTTTACCTGAGCTTTCTGTTGATATTTTTGGAGAGAAAGTATCTGCTCGCGGAGCTGATGGAAGGCTTTTCCCTTCTACTTATTTTTTGCTTCCTTCAACAACAGAAAGTAGGGTTGTGGAAATCATGACAAATACTTTTAATCAAAAATACAGAGAAGCATTTTCAGGTACAGCTATTCCTTTTCCTCTTACAACAGAAAGTGAAGTTATTTCACTTGCAGCTATACTAGAAGGTGAAGCAAAGACGGAAGAATCAATGAAAATAGTAGCTGGTATTTTACTTAAGAGATTAGCATTAGGTATGCCGCTTCAGGTTGATGTTGCTCCTGCGACATACAAAGTAAAAGGGTTACCTTCGCAGGCTATTAATAACCCCGGTCTCATGGCTCTTGGTGCAGTGTATAATCCGATAGTTACTGACTATTTATTTTATATAACAGGTAATGATGGTACAATGCATTACGCTAAAACATTTACTGAACATAAGGCAAATATTAAGAAATATCTTAAATAGATTTTAGATAACTATAAAACATACTGTGCCACGTCTAAAATCTAATATCCTCCCCTATGAAATCTCACAATCTAGCATTTATCGATACTGAAACTACAGGAACAGATCCAGAAATTCATGAAATTATTGAACTTGCTCTTATCATCGCTCGTCAGGTTGAGCGTCCAGGAAAGGGGCCGTCTTTAGAAATTATAGAAGAATGTGAGTGGAAGATTAAGCCGGAGCATATTGAAAAAGCCGATGAGCAAGCACTTCGAGTAAACGGTTACAATGAAGTTGACTGGATGTTCGCAGTGGATAGAAAAAAGGCAATGGAAGAATTTGCTAAAAAAACGCAATCAGCAATTTTTATTTCACACAACTTAGTATTTGATTACGCCTTTGTAATGAAAGCCTTTGAAGAAACTGGTGTCCAAAATCTCATGCACTATGGAAAGCTTGATACTATTTCTATGGCACTTGCCCGCTTGTATGATGCTCCACAGGCTGATAAATTCTCTCTCCGTGCATTGTGTGAATTATTGAAAGTAGAAAATAGCAAAGCGCACACAGCATTAGCAGATACTCGTGCACTTGTTGCTGTGTACAGAAAATTGATGAATGCATAAACATTTGTTTCACTAAAAAGTGAAACAGTACGATCGAGGTAAGTTCTTGCAGATTTTTACGTGGTGATGTAGTGTTGGTGGTGAACCTTTTTACCGCAGTGCGGGATTTTTGGAGGATATTTAGATGAGTGCACTAGAGTTTGGGCAGTACTGCCTTGTGGTGAGAACTCCTAAGGCCAATGGAGAAATACATGAGATCTGTAGGGCAGTTCTGTGGGTAACTGAAGCAGCTTTGAAAATCAATACGCATCCCAATGACGAGATTTTCTACAACGCCAAGGTATCCATCTTCAATCAGAACGGTGGGCAGTATTTGAGGTTTGATGTTGAAGTGATCAACAACGGTGCAGCTGTCATATTTAGGGATGGCGATACCTGGTGCTTGGGGTTTGTTGACAAAAACAATGACATCACAGTTCTAGGAAAGCTTTTACTTTCACCAGAGTTAGCATCAATCCTTGAGTATTTGCATCAGAGGGCAACAACATCTACGGTGTAGGGTGTTGCGCTGTTGTTTTTCAAATAATAAACAGCACCGAGCTCTTGTTGCTGGCCGCGCTATGCGCGGTTTTGTTTTTCCTGAACTAGGTGATAGATTACATCTATGTCTAACGCTAAGAAAAAAGTATTTGTCGGCATGTCTGGTGGTGTTGACTCCTCAGTGTCAGCTGCGCTGCTTCTTGAGCAAGGGTATGACGTAACTGGTGTATTTATAAAAGTCTGGCAGCCAGATTTTATTGAGTGTACTTGGAAACAGGATCGATTAGATGCACTACGTGTTGCTGCAAAGCTCGGTATTCCTTTCGTGACACTTGATCTTGAAAAAGAGTACAAGCAAGGCGTTATTGATTACATGATTGAAGAGTACCGTGCCGGTAGAACACCGAACCCTGATGTTATGTGTAATCGAGAAGTTAAATTCGGTGCCTTTTGGGAGTGGGCAAAGGATCAGGGAGCAGACTATATCGCCACCGGGCATTATGCTCAGATATCACAAAATTCTACTAAATACCCATTACATTTAGTAAAGAGCAGTGATGGAAATAAAGACCAGACGTACTTTTTGTGGACACTTACTTCGTCAGATTTATCCCATACACTTTTTCCAGTTGGTGGTATGCAAAAAGAAGATGTCCGTAAAGAAGCAGAGAAGCGAGGGCTTGCTACTAGCACAAAAAAAGACAGCCAAGGGCTTTGCTTTGTGGGAACGATTGATATTAAAACACTACTTAAAACATTTATACAAGAAGAGCGGGGCGAAGTGAAGAATATACAAGGTGAAACTATTGGTATTCATGATGGGGTGACATTTTATACAATTGGAGAGCGTCACGGATTTACGGTTACTAAAAAAAGTATAGACGAAAAACCGTATTTTATTGTGGCCAAGGATCTATCACAAAATGTGCTTGTAGTATCACAAACACCGCCTCAAGAAATAGAAGGAGCCACTATATCGCTTATTCGCACCACATGGACGCGACCAATTACTCAAGGAGACGTATACGAAGCACGGGCGAGGTATAGAGCTCCTTTAGCAAAAGTTCGTGTTGAAAATGAGACAACCGTCTCGGTGGTAGAGGGTGATATAACAGCAGTCAAAGGGCAGTCTCTTGTACTCTACGACGGGGATACCTGTATCGGAGGAGGGATTATCGCTTAAGCACCGATTATTCGAAGCACGAAATACATTGCCACAGAACCAGTAATTGTCATGAGAACAGTTGTCCACTTACTGTGCTTACTGTGAGCTTCAGGTAGGATATCGCTCGCGCCGATATAGAGAAGAAAACCAGCAAAGATTCCAAGGTAGATAAGTGCGTACTGTGGTGCAAGGACAAAAAGAAGTGTGGAAAGTGCTCCGGCTATTGGAGCAAAGGCGTCAAGTAAAAGAAAAAGAAAAGCCTTTCTGTGTGAATTTTTGTGTGCAAGCATGAGTGATACGGTATTGATACCGTCTGAAAAGTCATGTGCGAGCACCGCGCAAGCAACAGCGAATCCGGTTACAGGTGAAACTTGAAAAGCAAGACCAATACCAACGCCATCCAAAAACGAGTGGCCGATTAAAGCTAGAGCTTGACCAATGCCGATAGAAGGATGGTGGTGCTCACCATAATCACTCTCATGGGAATGGTGAATGAGTATGTATTTTTCAATGATGTGAAAAATAAGGAACCCAGCAACAAAAGCAATCATCGCGGTATGTAATGGGACGGACAGCTCCTCTGACAGTTCTACAATTTCAGGGAAGAGATCAAATGCTACAACAGAGAGTATTACTCCAGCGGTGAACCCAAGGAGGAGGTGCATTTGACGGTGAAGTTTTAACGCAATAATACCTCCCAGAAGAGTTGCTAGAAATGCGAGACATGCAAAGATAATCATAAGAGTAGTCTACTCTTTATGCGAATAGTTTGCAATACTTTATTAATCTGTAGTATGCTCTATTGTATATGGCGCGATATACTAAAGAAGAGTTAACGACGTATATACAAGAAGCCGGTTTGCGAGTCACACCACACAGACTGTGTGTATTAGGAATGGTTGCTAAAGCAAAACAGCCTATTACGGTGTATGAATTGGTAGAACTCTTGCGTAAAAAAGAAGCAATTGATCAGGCAACGATTTATCGTAATCTCTCAACCTTACATGAAGCGGGATTACTTCGTCGGCTTGATTTTAATCATGGCCACGCACATTACGAACTTGAAACAGGAAGAGCCTCCCATCAAATTGTCTGCGGAAAGTGTGAGACCATTGAAAAAATAGAAGGGGTTTCTATTGATGGAGCTATTCAAAAAATGTTGCAGAAAAGTAAACAGTTTAAAAAGACTACGACGCACTCAATTGAGATTTATGGAGTTTGTCGTAACTGCGCTGCATAGAGTATACTGCCCGTATCATGCTTAGTCTCGGTAAAAAAGCTCCACAGTTTAGTCTTCCTGATCAAGATGGAACAGTTCACGCATTACAAGACTATCTTGGGAAAAAAGTACTGCTATATTTCTATCCAAAAGATGATACTCCTGGATGTACTACAGAGGCATGTAATTTCAGAGATAACCACAAAGAATTGATGAATATGGGGTTAGTTATTTTGGGGGTAAGTAAAGACTCTGTTAAAAGCCATAAAAAATTCGCAGAAAAGTATACGCTACCATTTCCGCTTCTGGCAGATGAAGATACAAAAGTAGCGCAAGCGTACGGTGTCTGGGGGCTTAAGAAATTTATGGGGCGAGAATACACGGGAATTACTCGCAGCAGTTTCTTAATCGATGAAGCAGGGAATGTAGCGAAAATATACGAGCAAGTAAAGCCAGCAGACCATGCTGAAGAGGTGAAAGGGGATTTAAAGAAATAGGTTTTTTAGCGAAAGGCTTATAACTTTATACTATAAATATATTTAGGAAAAGAAAAACCACTCCGAAGAGTGGCTTTTTGCAAGGGGCAAAAATGCGGGCTTGCCTAGCGCCGCCGAACAAAAATGCATCCTGGCTGCTCCCTTTTGCCTTTTTGGGTGGCCCAAACCAGGAGGTCGGTTGGATGCATCGGTACGGCTACCAGGCCGCCCGTTCTGATCACCACCGTTGACTTGTTCAGCGAATGAAAGACATTCTCCGGGGTCAAGGGGGTAGTGATGTTGTGAGAATACCCATTTGTGGCCATCTCAGCATTTGCCGCAATCCGCAGGGTAAGCATACCCTTTTCCTTGATCACAGTATTGAATGCAGCGAGAATGCTTTCGCAGTTATCAGCTGTCAACTCTGTGGTTTTTGGGCTCTTCTGGCCCCTCGGTGTTGTGTTCCGGCGGAGAGCGCCGCCGGTTGCCGTTGCAGGTATCATCTCATCTTCCTCTTTATTGCTAATTAAAGGTGCTGCCGTTGTCACGGCAGGTCTAGTTGTGAGGTAACTCTTATCTATAAAGGGCTCACCCCGTAATCCTACACCTCCACTCTTTACTTGTAAAGAGTCGTGTGGTGTATAAAAATACCTCTATTTTTACTGTTCGGTCGGTATATATCCAATGTTATTTTTAAGTTTAAAGGAGAACAGTCCATCAATAAAAGGATACATAGCTTTTGCCCCTCCAAGTGACTGTACGCAAGCGATCATTTCAGCTTCTTTTTGTGCGTGCGGATGAATGCTTGTTAGTGGAAAATGACGATAGACGAAATTAATACGTGTACCGTACTCACTGCGTAGCTGCTTCATTGTAGAATGTGCGCGAATACAGAATGGACACTCTGAGTCTGAATACTCAATGACATACACCTGTCCTGATATGGTTCCATGCTCTGTTTCCTCTGCTTGCGCCATCTTTCCTTTAAAGACAGGCAAGGTAGTTGCTGTCGTACTTGAAAGCGCTTGCTCAACCGCTTCTTTGAAAACATCATATGATACGGCTCCTGAAATATTTGCAACAATATAAGGGATGGCATTTTCAACACGAATGATAAATGTATTCGGTGTACCGTTCACACCAGCAAGAGAGCCGTCTGTTATGGAGTCATTAACAAACTGTGTCATTGTGCCGCTTTGTAAACAAGCATTGAATGCTTTTTCCTTTACAGAGACAGATTTAAGGAGAGCAGGTAGCGGGTTGCTTGCTGAAGCGGTGCTTTTCCCAGTTCCATTCGCTATGATGAACCCATACGTTACAATTGCGAGCGCGATAATAATAGACCCAAGGATGATTGCTCCTGGTGTTGTTAGAGTAAGGGCACTTGCTTTTGTTTGTAATGTTGTGAAAAGATGCTTGATTTTAGACATAGTAGTTTATACTGTACGAGTATATCATGGCGCTATCCCCATTCTTCACAAAAGCGACAGTCACTCGAGCTCTCATTGGCAGTATTTTAGAATTTGGACCAATTATAATCTTCCTTGCATCTTTTCATTATCTTCATATATACAAAGCGACATTTATTTTAATGATTGTCACTATCATATCAACAGTGCTTAGTTATTGGTTACATAAGCGATTGCCGTACCTTGCACTCTACATCGCTTTTTTAACAACGGTGTTTGGATACTTAACACTCGCGTATCATCAGCCACGATTCATACAAGTGCGAGATACTATATACGACATTACGACCGCCACAACACTAGTCGTCGGATTACTCTTTAACACGTCTTTTTTAAAAGCCGCTTTTCAGTCTATTATTCCACAGACTGACCGGGCCTGGAGAAAAATAACGCTAGCTTGGATTGGATTTCTCTTAACGAATGCGTGTCTTAATGAATTTGTACGAAGATCATACTCACTGGGGGACTGGTTTGATTTTAAGAGTGCTATGTTCTTTGTCACCATCATTTTCGGCCTCGCTGTCCTCATTACTTTTTATGAGAAAGGAGAATAATATGAGGGTGTGTATTTTAAAATAGCTCAAATTATGCTATGCTATAGGGCATTATGCATGAAAATGAAGTTCACGTAGAGACAGCACCAGAATCATCGTTTCTACATGTTCATGAGGAAATACCGAGTATAACAGCACCAGTATTAGGAGATATTGGTATTTTCTCTGTTGCTACTTCAACTCTTACCATTCTTTTCATTACTCTGCTCCTTGTTGCACTGTGTGTAAAGATTTCTCGTTCAAAACTCATTCCTTCTGGATTTCAACACATAGCTGAACTATTTTATGAAGCGGTAATGGGGTTTATAACTTCAATTGTTGGAAGTAAAGAAAAAGCGGCAAAGATCATACCGTTTGTTGGATCACTGATGGTGTACTTAATCGTTGCCAACCTATTGCCAATGATTCCATTTTTAAACGGTCTTTCTCTTACGATTAATGGTGAGCATGTGCCGCTTTTCCGTGGAGCAACAACTGATTTCAATACAACTTTTGGTCTTGCGCTTGCGGTTATTGTAAGTATGCAAATTATCGGAATGAAAGAGCAGGGGGTATTTGGCTATCTTTCACACTTTATTCAGATCAAGCAAGTCTACAAAGGGTTCAGACAAGGGCTTGGTGCTGGATTGACATCGTTAATCGGTTTTTTGGTCGGGCTTATTGAAATCATTTCTGAGTTTGCGAAAGTGTTGTCATTATCACTTCGACTTTTCGGTAACATGTTTGCTCATGAAGTGCTTACAGTGATTTTGCTTGGAGCGTTTGCAGTGGCTGTGCCTGCGATTTGGATGGGTATGGGGCTTCTTGTGGGAGTTGTGCAGTCAATTGTATTCGTCGCCCTTGTGACTGTGTATTATTCTCTTGTGTTGAAAAAAGAGGACGGGAAGCATTAAGTTTTTTAATGAGAAACTTTTTGACAAAAGTGTTTTAAAGTTGTAGATTGTGACTTTGTCACCTTAATGGAGTTCTCATGCAGATGAATCATGTTCACCCTGCTTTTCACGAAAAGTGTTTGTATTCTCGGCAGTGGTACAGTCCCAACATGACAAACGCCGCGCTCTGGATGGTTTCGTTCGCAGTTGCGCTTTTGTTTTTGATAGTGATTGCTGCGGATCAGATTCGAATGCAGTTTCCAGAAAGCTTTGGCTATCTTGCCTTTGTTTTGATCTGGTACATTGGACGAATCGTCTGGCAGGTTGTATGTGAAGTAATTTTCTGGGGAAGCGCCCCGGAAAAATGACCTCACGCCGACCGTTTGGCAAATGACTCTCACTCAGAAGTGAGGGTCATTTTTCTATGTAGATACAAGTAACGCTGATTTGTATACAATTTTAAAAATACCTATTCTATGGTAGGTTTATCTAAACACTTTATTTGTAAGGTGAATGCTCTATAGCTGAGCTACAGCTATTGTTTAACTTTTTAGGAGACAGAAATGTCCGATTTTAACGCTCTCACCGCCGTTTCTCCGCTTGATGGACGCTATTCCAAAAAGCCCGGTATGCAAGAATTGGCCGGTGTCATGGGTGAGTACGGCTTGTTTGAAAGACGTCTTTTGCTGATGATTCTTTGGTTTGTTGAGCTTAGCAAGCTTGGACTTCCGAGGTTCCCAAAATTTTCTGATGAGGGGTACGTTGCTTTGGATCTGATCATTTCAGGGTTTACTGTGGAAGATGCTGCGGCCATCAAAGAGTTTGAAAAAACGACCAATCATGATGTGAAGGCGGTCGAATACTGGCTGAAATATCACCTTGGCAGGAACCCGCACTTCGTCTCAGTTTTGCCACACATTCACTTCATTCACTTTGGTTTGACGAGCGAAGATGTGAATAACATTGCTCACGCGCTTCAGCTTCAAGATGGACGTGAAATATTGCTCACGCACCTCGACGAGCTTGTGGCTGCTTTGCGTGCCAAAGCCCATTTGTATGCCAGCGTTCCGATGCTTGCTCGTACTCACGGGCAAGCAGCGACGCCGACCACTGTCGGAAAGGAGTTTGCCAACTTTGTGGCGCGACTTGCGAGACTTGTTCGTCAGTTGAGGAGTGTTGAACTCTATGGAAAAATTAACGGAGCAACTGGTAGTTACAACGCTCTCCTTGCGGCTTATCCGGATACTGATTGGGAATCAGTTGCAGAAGAAGTGGTGAGGGAACGACTGGGGTTACAGTTCCAGATATTCACCACCCAGATCGAACCGCACGACTATATGGTCGAGCTGTTTAATACGATGGCTCATCTGAATACAGTGCTGATCGGGCTTTGTCGTGATATCTGGGGATACATCAGTCTCGGTTACTTCAAGCAGAAGGCAAAGGATGGTGAAGTGGGCTCATCGACAATGCCTCACAAAGTTAACCCGATTGACTTTGAGAACGCCGAGGGTAACCTCGGTATTGCAAACGCACTGCTCCGACACATGGCAGCAACATTGCCCATCTCTCGCTTTCAGCGTGATCTGACTGACTCGACACTACTTCGCAATATGGGGGTAGCCCTCAGTCACTCCTTACTCGCGTATACATCGATCTTAAGCGGTCTTGGTAAGCTCATGATTTGTGAGGAAAAGTTACTCGCTGATCTCAATGATGCACCAGAAGTTCTTGCCGAGCCAATTCAGACTGTGATGAAGAGTTTTGGCGACAAGGGTGCTTATGAGGCATTGAAGGCAGTTACGCGTGGCAAAAGCATCACGGTACAGGATCTGCATGCGCTCATCGAGAGTTTGGATATTCCCAATGAAGACAAAGCACGTCTCCTTGCGCTCACGCCGGCAACCTATATCGGAAAAGCTGCTGAACTCGCGCGGCAATGCTGATCTGGTTTCTGTTTCGGTTATTTTGACCGTGAAGCCGCCCTGTGACAGAGGGCGGTTTTCTTATTGACTTATCCCTACCAAAAAGGGATATTTTATGCTATAATCTTCCACAAAGCCATTAAGGCCAATTTTTATTGAATAGTAATCATATTTATGACACCAGAAGCAGCAATTTATATCGCAAAAGGCATGTGTATCCTCGCTATGCTTGGAACAGCTATCGGACAAGGATACCTCGTAGGAAAGACCATGGAGGCTATTGGACGTAATCCTGATGTAGAGGGTTCAATCTTCTCAAAGATGATCATTGCTATTGCGATGACAGAAACAACAGCGATTTTCGCGCTTGTAGCATTCTTCCTCCTAAAGTAACAGCTCTATAGCGTGTAGTCATTAGTTTTTGCTAGTGGTTAACGGCTAAAAGCTACAAACTTTTACTATGTCAGAAATTCTTAACATTTTAGGTTCAGTTGGATTTAATTGGCATGTAGCACTTGCTAACTTTATCAACTTCCTTATCATTTTGTTCTTACTTAATAAGTTTTTTTTCGGAAAGCTTGGTAAGACGATACAAACACGTCACGAGATTATCGAGCGCGGTCTTTCTAATGCTTCAGATGCAGAAAAAGCATTAGCTGAAGCAGAAGAAGAGAAGCGTAAAATTGTTAAAGAAGCTAAAACTGAAGGTCAGGAAATTGTTAACGAAGCACATCTTCAAGCGACAACTGTTGCTCAGAATATTGTGCAAGAAGCAGAGGCAGAAGCTGCTAAAAAAGGAGAAGCACTTGCAGAAAAAGAAGCATCTCTTGCCAGAGATGTTGAAAAAGCATTTGCTGAAAAAGCTCCAGCGCTTGTAGCAGATCTTTATACAAAAACACTGCAAAAAGAAGTGAATGCACAAGAGAATGACGCTCTCATTGCTCGTATAAAAGCATAACTTCTTACTTACCATCACATGACTCTATCTCGTAAACTGGCAACACTTATCATAGAAGAAAAAGCTACTGTTACGGAAGTGACTGAGGCACTTTCTTCATATAAGCTACTGTCGTTGCTTCCTCTTGTTCTACAAGCGGTTAAGCGATTGACTGCTGCAGAATCTGCTTACGCTACCGTGGCGATTGAGAGTCCTTTTCCGGTAAGTGGTGATGCGGTTTCGCACATTAAACGTATTGTCGGGAATGACTTAGCAGATCACACGATAACGATCAATCAAAGTCTTCTGGCAGGATTCAAAGCCCGTTTCAGAGGAAAGCTCTATGACGGAAGTGCAGAAAGAATTATCAAACAGCTTACAAACTAAAGAGTATTAACAAGTCAGTACCTAACTAGTAACCCTAATCACCAAAACCATGTCAGTAGAAAAAATTATTAAAGATCTAGAAAAGAAAATTGATTCACTAAGTACCGAAATTTCTGTTAGTGAGGTAGGAAATGTATTGTCAGTGAGTGATGGTATTGCGCGAGTCTCAGGGCTAACATCAGTCGCCTCTATGGAGGAGGTTATTTTTGCTTCTGGTGCAAAAGGTCTGGCTCTTAACCTAGAATCTGACATGGTGGGAGCGGTGATTGTTTCAGGGGCTGATGGTGTTCGCGAAGGAGAGGAGGTGACTCGGTCAGGAAGAGTTCTCTCGATACCAGTAGGAGATGCTCTTTTGGGAAGAGTTGTTGATCCGCTTATGAATGCCCTCGACGGAGAATCTTTGTCAGGGCTTACCGCTCGTGAGCTTGTGGAGAAGATTGCACCTGGAGTTATGGAGCGTGAACCTGTTAATCAGCCTATGCAAACAGGAATAAAAGCAATTGACGCTATGATTCCTGTTGGGCGTGGACAACGTGAACTTATCATTGGTGATCGTCAGACCGGAAAGACGACAATTGCAATCGACACGATTATCAATCAGAAAGGCACTGGAGTTATTTGTGTATATATCGCGATTGGGCAAAAGGAATCAAAAATTGCTCAGATTGTAGAAAAACTCCGTGCTGCCGGTGCTATGGAGTACACGGTTGTAGTTCTTGCTGGAGCTTCACACTCTGCAGCACTATCATACCTTGCACCATACTCTGGAACTGCTGTCGCCGAATACTTCATGAATCAGAAGAAAGATGTGCTTGTTGTGTATGATGATCTTTCAAAGCACGCGGTTGCTTATCGTGAAATGTCTCTCCTTCTTAAGCGTCCACCAGGACGTGAAGCGTACCCTGGAGACGTCTTCTATCTCCACTCACGTCTCCTTGAGCGTGCATGTCGCCGAAATGAGGCAGCGGGAGGGG
>CAYVOJ010000005.1:0-5970 GCA_964453485.1 uncultured Candidatus Saccharibacteria bacterium
GCACTTTCATTTTTGAAGAGCTCAATTAAGAACTTTGGGTGTGTACGTGAAAGGCGAATTGAGAGCCCGCGGAAACCTTCTTCGATAGAGAAGAGGTATGCCTTGATACGCTCTCCAGGGCGGAGGCGTTCAGAAGGGATCTGTTCTTCAAAAGGAAGAATGGCTGTTGTGCGGCCAAGGTCGATAAAGATCGTACCTCGCTCTACACGCTGCACAATACCTGAGATGATGGTGTTTTGCTTATCAGTGAACTCACCGACAATACTTTCACGCTCTGCTTCTCGCAGTTTCTGCACGATCACTTGCTTTGCAGTTTGTGCCGCGATGCGACCGAAGTCATCCTGATCATCGAGGGGGAAGATAATTTCTTCACCGAGTTCTGCATTTTTCTTAAACAGTTTTGCATCTGTTAAGAACATATGACGCTCTTCGTTAAAGCGAGGGAGTAGCTCCTCTCCTTCAGCAGGTGTTGGCTCAGGAGTAGTTTCATCTTCTCCTTCAACAGGCATACGAACCGTTGTCTCATCAACAACGACTTTTACTTGTTCAAAACGAGTCTCTCCTGTTTCAAAATCAATGGCACAGCGAACAAGCTGTCCACGCTTTCCGTATTCTTTCTGATACGCTGCAGCAAGTGACTTTTCTACTGCATCAACCACCTTTTCATGGGCGATTTTCTTCTCTTGTTCGAGCTGTTCTAGGGCAATTTTTAATGCTTTTATGTCTAACATGTTGATATAGCTATTAGCTTATAGCTGTTAGTCTTTAGCAAATCTTGGATTCACTGAATGCTAACGTCTATAAATAGATTCACTTTTATAAAAATTTGACCGGCTCTTTCGGAGCCGGTTACACGTACACACCTGATAACTACTATATCATACCATATTGCACAGAAATTGCAAGGTCTTTACTCCAGGCAGCAATCCACAGATTAGACAAGCACTACGTGAACAGTATGCAAAGAAGGAATCCTTCTGCGTGGTATACTTTTATTCATGAAAAAACGTACCAAGCCCTTTATCATTGGTAATTGGAAAAGTACTCCAGGAACACTAAAAGAAGCAATTTCTTTTGTGAAGACTCTTGAAAAAAAACTTTCATCTTCAAAGAAGAAAGTTCCTGGGGTGGCATACTATATAGCTGCACCTGATATATACATTCCTTCTCTTATTCCACTTGCTGTACATGGCCAAATCGGTGGAGAGAATAGTTCTGGGGTCGCCATTGGACAGGAAACTGGACTGGTAACACCTTCAATGCTAAAAAGTGCTGATGCAGCGTTTACACTTCTTGGACACAGTGAGGTGCGAGCCCGAGGAGAAGACATACATACTCTTTCTCAAAAGATAACCCTTTCACTTCAAGCAAAACTGCTGACCGTTGTGTGTTTAGGAGAACAAGTACGTGACAAGGATGGGTCATATCTTGCAGAAATTGAAGAGGAGCTACAAATCCTCCTTGCAAATATCCCACGAGAACTTTTCTCAAATCTCATCCTTGCATACGAACCGGTATGGGCAATAGGGAAACCAGAACCAGCAACCCCGCAAGAATGTTTTGAGGTAGTTATCGCATTGAGACGCGCTCTTGCTTCTCTTTCTGGTATTGATTATGCGAAAAAAGTTGCAATTATTTATGGCGGGGCGGTAACCCAAGACACAGTACAAGGATTTCTTGCAGAAGGTGGGGTAGATGGACTTCTTATCGGAAGATCATCTCAGGAAGTGGCATCATTTGCGTCCATTATCTATAAGGCGCACGGCGTATAACTATGCATTTAGATGATCTGTTGCCATGCACACTGGCTGATGTGTCGGCTGTACAAGGTAAGCGTGTTCTTGTGCGTGTAGACCTCAACCTACCAGTAGCTGACGGGAAAATAACTGACACAACGAGACTTGATGTCATTATTCCTTTCATAAAAGAGCTCTCTTTTGCTGGGGCGAAAACTATTCTTCTTTCACATTTCGGAGAAAAAGGTGAAAGCATTGAGCCTGTGGCAGAGCTTCTTTCTGAAAAGCTACTTTCTTGTTCTTTTGTTCCCGGAACAGATATTGTTGATCTACAAAAAAAGATAGCCGTTATGGCGCCCGGTGACGTAGTGCTCCTTGAAAATACCAGATGTTTTCAAGGAGAGACTGAAAACACACCTTCTACTGCAAGGGATTTTGCTTCGCTTGGAGACATCTTTATCAATGACGCTTTCTCAGCATCACACAGAGAACATGCGAGCATCGTCGGAATTCCGAACTATCTTCTTTCTTATTTTGGACCAACCTGTATTCAAGAAATCGTTTCACTCAGCAAAGCCTTACAACCAGAAAAACCGGCACTTTTCATTATTGGTGGCGCCAAAATTTCTACAAAACTAAAGCTCATTAAGCATTACACTGATCAAGGTGTACATGTCTTTGTCGGTGGAGCAATGGCTCACAACTTATTTAAAGAGAAAGGGTACGAAATAGGGGACAGTTTTTATGACCCCACATACAAGGATACTTCTTTGCTTACCAACAATCCCTTTGTTCTTCTACCGACAGACGTACTCCTCTCAAACGGAAAAGAAGTTTCCGCTCAAGAAGTATCTCGTGGAGATACCATTGTCGACTGCGGAAAAGAAACACTTGCAACGCTTGATGACCTTATACAAAAAGCTAAAACGGTTATTGTAAACGGGCCACTTGGTCTATATGAGAAGGGATGGCTCTACGGCACAGAACACATGCTTACCTCAGTTGCGAGACAGCATCTTGCTCACACCTACATCGGCGGGGGAGACACTCTTACGGTTGCAGATAAAATTCATATCACGAAAAATATAGGATATGTTTCGCTTGGAGGAGGAGCAATGCTCGACTTTTTAGCAGAAGGAACACTGCCTGGAATAGAGGCGATTATCACCTCACATCGTGGGTAGTATTTCCACACAGAATCCACCCATCAACGTAGAAGAGATGATACACTAGGAACATACTTATTTATTACACTTTTATGAAAAAATACGCACTTGCATCATTAGTAGTTGGGCTAGCCTTCATTCCTTCGTTCACGTTTGCAGAAGAAGTAGCAACCACATCCGTTAACGTAACCCAAGGAGTTGTTACCCCTGCTCAAGTATTCACTTCTTGCTCACAAACAACCATCACAAAGCGAGATGAATCAATTGCTGCTGCACGAACACTATACAACACTGCAATGACACAGGCTCTCGCAGCACGAACAGAAGCAGAAAAAGCTGCAGCAGCTATTACTGACCCTGTTGCAAAAAAGGCGGCAGTAAAAACTGCAGCAGACACTTACAAAGCTGCTATTAAAACAGCGGAAGCAACACTAGCATCTGCAAGAAAAGCTGCCTGGAGCACATTTGAAACTGACTCAAAAGCCTGCCGAGAAGCAAAGCAAAAAGCCCTTGCAAAAGTAGAAGCAGAGAAAAAAGCAGCGAGGGAGAAAATCGCAGCAGATAAGAAGGCAGCTCTTGAAAAAGCAAAAGCAGATAAGAAAGCGGCTGAAGAAGCAGCAAAAAGTGCCCGCAAAGCTATTAGAACAGGAACAACAACAGAAGGGGTGAGATAGTTACTTCTTCTAAAGAAAACGAGCGCGGTCCTTCGGACCGCGCTCGTTTTCTTTTCTTATATCTTCACCTCAAGTACACACGGTGCGTGGTCACTCCCCATCATGTCTGTCATAATATCTGCTGTAGATACTTTTTTAGTGAGGTTTTTTGTAACAAAGAAATAATCTATTCTCCAGCCAACATTTCTATCACGTGAGGATGTTTTCTGATCCCACCAAGAATATTTCACATCTTCTTTGTGAAGCGTACGAAAGGTATCGACAAAACCTGCTTCTTCTACACGATCAACCCACGCGCGCTCAACGGGGAGAAACCCTATTTGATTACTGTTTTCCTTTGGGCGCGCAAGGTCTATTTCACTGTGCGCAACATTTAAGTCTCCACAAAAAATAACTGAGCCATACTTCTTCTCAAGCTTTTGCACGTGCTGTAAAAACATATCATAGTAACGAAGTTTAAACTGAAAATGTGCTTCATCTCGTCCACCATTTGGGAAGTACGCCGTCACAACAGCAAGGTCTTTAAAACAAAGAGTAAGGCAGCGACCTTCTTCGTCATACTCGTCTTTACCGAGACCGTACAACACTTTATCAGGCTTCACCTTTGTATACATTGCCACACCTGAATACCCTTTACGAACTTTTGAACTATCGAAATATGATGTATATCCTTCAGGCGAAGTAATATCTTCACCCAACTGATCTTTATTCGCTTTTGTTTCCTGAACACAAAGAATATCTGCGCCTAGAGAAAAAAGAGTGCCGAGTGCACCTTTTTTATGAGAGGCTCGTATGCCGTTTACATTCCAAGAGACTATTTTCATGTGAGTAGTATAGCAAAAAGAAACGCCGCTAACCTTGTGTGGTTTAGCGGCGTTTTCCTCATCGTCCCGTGAGGAGATCGGGTACTCAGGCTTTCGCCTTTGCCACGGGCTTGGCGGCGTCGTTGCTGGCGACCTGTGCGGGTGCTTCTTCTGCAGAGAAGTTCACTGCACGAGCCGGAACGATTGTCGAGATGGCGTGCTTGTACACCATCTGCGTGACGGTACCGCGCAACAGCACGACATACTGGTCAAACGACTCGATCTGCCCCTGCAGCTTGATGCCGTTGACCAGGTAGATGTACACCTGCACATGCTCACGGCGCAGCGCGTTCAGGAAGGGGTCTTGTAGAAGTTGGCCTTTATTGCTCATGGCGAGCCTTTCTTGAAGAATTGCAATGTGCTCGGGCGGGCGCCTTTGCTAAACAGTACACTACAACTATATAATTATTCTGTCAAGCTTTCGCTTGTAGTCTTTATTTTCTATGTAAAGCCTCTACAGAGCCTGTGACATCTACTTATCTTCTTTCCCTCTCTTCGAATGAAACTTCTC
The DNA here is from genome assembly GCA_964453485.1 of uncultured Candidatus Saccharibacteria bacterium. Taxonomy (GTDB): domain Bacteria; phylum Patescibacteriota; class Minisyncoccia; order Phycocordibacterales; family UBA5272; genus UBA11704. The sequence continues at coordinate 4,951 of CAYVOJ010000005.1, forward strand.
GAACTGGTCGCGGAGGAATTTGTTAGTTACGTTCGTGTATATCTGTGTCGTAGCAATAGATGCGTGACCGAGCATCATCTGTACGGTACGCAAGTCAGCACCATTATAGAGAAGGTCAGTAGCAAATGAGTGGCGAATCACGTGCGGTGTACACTTCTTTGCAATACCAGCGCGCTCCGCATACTTCTGTACAATGCGTTCCACACTACGCGGGGTCAGCCTCACCGATTCTTCTTTCACCATTCTGGCATGCGCACGAGGGGAGTGATCGATGAACATAGCTTCATCAATATCTACTCGACTGTCCAAATACTTTTTAACTGCAAGAGATGCAGCCCCTGAAACAAACACCACTCGTATCTTCCCACCTTTTCCTCGTACAGAAATTTCTCCTGTACCGAGTTCTGTATCACGATCTAAAGAGCATAGCTCTGACACGCGCAATCCTGTAGAGAAGAATAGTTCAAGTATCGCTTTATCACGTAAGCCACCAACCGTTGAAAGATCTGGTGCAGAAAGGAGATTTTCTAATTCTTTTTCTGAAATGAGGTCAAGCTCACGCTGAGATGTCTTAGCGAGCTCTATACGCTCTGGGTCATATCCTTGTACACCACGTTTACGAATATATTTAAAGAATGCACGAAGTGCGATCAGGTGGTAATTTTGTGTTCGTTTATCTAATGTTTCAACAGCTTGACCCTTTTTCGCGACACGCGCTGGATGACGATTAAGAAAAACACGGTACTCACGCATAGCACTTTCAGTAATATCCGCAGGGGATTCAACTTTAATAAAATCAAGGAATCTGTCGAGATAATGCTCATAATTACGCACCGTAAGAGAGGAGCGCCCTTTTTCTATTTCTATATATTGAAGAAAGTCGGATTTGAGTGCGGAGAGGGAGTTCATGTTAAATGACTAGCAGCTAGAGGCCAGGAGCTAGAGAATTCAACTCCTAACTATTTTGAGTATATACCTATGTCGTACAATATTATGGGGACACTCTTCTAACACCATATT
>CAYVOJ010000005.1:5980-11679 GCA_964453485.1 uncultured Candidatus Saccharibacteria bacterium
CATATTTTGATGGGAAACTGGTTTATTTTGCCTATTTTAGTTATTTACCTTTGCTCCGTAAGGGGCTTGCATTTTAGAGAAATATGTGATACAATAGTGGAATAGATATTATAGTATGCTTACTACACGAAAAAAGGCTACCGCCATCAAAACAGCTCAAATACATGACACAGACACTGGATCTCCAGAGGTTCAGGTCTCTCTTTTGAGTAAAAAAATCACTGAACTTACAAATCATTTGAAGGTTCACAAGAAAGACAACCACTCACGTCGTGGACTTATCCAGATGGTTGCTGATCGTCGTACACACCTTAAGTACCTCGAAGCTAGTAACAAGAAGCGATACACTGCTATCGTTACAAAGCTCGGCCTCAAATAGTTAAAGGTTAGGTGGGAATACATAAGCGCGCCGAACGGCGCGCTTATGTATTCCGGGTATAGTAAGCGACCCTAACCACAACACTCAGCCTCCTAAGCCGTGTCTAGGTGTATACTATCTATACGTTTCTATTTTTAATATTAAAAGGTTTTAGTGTGTATGTTGTTTTGTATGTATGTACTATCAACTACTAACTATTGACCACCAACTATTCTATGTCAGTTATCAAACACAGCGACCAGCGTGTCGCAGTATTTATAGATACTCAAAATCTATATCACAGTGCAAAAAACTTATACAACACAAAAGTAAACTTCGGTGCAGTTATGGAAGCATCTGTCGGAAAGCGTAAGCTTATCCGCGCACTTGCTTATGTAATCACCACAGAGGCGGGAGATGAGACTCAGTTCTTTGAGGCACTCACCAAGATCGGTATTGAAACAAAAACAAAGGACTTACAGATCTTTTACGGCGGGGCCAAGAAAGCTGACTGGGATGTCGGCATGGCAGTGGACGCTATTCGTCTCGCACCAAAAGTAGACACTATCATCCTCGCAACAGGGGATGGCGATTTCGTGCCACTTGTTGTATTCCTTAAGGAACACTTTGGCGTGCAAGTAGAAGTAATCTCGTTCGGACGTTCATCATCCTCATCACTTCGCGCAACCTGTGAAGACTTCATCGACATGTGTGACGCTCCTGAAAAATTCTTAATGGGTTATCGCGTACACAGATCAGCAGCAAAAAAAGGAAGAGGGTCTCCAAAGAAAGCCATGATTAAAGAGTTTTCTGATGAAGATCTCGGTATTTCGCCTGGGGAAAATTTAGAAACAGGGAAGTAGTCTCTTTAGATTTTTCTAACAACCGTTTATTCACTCTTTGCTCTTGTTTTTTGAGAGTATACTGTGAACATGACCGTTCCAAATATAGACACTTTTGAGCACGACATTCGTGCAGAGATTAAAAACAAAGAAGCCTCTATTGGGGATATAGCTTCTGCTGCAAATGATATCAGCAATGCCCCTCCAGCTTTTGTAGAAGAAGAAGCTCACGCTAATAGAAAACTTTTCATTTGGGTAGCGTTTATCGCCTTTATCGCACTTGTTGGATTTTCTGTTCTCGGATATTTGTACTACACAGGACAACCAACTACTCCGGAAGCAGCACAAACCCTTCTTTCTAAAGAAGAACAAGCCGCCAGGAACAAAGACGTTGTGCGGGCTCGTCTAGAAAAAATTTCTCCGACACTCACCCAGACACTTCTTCCTGTGGCAGAGCAAATCACTTCGTCGGCATACGGAACAGATGTAACCATTTCTAACTACTCAGCAGCATTTGCTCGCATGCTTCAAAATGAAGAAGCGATAGCGGAAGAAGTTCTTGATGGAACATATACTCTTGATGCAAGCAGTACACCGGTCTTTGTGTTCACTGATATTACTCGTTCAAACCAAAATATGCGTAGCGTAACTGTAGGATCATCTACGTTTGTCTATGCGTTTATCGGGGAGCATCATCTTGTGTTCTCCTCATCAAGCGAGGGAATACTTTCCCTTCGTAACAGCATTACCAAATAATGAGCGTCGCCACCATCTACAGCGCACATATCGTAGGACTTGAGGCAGAGCCGGTTGCGATTGATGTAGATGTTTCTTCCGGACTATATTCGTTCTCGATTGTCGGACTGCCAGATAAAGCAATTGATGAAAGCAAAGACCGCGTCATCGCTGCACTTAAAAATACTGGATTACAAAATCCAAAAACGGAGAATCATAAAGTTACTGTATCGCTTGCTCCTGCGCACATTAAAAAGGAGGGGTCTCACTTTGATGTGCCGATTGCTCTTGGGTATTTACTTGCGTCGAAGCAGTTACAGCGAGCACCTTCATCTGCATGGTTCGTCGGAGAACTTTCGCTTTCTGGTGTCGCCGCTCCGTTACAAGGCGTGCTTTCTATTGCTGAAAAAGCAAGGAGTAAAGGAATACGTGAACTCTTTGTGCCAGAAGAAAACAAAGAAGAGGCGGCACTCGTTGATGATATTTGTGTCTACGGATATAAAACACTTCGCGATATCGTCCTTCATTTAGGCGGGACAATTGACGGCGTAACGGCGCCTGAAACATTTTTACTACAAACACCCCCAACTGAACTACACTATGTACGACCAGATTTCTTTTTGGATTTTAAAGATGTACGAGGACAGGAAACTGCTAAGCGCGCGCTTGAAATAGCTGCAGCTGGTGGGCACAACATCGCCCTCTACGGACCACCAGGAACAGGAAAGACTATGCTTGCACGAGCATTCACCGGGATACTTCCTCCGCTTCACAAAGATGATGCACTTGAGGTTACTCGTATCCACTCTGTTGCACATTCAAAAACAGGATTGATTACCCACCCTCCATTTCGCTCTCCACATCACACGGCATCCTACGTGTCTCTCGTTGGAGGCGGAGCGCATCCACGTCCGGGAGAAGTTACTCTCGCACATCGCGGTGTGCTTTTCTTAGATGAGTTCCCTGAGTTTGACAAGCGTGTTATTGAAAGTTTACGACAACCGCTTGAGGAGGGGGTAATTAGTGTTTCTCGGGCAAAGGGCACATTTACCTTTCCTGCTTCGTGCATTATGATCGCCGCACTTAACCCGTGTCCTTGTGGGTATTTAGGAAGTAAAGTGAAACGCTGTATCTGTAATCAACATGACATAGAGCGATACGCTCGTAAACTATCAGGACCAATCATGGATCGTATCGACATGTGGGTTCCAGTACAGCATATTGATTATGAAACACTTTCTCATGCGCGTGTCGGCGAAGAAAGTGAAGATATTCGAATGCGAGTAGAAAAAGCGAGGGGATTTGCACTGCACAGATTTAAAGAACATGGCTCAAAACTTCGACTTAATAAAGACATGCGAGCAAAAGATATAGCACAGCACATACCACTTGATGAACAATCACAAAAACTGATGCAGCAACTCGCCACGAAGTATATGCTTTCACCTCGGGCGTATCACCGTGTGCTACGACTCGCACGAACTATTGCAGATATGTCACAGACAAAAGATGTCACGAGTGCGCATATCTTGGAAGCCTTTCAATATAGACCAAAGCTGTACGAAGACAGAGTGTAGTGGTAGCCATTAGCCATTAGCCATTAGCCATTAGCCATTAGCCATTAGCGTTTAGTTTGTCAGACTTTAAACAACTCAAGAGAGTTTTGTTGTAAAACTGTTTTAGCTGCGAGGCGCATAAAATTTTTACAACTAAGGCGTACAACTGGTACGACGCGTGGAGTAAAAATTTTACGCAACAAAGCAGATGAAATAGTTTTACAACAAAACCTAAAAAGGGTTCACCGCTCCGCGCACCTCAAAGTGCAAGTGTGGCCCTGTCGAACGTCCTGTATTTCCTACCTGACCAATTACCTGTCCTTGTGAGACATTCTGTCCTGCAGATACGTTTACCTGTCGCAAGTGAGCATATACCGTTTGCACCCCACCTTCGTGTGCAATGATGACCAAGCTTCCATACCCTCCGTTGTATCCGCCTGCTTTCGCGAGGATCACACGACCAGACGCAGAAGCGAGGACAGGTGTTCCTGGTGTAGCACCAAAGTCGATACCGTTATGCCCGTGGAGACCTTGAGTTCTACGAGCATTCACCACAGGGCGAATAAGGAATCCATCCGGTGTCGTATTAGAATAGCTATCAAGTAACTTTTCTTTAACGATTACTTTTCCACTCTTAGCCTTTACTGTTGTCGTAACAGCAAGTTCACCTTCAGGAACGAGCACCGTTGTACCAACGCTTAGATCTTCATCGGGAGAGAGTCCGTTAAATTTAGCGATATCGCTTACGTCCGCCTTGTATTTCTTCGCAATGGTACCGATGGTGTCTCCATTTTTCACGGTATGCTTGATACCTGTCATAGGGAGAATAACGAGTGTGTCCCCGGGTGCAATTTTTTCTGACTTCAGATCATTTGCCCACATGATAGTGTTTTTAGAGACACCGAACAATTTGGCGATTGAGGCGAGAGAGTCTCCTTTTTTTACTTCATACACACTAATAATATCGCTTGTCGGATAGTCAATGTCTTCAGTAGACACACGAAGTGATCCTGTTGTAGCAGAAAGGGCGTCTTGGGATGCCGCGGTGGCATCTTGGGTAAGGGCGCCTGTTACCTCAGCATCGTCGATTACGACAGGGCGCAGCACCTGCATTGTCTGAGATGTAGAAACAGCTTCAGTATCAGGGGTCTGATCAGGCAAAAAAATAGCTTTTACTTTGCCGGTAAAAGATGAGATGACTCCTGCGTGCCCAGGATAGGGAATACCCCAAGAAATAGCGATGAGCAATGTCAGCGCGAAATGCTTTGCTATGTTTTTTGTATATATAGATACCACGATAGTAGTAGGGCGGTTCTGTGCTAGACACCGCAAGGGTTTATCAAGGCTTTCATAAGCTCATTGATATCGAGTTCCGTCAATAGTATTGTTTCAAACAATCCGTTTCAGGTATATGACTATACTACCAAAAAAGGGGTCATAAAACAACCGAGGGCGTTATATGCTACATGTGGAGAAATATCACTTTCTCTTCTAAAATAAAGGTATACTGGGGTAATCATTATGGCTGAACAAGGACCAAAAGGAAAAGGTGACGGAAGTTTTAGGCTTAATTCTTCTGCTAGACCTAGGATATCTGGAGAGGTTAAGCCCGCACGACGGCAAATTCTCGAGCACTCCAGCGAAGATTCTTTTAAAATTGAACGGGAAAACGCGAGAGAAGCACGGTTAAACCTTATGGAGGCCTGTGTAGCGTGGGAGGGGGTGCGTGCCATGCTCAGTGATTTGTCTATTGATCCTTTAACCGCAAGGGTAAGAAAAATAAGCGACAATGTTGCTCAGCTTAGAGGTTTTCTAGAAGGCATGCAGATGTTTAATAACGTCGAAGAAATTACAGAAGAGCTGCAAATGGCAACCGAAAGAGAAATACGGGAACTTCGCTACTCTACAGTTGCTTTTAAATTTGATCTTGGCAGCTTCATAGACTATGTGGACCATGCTGTTATCCTAGACCCTCGAGCAAAAAACTTTCAAAAACATGAAGCGCTTACTTATAAAGACTATGTAGACCTAAATCAAGAACTAAACATTTTAAAACGATTTGCCAATAGGCGTGAATTAATTATTGATACGAGTTCCAAAATACTACGGGCGGAGACGACACCTACTGCACGCCTAGCAACAAGGACAGAACCAATTCCTGACTCTACTTCAGCACCCACAACTGCATTACCTCCTGATGCAGACTTA
>CAYVOJ010000005.1:11689-21840 GCA_964453485.1 uncultured Candidatus Saccharibacteria bacterium
AGCAAAAGCCAGAGAACCGAAGGCGGTAGCTGATCCAGCAATCAGTACCGTGAGCACAGCTTCAACAGAGCCAACCCCTGCAGTGGCAACTCTAGATACAACAACTGCGGCAGGGGAACCAGACCCAGCCACAGCAACAACACCTGACTCTAGTACTGCCGCACCAGATGCGGTAACGGGTGGAAACCCAAACTCTGGAGACACCACAAACCCCGTCGGCGGACCTGATTCGACACAAACTTCACATGAAGCCAGCCCTGGAGTAGTTTTTGAGCACTACGGTCTATGGAGTGAAAAAGATGCTGATATAAAACTTTCTCAAGAAGTAATAGACGCACTTGAGCAAATAGAGAGCAAGGAAGGCGGACTATATACAGTCCCAAATCTACTAAAGTACGTTGTAAGCCGTGAAGGCAAGGAGCTTCTCCCTGATCGAAGTGCTGCAAATACTCTACTAGATCTTCTGATGAGAGAAGGCATTGTCACGTAACTAGCTCTAAAATATTTATATGGCACTTAATCGTGAGAAATTTCAACAAATAAAGCAAAAAATAGCGACACCTTCTGTGCCAGAACAAAGACATGCCCGTGCTTTAGTTTTATTTGATAAAGTTTTAGAGAAATTAGAGGCAGAAGATGCAAGCCCTGTAAAAGGATTATTATTTGTTTCTGGGGGACTACAAACCCTTGATATTAAGGATGATGAAGCAGCTAAAATTCTTGACTTTCTTAGAGCGCAAAGAATTTTAAATGATGAAAACAGCATTATAGAGGCGGATGTAAAGGCAATATTTAACAGCAAGCAAGATGATTTTATAGCCTGGATGGAGAATGACCATTCCACTGTAGCCTCACCGGTTGCAGCCACAGCTGATGACACAGCCTCCGCACCTGCGGCTCTTTCATCTGGTGAGCCAGACGCCGCTTTAGCGACAAGTCTAGACGCATCTAAGGGAAACACTCCTGATAGTAGCTCTACTACTGAAGGGGTGAGCTTCGAAATCAACGCTGCCCCACAAACGGATTTTACAGAAACACCATTAGGGAAAGCTTATGCTGAGCATAGTGCAGAGTTTCAAGGAGAATATTCCTTCTCTTTTTTGAAAATACAGAAACTGATTACTTGGATAATAGAAAACGAACACCCTCTTGATAAACAAGAGCTCATAAACAAGATTAACTCTGGTAGCTTTACTAAGGAAAACCCTGAAAATATTATTGAAAGATTAAAGCAAAGGGGGATTATTTCGGAAGATGCTGAGAGCGGAGCCTTCTTATTACCTGCTGGTCTTAGTCCTGACCAGCTGCGCGCTAAGATTTACTTTGCCATTCTTGATGTAGATGACCCTTCTGTGGCATCTACAGTAGGAATTTTTAAATCATTTCCTAGCGTGACATCGGCCGCAACCCCAGCAGCTGCACCAGCATCACTTGATCTAGACATATCAGCCGCAAGTACCGCTGCTTCGTCACATGAGCCGACCTCACCTGAGGCCAAATCTTCAGAGAAGATTATCGATGATCTTGTGGACCGTTTAAAAACGAACAGCTGGAGCAGGCCGGATATATATGATCTACTAGACTCCGACTTATCTTTCGATGTTGCTCTTGACTTCGTCTTGGAAGTTTGCAAAAACAACCTTGCAACAGAATCAGACGATAGCACCCAAGACGAAAAGCGCTATCGCTTTAATTATATCCCTGACTCACCTGATCAAGGGGCGGCTTTTAAAAGAGAGCTTACAGGCCTGCTGGAGAAGTGGCGGAGTAAAAATACTACCGAAAGTTCAACACCAGAAGCAACTCCTGACACTGGGACAGTGGATGTGTTTTTAAGTAGTGCACCAGGAGAAAACCCTGCTGCTTCGCTAGAGAAAAAGCGACAAAGAATCGAAAGCGTCACGCGATTGTTCTCTGCTTTAAAAAGTTTGCCACAAAACCGTTCTAAGGTTGCCGGTGCCATCGCTTCTTGCTTTCTTGTTCTCGGAGCAGGAGCTCTTATGTATTCTGGAAAAGAAAAGGCACCTGAGGCAAAACCTGCAGCTGAAGCACCAGCAGATAAGGCGCCAGGGGCAGCGACCCCACAAAGGCAAACAGAGGGAGCCGCAAAAACACAGACAGAAACATATAAGAATGCAGGACTCTACAAAGGCCTTGATTCAAAAAAACAAGAAACTGTCGATAAACTTATGACAAGCACTGCGGAACAATTTATGATGCCGTATCTTAATACTGTTACTATTTACCAAAACAACATACCAACAAGGATTAGCCTAAATGAGGCTAGCAAAAAGACTCTTTTCAGGGAAATGAACACTGATTGGAACACGCTTGTCGCAAAATCTTTTTCTCAAGGACCACATGACCCACAAGGAGCTGATGGAATAACACTGACTGATACTCAGGGCAAAACGTATAACCAGGTTTATGTGCGTGTTGATGAGCAAGTTGCTAAGGCGTTTAAAGATATAAGAGATGTAACATGGATTGTTTTAAAAACTGGGAAATATGATCCTTACCCTGAAAGAAAACTCGAGGACATTTACAATGACATAAAAAATAAGGTAGAGGCGACACTTAACAAATAACACCATGGACACAGAACTACTGCTAAAAAATCTCATCGAGGAATTTGACTTAGAAGGTCTTACCGAAGAAGAACAGGGTGACATCATCTCATCAATTGCTGATGCTATACAGAAGCAATTTCTGACAGACGTCTATGACAAGGTCGGCAAAGAAAACTTTGATGCACTCGAAGCATCACTTTCTATGGGTGAAGCATTTTATGCCACAACGCTGAAGCACCTCATTCCTGACTATGAGGATGTCTTTCAGGCTTCACGTGCAAAAATTGTAAAAGCATACAAAGACAGTGCGGAAGGGAAATAGTAGAAGCGAACGTCATCATAGCGCAGGTTTAACCCCCAACATGTGCGCATGCTACACTACCGTTCTGTGACCACTTCATCTCATACACCACAACTTAACGACCAACAAAAAGAAGCGGTGCTTCAAACAGAAGGTCCACTTCTCATCGTAGCAGGGGCGGGGGCGGGAAAGACTAAAACCATCACTGAACGTATCGTAGAAATCATCCGTAGAGGCACTGACCCGCGCGCAGTGCTTGCTGTTACGTTTACAAACAAAGCAGCTAAGGAGATGCGCGAAAGAATCATCAAAAGACTAGAAGATGAGCACATCATCGAAAAAGAAAACCTTTTTCATCACACTCCTGTCATTAAAACATTTCACTCGCTCGGACTCATGATTCTTCGTGAACAGGCTGTGCATGCAGGACTAACCAAAGATCCAACCATTTTAGACTCATCAGACTCTCTTTCAATAATCAAAAAAGCAGTAGAGCAGTTAGGTCTTGATCCAAAAGTGAACGACCCTTCCAAAATCCGCTCCATCATCAGTCGTGAGAAAGGGGATTTCACAAGTCTCGCAGACTACCGCGCAAAAGTCGCAACTGCACAGATGGATATCGTGGCTTCTGTATGGAGAATATATGACGAAGAATTAAAGCAACAAAAGGCGGTTGACTTCGACGATCTCATCGTACGAGCAGTGAGACTTCTTGAGTCTCATGAAGAAATCCGTGCTTACTACCAAAAGCGTTTTAGGTACGTCCATGTCGACGAATACCAAGACACTAACGGCTCACAGTATGCTTTTGTAAAATTGCTTGTTAACAGCGACAACAATATTTGCGTTGTGGGCGATACCGATCAAAATATTTACAGCTGGCGAGGCGCTAATCTGCGCAACATTTTAAACTTTGAAAAAGACTTTCCCGGTACGAGGACAATTCTCTTAGAAGAGAACTATCGTTCAACGGGAAATATCCTTGCACTTGCAAACACAGCGATACAAAAAAACACCATACGCCAACCAAAAAATCTTTTCACCTCACAGGGTGAAGGGGAGAAAATTACTATTTGCCCAGCCTGGGATGAGCTTTCTGAAGCGGAAATGATTGCAAAGAAGTGTAAGGCTCTCGGTGAAGCAGGTCAGCCGCTCGAGCACATCGCTGTGCTCTACCGAGCAAACTTTCAATCTCGCGTCCTTGAAGAAGCATTCATTCGTGCCAATGTTCCCTACAACTTACTCGGTACAAAATTCTTTGAACGTAAAGAAGTAAAAGATGTTATGAGCTACTTGCGCGCAGCCGTAAACAGAGCCTCACAACCTGACCTTAAACGTGTTTTTGAAACACCAAAGCGTGGCATAGGGAAAGTAACAATTGCAAAAGTGTTTTCAGGTGAAGATATTCCTGCAAGTGCGCAAGCAAAGGTGACGGCGGTATATGACTTTTTAGACAAAATAGCAGAGCTTTTAGAATCTCAACCTCTTTCACATATCATGCACATGATTATTGTTGACTCAGGTATGGAAAAAGAAATGCTTGAAGGGTCATCTGAAGACAAGGAGCGACTTGAGAATGCGAGGGAGCTTGTTTCACTCACGATTAGGTATGATGATGTCACTGGAGCAGAGGCGATTACGCAATTTTTAGAAGAGACATCACTTCAGTCAGACCAAGATAACGACACCGAAGAGAAAAACGGTGTACGTTTGATGACTATTCATGCTTCAAAGGGGCTAGAGTTTGACCACGTCTTTGTAACTGGGCTTGAACAAGATCTCTTTCCTCATAAAAATATAGGGAACCGTAAACAAAGCAAAGAGGAGGAAGAGGAGGAGCGTCGACTGTTCTATGTGGCAGTAACACGCGCCAAGAAACAGCTCTATCTTACACACGCTGAACTGCGTACTATCTTCGGACAAAAACAAATTAATGCTCCAAGTGAATTCTTAGAAGATGTATCTGAGGATATTGCTACACATGAAGATCTGTACTACAAAGAACAAGGGGGAGCCATCGTGTACATTTAACTGCGATGTAAATATGCTAGAGTGTATCCATGGAACACTCTGGCACACCGTATAGCTATCGTCCTAAAAAATCTCTTGGGCAAAATTTTCTAACTTCTATTCCTGCACGACTGGCTATTGTCGGGGCAGGAAATCTAACATCAGAAGATACTGTCTTAGAAATCGGACCAGGGAAGGGCTTTCTCACACGGGGACTGTTAGACAGCGGCGCAAAAGTCGTTGCCCTTGAAAAGGATAAGGACTTATTGCCGGTACTCGCAGAAACCTTTGCTGCAGAAATTGCAAGCAATCAACTTACTCTTATAGAAGGAGACGTTCTAGAGTTTAACCCTAAAGAGCACGGGCTTCGCAAAGGGGAATACAAGATCATCGCAAATATTCCGTACTATATTACGGGGGCAATACTTTCTCAGTTTTTATCTTCACCAGACCACCCATCACAGATGGTTGTACTCATACAAAAGGAGGTTGCAGAGCGCATCGTTGCGCGTGATGGTAAAGCCTCCATTCTGTCGATGTCAGTATACGCGTATGGCACGCCAAACATCGTCTACCGGGTAAACAAAGGAAGTTTCTTTCCTGTTCCCTCTGTCGACAGTGCAGTACTGTCAATTGAAACTATTTCTCGCGCACATTTCACAGATAGTTATCATGAAGCAATATTCTTTAAGCTCGTAAAAGCTGGATTTCTCCACAAAAGAAAGTTCCTGCTTTCAAATATTCAGGAGGTATTTCCAACAGTCAACATACGAGACCTATTTATAGAGCAAAAGCTCTCGGAAAAGGTTCGTGCTGAGGATGTTACACTTCCTGTATGGATATCTCTAGCCAAAGCGCTTTGTTTAGCTACTTCTACAGCATCATAGCGGTTGCGACAATTGTTTGTGCATACTATTTTGCCAAAAATACATCACAGAAAAAAAGCATCGTCATTTGGATGCTTGCGGGTATATTTTTTAATGCTTTTTCTTTTTCTTTCATTTACACAGCCTATCCGATAGCCTGGCTTCCAGGAGGGCATCAGTTATTCTACATTGCAGTATTTCATGTTTCACTTTCTTTGCTTGCGGGACTTCCTTTTGGTTTGCTCGGCTCTGTTCATTACCATCTTCGTAAAAAAATCCCATATCTAGTACCACTTGGAATGGGAATCGCGGCTGTCATATCAGATATCTGTCGCAGTCTTTTGCTCTCATGGTTCTTTGCAGCGCCAGGAAAAAGCGACATCGGACTTCATTGGGCAACGGTGACATTTGGTCACGCTCTTTCTGGTACACCGTTTATTGAGTATGCATATGTTGGAGGCGCTTACGTACTAACGGGTATTTTCTGCTTGCTTATTATTGCTGCTCTATCTCAAACGCTCCTGGTGCGAGCTGCTTACATTATTATCACAGTGATTGGTGCGTATAGTATTTCTTATCTTGCGCCAATACACAGCGTACAGAAAAACGTTACTGTTGGAATTGTCGGACTTTCATCTTCTTCTGTCGCGGAAGACAATACCTTTGCGAGCACTACTGCTTTTATTACAGAAGAACTAAAGCAAGCCGCTCACACAAACATCCTTATCACGCCGGAAGACACTCGCTTCCTTGCTCATCTATCTCCTTCACAAAAAAAGACTCTTGCCAGCTCTTCTGTGACGACCGTTATCGATGGTGACAGTATTATCTATCACGGATCACCAGCCAATATGTCGTATGTTTATGACGTACAAAGTGAGACCTTAGAGGGAAGGGGTAAAGGATTTATGTTTCCTTTTAGCGAGTACTTGCCAAGCATTGCTTCAACTCTTGCAAAAAAGGTGGTAGATCAATCATCACTCCTAGAATATACCAAAAACAGAACATACTCTTTAGGGAAGGATCCTGTGGTTTTTGAAACACCTTACGGAAGGGTGGGAACACTTATTTGTTCTGAAGTTATTTCATATACAATGATCGAGAAGCTTCTCGCACAACACCCAGACATCATTATCGTACAAACTCATCTTCCGGTATTTCATAAAAATCCTTGGTTTATAGCACTCTACACCTCTACACTACAGGTACTTGCCGCTCAGGCTCGTACTACTGTTGTCGTAAGTGCTTATGATGCACCAAGTATGGTGATTGATGGCCACGGAGAAGTACAATATACCTATCCGCTCGCAAATACTTTTTCACAAATAGTACTTCCTTTGTCACAATCCAAATAAAACTCCAGTGTATACTGTAGTAATGGAACATTCTTCTACAAAAACACTTATCTCTGTCCTTGCTCTCGGTGGACTGCTAGTCCTTCCTGCACTTATCCCTGCAAGGTGGTTTGGTTTACAAGGACAATCACAGGGTAGTCACACAGTACTTGATCTAGCAGCAATTAAACGCGCAGAAAGCTTACCACTTGATAACAACACCAACGGTGTTCCAGACTGGAAAGATATGTTAGCTCGAACAGGATTTATTAACGAAGAGGGAGCAACGATTTCAAAAGATGAGCAAGCAAAACTAGATGACCCAAATAATCTAACAGCTTCATATGCTAAGAACGCTGTTGTCATTAGCTCATATTTGCAAGACAACAATATCACCTCTCCAGAAGTGCTAAACGGTTTGATGCAAAAAGCACTTCTTGATGAAGCAAGTAAAATTACCATATCAACATATGCAGCAGAAGATTTGATTGTTGAAGAAAAAGAAACACCTGCAAGCATTCGTGTGTATGGAAACGTGCTCGGCAAAGCTTTTCTTACCTTTTTAAATACAAGTAAAAGTTATGACGAGCTCTCTGCTCTTAAAACATACCAAGAAACAAAAGATGTTCGAGCGCTAGATGCGATTACAAAAAAAGAGGATGCTCTTCGCGCGCTACAGAAAACATTGACCACCATGCCGGTACCACTTTCTGCGTCTACCTATCATGTTACTACGGTAAATAGAATTGGTGCTGTGATCGGCCTCCTTGAAAACTTTAAAAAAATCTCTTCCGACCCACTCCGTGCATCAATTGCTCTAAATCAATACCCAGAAACTGTTGGAAGGGCGCTCGCTACAATCGGACATTTAGGTGAATACTTTGATGCACAAAATATTGTGTTCACATCAAAAGAGTCTGGTTATGTCTTTACGTCAGGTATACTGAAGTAACTATGAAAAAGTTTACTTCAACACTTATTCTTTTATTACTACTTGCACCTACTTCCGGGTTTGCTGGCGGGGCTGGAATAGGAGGAGGTGACGCAAGTCAAATATGGCAAATAGTCGGAGATGCAACCAACGGAATAACCGCTGGTGCAACAGGGGTGTCTGCTGTTGCAAATACAGCTGTGGCAACTCTTAATACTATTATTCAACCAATTAGCGCTGCTGTTACGGCAGGAGCCGTACTCAGTGAAATAGCGAGCGGCAAAGCTTTTATCGGAGGAGGGGCGAATGGATCTGCGCCGCTTTTTGTGAAAAATACAAAATCATACTTAGATTCTGTGCAGAACGCAGAGTACCAGCAAGCCATCAGCAACCTCTCTACCGCCAGTGGGCCATACAAAGACTCTATCCTTTACTCACTTGCTATGAATGCACGCCAATCTAGTGCTTCGTTGACACCTCTTACACAATCAGGAATGCCAGCAATAATCAAAAAGAATCTTTGTCCAGATGCTATTTTGTCGGCACGCGCAGAAGCAGACATTGCGGCAGGGCTTGGTCAAAGTGGTATAACATATCAAGAGAGAAAGAAGCAGCTCTACGATACTTTTGGATGTGGGAGCACAACCATTTCTCCGCAAGCAGAAAAGGCCCTTCTCGCTGCAAATACACAAGATGGGAGCATTGGCGGACTGGATGCACTTTATAATCTCACCGTAAACAGAGATAACGCATATGCACGTAACCTGGCTGTCACAACTGCTGTTGCAGAGAAAGCAGAAGAAGCAAAAGCGCGGGCATTAAGTAGTGCAAATGCAAACGGGGGTTTACTTCCTCAGACTACTTCAAAAAAGATTGAAAAGGACATCAACGGAACGAAGCTTTCCGCAGGGAATGCACCTCTCTCTCCTGATCAGGATATTCTAACCCCAGTAAGAAGCGTTGCAGATACTGCTACAAAGGCGATTAACAGCGGTACGAACTTAGCTCTTGCTGGAATCAACTCAGCAAATGCACTCGTGGGAGCCCTTTCTGCTGGGATGTCACTTCTCGACAAAGGACTAGGACTCTTTGGTGGATCTTCATCAGGGGGCAGTGGAAGTTCTGGTGTTAGCGCAAACTTATCTGCACCAGACACAACCGTTGTTGATACTACTCGAGACATGAGCGAAGAGGAGCATACTCGTGTAACCTTACCGATCAAAAAGCAACTAACCAAGCACATTGACGCCATTACTATTCTGAAATCCACAAACCCTCGAGAACTAACACTCCTTATGAAATACAAAGGGAGCTTAGATCAGCTTCAGCAATGTAATCAAAGAGTTCAGGCAGCAAATATTCCGACACTTGCTAGCACATCTACCCTTGCCGGACTGCCCGACTTTCTTTCTAGTAGATACGAAAAGATCAATCCAAAAATTGAGAAGATAAATAAAGAAGCGCCTCTTATCGAGCCTGCGCTTACCACCATGAAAAGCACTCTTGAAAAAGTGCTCAGTTCTCGTAATTCAAAGGAAATTCAAAGAACCTTCGAACTAAAGTATCAAAACCTAGTTGATGATGGGGTAATTCCTGACCTGGTATCTGCAGCTACGAGAGAAACGGAATATGAGTCTGTTTCAGCCCTAGTAAAGAAAGATGAGAATGATGAGTATAAGAAATTCTCAGAGGAGTGCTCTAGGTTGTCTGACCAAATAGCACCACCAGCAGGTTCTACTGATCCAGTTTTTAGCACGGGGCCAGCAAACTAGTTCTAAAGATTTACCATCCTCCCACCTAACAAAACAGGGGAATAGCGGGAATTATCGGGCCAATATTCGTGGTACACTTTGAAGCATGAAATACCTTGGGAAACAGATACTTGTTACTCTCATGCTAATCTGTGCGATTGGAATATCTTCGCAACCAGAAAAGGCTTCTGCTATTTCTGGGGACTCAAAGATAACAGAGGCGGAGTATAAAGAAGTTCAAGCATTTGCCGACAACATAGACCTTGCTCAGGGTACAAAATTTAGAACAATTCTAGGAAGAAAGTATCTCGAAATACTTACAACTGCTTACGAGGCTCAAAAAAATAACCCAAACACTTCAAAAGCATCTCTTTCTGTTATTGTCTTT
>CAYVOJ010000006.1:0-16609 GCA_964453485.1 uncultured Candidatus Saccharibacteria bacterium
AATGTTGCTGAGATGGTCAAGTCAATCAAGTAGTCAACCACACCCCACCCAAAAGCCCCGCTTCGGTGGGGCTTTTTGTTTGCGTAATTTTATCTGATAAAACAGGTAATTATCAGATAAAACTCTGTGTCTTCTTACATCCAAAAATAATAAAAGGTAGTACAGGACTTGGCCACCAAATATATCTTTTTATTTCATTGATTACAACTCATAAAAAGATTATTTCTCGGCCACAGCTTCGTCCTCACAATTTTGATTACAAAATTGGCTTCGCATCGGACTCAGTTCAAGCCCTTTCCCGGGCATAAAATAAATCGCACAATGTTTTACATTATGCTCATTATTTTATGTGCCCGGGAAAGGACTTGAACCTTCATGAGTTGCCTCGCTTGCTCCTAAGGCAAGTGCGTCTACCAATTTCGCCACCCGGGCATATATTTATTTTTTACTTACATACACTATTGTACACGGACATGCTTTTGTTGCTTTACAGCGAAATTGAATCAATTAGCATCCTTCGCTTGCTAGCTCCGGATGTCTTCGCGGCCAAGCTGTCTCGAGCCACCCCGGTATATATTTATTTTTTACTTACACACACTATTCTTGTGGATATCTTTAATAAAAAACTAAAAACATCCAACGTTTGATGATTATACACGAAAAAATGATATTTGAAAAACAGAAGACTGGTTGCGTAAGCAACCAGTCTTGATCAAACGACTGATCCAATTCAAGTAGAAAAAACAAATGACCCCCTGCCACCGTTGTTAAACGCCTCCCACAGACGCTCTGCATCACTATGTGCTGCAGCAGGATCGATGTTTCTTAGTGCTCTAAGGATACGATCAATCTCCACCCCTTTCATGTGGTGAGCACTTTCACGAAAGTCACGCGACGAGAGTTCCTGGAAAATATTCTGAAGGTTCTGATTTTCAAAGCCAATCCAGTGCAGTTGCGGTTGACCGACCAAGGCTAATCCAAGTAGTTCTTTGAGCTCCTGATTGACGTCACTAAAGAGTTTTTTCCCATGCCCACTCCCCCGTGCAACAACCTCCCACGGATGCTGTTCAATGTAGTGCTTGGCTATGCGGTTGAAATGTTCAACAAGCAACGTTCGCATACTTTGACGCGGATCGTCTGTTCCATCTTCTATGAGGTCGTCATAACGGGCAACATTGACAATCTTGTACATAGCTGCAACAGTAAAAACAACAGCTTTACCATCTCGCGCATGAGCAACGATTGTTCCGCTGAAGCTAAGTGGTATGAGTACCACTCTACGCACCACTCCCCAAAATATTGAGAAGCGGAAAAGCGCAAAGAGTGTTACCTCAAACATGAGCGGCATCACACCCGGTAAATGACTAATTCCCTCAGTAAGTGATTGTCCTGTACGCTTCCCTCCGAAAAAGGAAATGATCTCTGCCACCTTTGCTTCGACATTACGCATATTCCCAATGTACTCTCGCAGAAAGTACACCAAGGAAATAGCACAAGCAATATCAAAAGAAATAGTGAGCAACAGTTTCTTATGGAAAAAAGGGAGCTCAATTGATGGATGGATACGCATTATGGCAAGCCAGAGCAGTGACCATGCAAGCGCAGGACAGATAACTAATAGCACCCGCTGAGGGGGGACTGTCTCTCCTCCACGAAATACGGCGACAATGATGAGAATGCCCGTCACCACGATCATGGCAATGGCTATGCCATAAATACTAACAAGCACGTAATCGAGATTCTCTGGCACCGCTAGATACCACTCATGAAGAAAAGAAAGAAATACACCGCCGATCCCGACCACAATCCAAGCAATCACTGTCCTTCCAAAACCTTTCTGTGCAGTAACTAGTTCAAGAGAACACACAAGCGCCCGAAGGAGAATGTACGCATAGACCAGGATAGATACATACCATCCCGCTACAATAGATTCGTTCATGGTACGACCTTTCAAACAGTTGATATAAAAGAGCAAGACACTTCACTCGTAACGAGCTTGTTATAAGTGTATCCACACTTTATCTGAAAATCAATTTGCAGGACGAAAATCTCTACAGTATAGTTATAGTATCTGCTCCGTCATCGTAACTCTATATTCCCACAAGGAGGGCAATATGAGAAAAGCTGCCGATACCGTGATTCTCGAAACGAACCCAGGATTCTTTAGAGCGATAGGGTCGCATGTAGGCAATGCGCTTGGAATTCTCTTTTCCTTGATCATTGCTGTTGTCGTCACTTTCTTCGTCCTTTCCTGGCTTTTGCCGACACTCATGTGGCTCGTCCCTGTGACGGTCTTTCTACTGTGGCATGTGTGGCTCTTACACCACAACATCACGCAGTCAGATGAACTAGCCAGAAGTCACTATGGGTTCAAAACAAATGTGCTCGCCGTAAGCAATCTGATCATCTTCTCAATCATCGCAACTACTGCGAAGATGGTCAGCTGACAATCCTAAGGCGCGACCATCTCAACACTTACTTCCGTAAGAAATGAGGGTCGCGCCTTTTGTTATACACAGAAAAAGTTGACACTTATATTTTTTAGATGTAGTGTGAAATTAAGTGTACCTGTGACATACGTCACGCACGATAAACAGTCAGAAAGGACTGATCATGAAACATGAGATCATCACTGCTCATGGTACTGTCATTCCTTCACATGACAGCCCGAGTACCCCTTTGCTTCATCTACCTTTGCGAAAGCCAGTAGATTTTGAAGGGGGCAACGAAGCAGAAGACATGTGGGTGGTATATAACCGTGACCGCGGAAAGTTCATGGCATATCCACTACTCACCAGTAAAGGAAGGGTGCTCGCCCTGCTCTTACTTACATCAATACTCTTTACTATCGGATGGATAGGAGTAATGACAGGCAGAAACGAGCAGGAGTCCTACGACAGGTATGTGGAGCGACGCCTCGCACTTGGATGCTCGAGGTGGCACTCGCTTCAGGACCCATGCCCTGAGGCACCGTTCCTGGATATTGGGCCGTGCGACATACACTTCAAATTTATCTGCTTCTACCATCATAAACCTCAACCTCTTCCTGGCCTCAGGGATCCACCCTAAGCTAGGCAGGGCGGCGCTTCTCGCCGCCCTTTTTTATACCTAACTAGCCCCTAATTCCGACAAGTTGACATTTATATAAATCACTGTAGTATGTGAAACAAGAGTACCTTGACCTATGTGTACTTGAATTTGTCAGTAACCCGACCAGAAATGGTCACAAGGAAGAAAGGACATTATGTCCGTAACACCTCCAGCAGCCCCCACCACTTCACCCTCACCGACCCCTTCACCTGTTCCAGCAACTTCAACCCACCCTCCAAACCAGCCGACAAAATCTGTCGGAGCAGGTGTTTGGTTGACAGCTATCTCAATCATTATGGGATCCAGCTACCTCATTTTGTCTGAGTACTTGAAGTCAACCCCAGAAGGTGCGAAAAGCTACCAAGCTCAACTTGACGTCTACAGAGCACGCTTTGACAGAGATGTTGCGCTTGCAAATATTGAACTCAAAAGGCTGGAACTAGAGATACGTCGCCTTGAACTTACCCAAAAATAGGAGAGAACAACATGTCTGATGAAAAGAAAGATGATCACGGGCACGCAAAAGCCAGCGGAACAAACCCTGCACTGGTGATTGTTGCCATCATGGTCAGTGCCGGCATAGGTTTCTATATCGGAACAATCTTTTTCAAAATGGGAATGCAAAACGTTGCAGAGGGAGGACTTGATTGGGACCTTGGGAAAAAGAACCTTATTTCTTTGGCGGTTGCCATTGGCGTTCTCGGTCTTGTCTTGCGATTTGCGGTCTGGGAACCTTTACTGAAGGCAATGGGGAAAGGCGGTGGTCACTAACCCTGCCTTAATGAGGCTTGATACCCTCCTCAAGTATCCAGAGAAAACTGTAAACGAACGGGCCAACACCCTTCCAAAAAGAAACGTGTGCCATCCTCTTCACAGCAGGAAGGCATCATGTCATTCGCGGAAGAAACGGAGTTGGCCCGTTTTTTTTATTGTACTTGAATACTTTTTTAAATTAAATTTTAAATTGTAAATTACCGTTATTCTAGTGCTATACTTTTTATATGCAAATCATCACTCGTGATGCATTTAAAAACTACCCTCTTCTCTCGCGACTGTACGAATTACATGATGTACCGAAACAACTCTATATAGAAGGAGAACTTCCACGCGTGTCTCTCGATGAATATGGAAGAGCAACCCCACGCATACTCACTGTTGTCGGAAGCAGAAGACATACCGCCTACGCACAAGATGTTATTCATCACCTGGTGCAAGCGCTCGCTGGTCATCCTGTAGTCATCGTCTCAGGACTTGCGCTCGGTATTGATGGGTATGCACACAAAGAAGCACTGAAGCATCGTATCTCTACACTCTCTATCCCTGGAAGCGGACTTGATCGTTCTATTCTCTACCCTCGTACACATAGAGCGCTCGCCGATGAAATACTTACTGCTGGTGGATGCCTGCTTTCAGAGCTTGCTGGGAATGTGCGAGCCGCTAAGTACACCTTTCCTATGCGTAACCGTGTTATGGCAGCACTATCAGATGCTGTGCTTATTATTGAAGCAGAAGAAAAGTCAGGCACCCTCATCACTGCTCGCCAAGCGCTTGAACTTGGTCGAGACATTGGTGCCGTTCCTGGCAACATCTTCTCTGCGACATCGGTCGGTACGAATGCACTTATCCGCGAAGGAGCATATGCAATTACCAAGCCGAGAGATCTTTTCGACTTACTACACTTGTCATATACCGAAGAACAAGCACGCCACGAAGAACACTTCACCGAAAATGAACGAACTCTCCTTGAGGCATTACAAGAACCCCGAGAAAAGGACACTCTTATGCTCGCCTGCAAACTCTCACCGACTGACTTTCTCGTCACCCTTTCGTCATTAGAAATGAAAGGTGTCGTAGCAGAAGCATTTGGTGAAGTGAGAAGAATAGTGTAGTATCAGCCACTAGCGTTTAGCTGTTAGCTAATAGCTCAATATAATTAACATGCTATTTAGTGTCTCTGTGCTAAGCTAAGAGCTAACGGCTATAAGCCAAAAGCCACTCCATGAAACTTTTAATTGTCGAATCACCATCTAAAGCAAAAACTATTGCTAAATACTTGGGAGGCGAATACGAGGTACGCGCATCTGTCGGACACATTCGTGATCTACCAAAGAGTAACAAAAAAGCTATCGATATCGATGGTGGTTTTCTGCCACACTATGAAATCTCTCCTGGAAAAGAAAAAGTAGTGAGTGACATTAAGGCGCTTGCAAAAAAAGCTAATACCGTACTACTCGCAACCGACCCCGACCGTGAAGGAGAGGCAATCGCGTGGCACATACAAGAGGCCTGTGGGTTACAAGGTGCGGAACGTGTCGCTTTTCACGAAATCACCGAGAGCGCTATCAAGGAAGCTCTCAAACACCCTCGTGCTATCGATATGAACTTAAAGGCAGCCCAGGAAGCGCGTCGCGTTCTTGACCGTCTCGTAGGGTACGACCTTTCAGGAATTATTTGGAAAAAAGTGCGATACGGACTTTCTGCTGGGCGTGTACAATCCCCTGCGCTTCGTATTGTCATGGAAAAAGAACGAGAGATACGTGCGTTTATCCCTGAGACATACTTCGTCATTGCCGGCGAATGGAAAACAACTGGTCGCGTAAAAGAAAGTAAGACCTACACATTAGCAATGGAATGTGAGGAACAACCAAAAGAACAAAAAGAAGCTGAACGAATTGTCGCCGCAGGAAGAAAACATTCTTGGGAGATAACGAACCTCGCAAGCACTGAAGTATCTCGTTCTCCTCGAGCACCATTTACCACTTCCACACTACAACAGACCGCATCATCACGACTAGGATTCGCACCGTCTCGTACCATGGGCATTGCACAAAAGCTCTATGAAAAAGGTCTTATTACCTACATGCGTACAGACAGTACTACTATTTCTCAAGTGGCGTTAGGAGAAATCGCGACAACTATTGAAAGCACCTATGGTAAAAACTTTCTTGAAGTACGCACCTACAAAACAAAAGCAAAGAATGCACAGGAAGCCCATGAAGCTGTGCGGCCAACGCATGCTAGCTCTCGGTACGCCGGCACAACTGACGACGAGAAGAAGCTCTACTCTCTCATTTGGGAGCGCACCATTGCGAGTCAAATGAAAGATGCAAAGTTGCAACGCACAAAAGTAACAGCAAACATTGTTGGTGCACCCGAAACGATTCCAGACTTTTCTGTAACAGGATCAGTTGTTACCTTTGAAGGATGGCTTATCGCGGATCCTGATGCTCGCGGAGAAGATGTACAGTTACCGTTACTTACTATCGGTGATTCACTTGATCTTCTCACACTACAATCACTAGAAAAACAAACACAACCACCGTCACGCTACACAGAGGCAGGTCTTATTAAAGAACTTGAAAAGCGTGGTATCGGACGACCATCTACCTATGCCTCTATTATCGGCACCATTGAAGCACGTGGCTATGTAGAGAAAGTTAATAAGGCCCTTCATCCGACAGATACAGGTGAGGTAGTAACAACATTCCTCGAAGATGAGCTTGGCGAATACATTTCAGATACATTCACTGCAGAAATGGAAGACAAGCTGGACCTAATCGCAAATGGTGAAGCAACATATCTAAAAACACTGACTGACTTCTATGGCCCTTTTTTGAAAGATGTGAAAAGTAAAGAGAAACTAGAGAAGGCAACCAACTTAGGTGATGCCCCTACTGACTTACTCTGCCCCCTTTGTGAATCAAATATGGTGGTGAAGCTTGCAAAGAATGGTAAATTCTACTCTTGTTCAAAATATCCTGACTGTATGGGTGCACGTAAATTAGATGGTACTGTTATGGAAGGACCTAAGAAACTTGGCAAGGCATGTCCTAAATGTGAAAAAGGAGAACTTATGGAACGTGATGGTCGTTATGGAAAATTTATCGCATGTAGCAACTATCCAAAGTGTAAATATATAGAACAGGATGAGGAAATGCGAAAAGCGAATTCAACGGGGGTAAGTTGTAACAAGTGTAAAGATGGATACATGGAGGAGCGCAAAGGTCGCTTTGGGGTCTTCTATTCGTGTTCAAACTATCCAGACTGTAAACACATTATCAAAACACGACCAACTGGTAATCGCTGTACCTGGAAAAAAGAAGATGGAAGTATTTGTGGTGAACTCATGATGGAAGGTACAAAAACCATACCCGAAAGATGTAGCGACAAGACGTGTCCAAATCATAACCCACATAAACTCGATCAAGATAAGATTAAGAAATAAAACTTGAAACAAGTAACTCTTAGTTGTATAGTGGATTAATGGACACATCCCCTGCTCGCATTTTTGCAAAACTCCCTGACCTAAGTGAGCAAGATAAGGAGCTGATAACTCGCGCTTGTGAATTTGCGAAAAAAGCTCATAAGGGTCAGTTACGTAAATCTGGAGAACCATACTTTAATCATGTTTTTGCTACTGGACTTAACTTAGCAGATTTGAAAATGGACGCAGACACCATTGCTGCGGGCATCATGCACGATGTACTTGAGGATACCGAGGTGAAAGAGGAAGAAATGACAGAGAAATTTGGTGAACATATTACCAAACTCGTCCAGGGAGTAACAAAGCTTGGAAAACTCCGCTATTCAGGCATGGAACGCCATGTAGAATCATTGCGTAAGTTTTTCGTTGCTATGGCTGATGATATTCGTGTAGTCATCATTAAACTGTGTGACCGACTACATAACATCCAAACACTTGAGCACGTAAACCCTGAGAAACAGAAACGTATCGCTCTTGAAACAATAGAACTTCATGCTCGACTAGCGGATCGCCTTGGTATGGGGCGTCTCAAGGCAGAACTAGAGGATGCCGCGTTCCCGTATGTATACCCAGAAGAATATAAAAAAACTTTGGAGCTCTTTAAGAGCATGAGACCAATCTCTGACACATCTCTTGAGATTGTAGTTAAAAAACTCGAGGAAGAGCTCTCTGTTTTTGAAGTTCGTATTGAGCGTATTGACTCACGCATTAAACATCTCTACTCCTTGTGGCAAAAATTAAAACGATACAAAATGGATGGCACAAAAATTTATGATGTGGTTGCACTACGCATTTTTGTACCACAAATAGCTGACTGCTACCAAGCTCTCGGAGTTATCCATGGACTATATCGTCCAGTACCAGGTAGATTTAAGGACTATATCGCATCTCCAAAGCCAAATGGATACAAATCACTACACACAACGATCTTTGCAGGAGATGGCTCTACACTTGAGATTCAAATTCGTACAAAGGAAATGCACGATGAAGCAGAGTACGGAATCGCATCGCACTTGGGATATAAAGAAGCTGGTAAAAATGTAACTGAACAAGAGATCAAAAAGAAGATTGGTTGGACAAAAGAACTCCTCGAATGGCAAAAGGATGTTGATCACCATAAAGACTTTATGCAGAACTTAAAAACAGATTTCTTTCAAAATCGTGTATTTATTTTTACACCAAAAGGAGATGTAATTGATTTACCAGAAGGTTCTACGCCGATTGATTTCGCATACGCCATTCACTCAAAAATTGGTGATCATATCGCAGGAGCAAAAATAAATGGAAAGCTTGTGCCGCTTGATACTAAACTTTCCAATCGCGACATTGTAGAAATAGAAGTAAAAGAAGGAGCAGAACCGAAACGTAAATGGGTAGATATGGCACGTACCAATGTGGCGAAGAGAAAAATTCGCCAATACATTCGTGAACACGGCGGATTACTTGATAAATTCCTAACGAGATAACGTATATAGATACTAGATGGCAGATTCCAGAAAGGGTGGCGCTTCGCGCCACCCTTTCTGTCTCTAGTGCAATCTCTCAATTCTACTGCACAAGCGTAAACCGTTGCACTTTTTGATGAGTGTCTTCCCAAGTGCACAGGTCATACCACTCAGATAGCGGACGAGTAAAGCATGCTGCATCTGGGTTATCATACATTGGTTCATAGACTACCATCCACACTTCATCGTTAGAGTGTAATGCAATTGCGATTACTTTATAAAAGTCACCTTTGTAATGCTTGTACACCTCTCCTATGTTTGGACACTTTTCAGGTAATTCAACTTTATTGCCTTTCATATTATGAGTATACACTTTTTCTGTAACTGTTCCATATGCAAGGAATACATATAAAAACCTTTATACATAAAGGTTTTTATATGATAATAATCCTAGTTTGTAAAATTGCTTCAGATGCGCGAAGCTTAGAAATTTTTCTAGGAGACGTACAACTAGTACATTGATGAAGAAAAATTTGGGCGACAAAACAGATGAAATAGTTCTACAAACTAAATCGTAAAATTCTTTACTGAGTACAAATCCTCTTCTTGCTCATCTTTTTTCACTTCTTCGATTGATCTATCGTCAAGCGATACATGATTACTCACATACATATCTTCTGTGTCTTCAGGTAATAAATCCTCCTCTATGGCCTCGCTTCCTGTTTGTGTTGCAGCGTTATCCACCAACTCTCGCACCTCATCCTGTGTAGCAAGATATGGCTCTTCTGGTGTCTGTACACGAGCACCTGCACTCTCTTGTAAATGAGTAAAGTCTTCAACTGTTACCGGCTTCACATAGCGTGGTGTATCAGGCACAGCTTGCAGTGTCTTCATATCTTCTTCCTTTATCGTATCGAACATTCCTTTATGAGTTTTCGCTTCCCCCGCTTTTCGTATAGCAACAGAAAGAGCAAGTAGTTCTTCGTGTGAGAAGTAATCAATCCAAATACGTCCACCTCGTTCACGTGGCTCGATCTGTACTCGTGTACCAAGAGTTTCCGCAAGCCTTTCTTCCATATCTACCACTTCTGGTGTCATGAAGTGATCCTTCTTTCTTACTTTCTCAAATGCGATACGTCGTGCTATCTGCTCTGCTTCACGAACCGTCATTTTACGCACCATCATCTCTTTAAACAACGTCATCTGCTCCGTAGGACGGTCGATAAGCATAAGGAGTGGACGAGTATGGCCTTCTGAGATTTGCTTTTTAGAAAGAGCTTCTAGAATGTCTTGTGGCAGCATGAGTATACGCACCGTGTTTGAAACGTACTCACGACTCTTTCCTACTTTACGTCCAACATCTGCCCAAGAAAGCTTGAATTCATCCGCGAGCTGCTGAAATGACTGAGCACGCTCAACAGGGTTTAAGTCTTCACGCTGAAGGTTTTCAATGATTGCCAACTCAAGCTTCGCACGACTATCATCTCCTGTACGGACAACTACCGGCACTTGAGAGAGTCCGGCGAGTTTAGATGCACGGAGACGTCGCTCACCTGCGATAAGCTCATACTGCACCTTGATCGAACCATCTTCCAGAGATTCTTCCTGGCGAGATACCACAAGCGGTTGAAGTACTCCATACTGACGAATACTGTCTGACAACTCTTTCAATCTATCTTGATCAAATTCACGTCGTGGTTGATATGGGTTCGGAATAATCTTCTCTACTTCTATCCAAAAAATTGATGTTTCTATCTGTGCCATAGTTCTTTATGAGGAGAGTATAGCAGGGATAGTGGGTAGTAGGTAGTGGTTAGATGTTAGTAGAAAATGACTCTGATACAAGAATCCCGCCACAACATTTTTTGTGCGGTTGTCTTATTTTATTGGTGCCGGAGGAACTTGGCTTTCCGAACTCTACAAGTACTCAACTTCTATTAAATCTTCAATTAAATTTCTTGAAACTTTAGTATAAAAAGAAAAAGACCCCTTGCGCGAACGCTTGGGGCCTGTTGTGCAACTTTTTCGTGACTTTCGCCAAACGAGGGACTTGTTGCCTACCCAGATTCTCTCTTCCATTGCCTTCTCGGCGTTTCTTTCTTCGTCGTTCCCTACACTGCAGGAATCCAAGTTAGTGTAGTTCGCTTCAAAGCGCTAGATTGTTCGGCTCTAAAACCAGTCATTCAGTACGTTGGACAATCAATCACGTAACCGAGGGCTTCCTTACAGGACCTTTAGCAGACTCAAGGAAGAAATTCTGCGTGTCATCAACTCCCTGACGGTAGACATCTCAAGCATTCCACCCGTCGCTGGTTGATGAATACAGTATAGCATATAGAAAATATTTGTCAAGTCTTTTTTGTAAGAAATACCTAAAAAGCACAAAAGGCCTTATAGATAAGGCTTTTTGTAAGTAGTACCGAGGGAGAGACTCGGTCACAAGACTTCTCGTCGTAAACTCCTCGATAAAGTCTCGCGACCCCTATTCGAGTCTCACGCAAAGCGCGCAGGCGCTTTGCTTCTGTAACGCCACAGTGTTCAAATTAAAATACCGAGATGAACTCGGTATTTTAATTTGAACATGTGCCGAGGGAGAGACTCGAACTCTCACACCTTGCGATATGCGATTTTGAGTCGCACGCGTCTACCATTCCGCCACCCCGGCTTATATGTATCTCTTAACCATAAACAACCTTACATAACACATCTAGGCGAAATGGAACCATTTTCTTCCTTCGCTTGCTAGCTACGGAAGTCTTCGTCGCTCATCGCTCCTTGAGCCACCCCGCTTATTGCCTCATATACTAGCACATGATTAAAAACGGTGATAGGATTATATTCTCTGTACAATATCCAGGAGCAGCGAATCATGCTTACACGATTTTTGCGGTGGATTTTTTCAGCCATGTATTTCGGCGTTGGTGGGAACAAAAAACTGCAAAGCAAACTCATTCAAACAATGGTCAAAAGGAGAAGGAACACTGATGAAGGTGATCCGACGTACTACACACCAGAGATGCTTGCGATTGGTCTGAATGAAGATGCAAGGACTGTAGTCAGGGAACTGGAGCGCATGACTTTCTTCGGTCTAGCATGCAGACTGAACTGTGACCAACGTTTTTTTGGACTTACTCCACGAGGTGTTGAAGAAGCGTAGCGCTTCTCGACAAATCTTGTGTTTCAAATTCTCTACACTCTGCCAGGACTACATAGTCTTGGCAGTTTTTTATAACAAGAAATGAGCGACTGCTTCGCAGCCGCTCATTTCTTTTCTATCATCTGCACTCTGAAATCTGTTGTCTAGTACTGCTCTCTATCTTAGATTTTTCCCACCAAATCCATTCCTGGAGTAAGCGTATCATCTCCCTCCTCCCATGAAGCTGGACACACCTGATCCCCGTGAGCGCGCACGAACTGCGCTGCTTTTATTTTTCGAAGAAGTTCCTTTGCAGAGCGACCGATAGAATTGTCATTCACTTCGATACTTTTTACAACACCGTCCGGATCAACGATAAAGGTTCCACGAAGAGTCATACCTTCTTCAGGGAGCAACACATTACAATATGTGCTTAGCTTGTGATTTGTATCTGCAAGCATTGGATATGTTACTTTCCCAATAGCAGGAGATGTATCTTTCCACGCTTTGTGAGCGTATGCAGTATCTGTTGAAACTGACAACACTTCACATCCAATAGCTTGAAACTTCTCATACATAACCGCAAGCTCTTCCAATTCTGTTGGACAAACGAAGGTAAAGTCTGCCGGATAAAAGAAAAGCACATACCACTTTCCTTTGTAGTCTGCTAATGAAATATTTTTAACCTGTCCACCAACATATGCTGGGAGGGTGAAATTTGGCATCGTTGTGCCAATCATCGCACCTCCGTAATCATTCATTGCACACGATCCACAATCACACGCAGTATCTGTTGTCATAGTAAAGTGTAATGTTATTTATAAAGGGATAGTTATATAGTAGCATCTAGAGATCACGATACGAAGTAAGACACCTTTCTTTACAGAAATGAGTACACATGGTAGATTATTGATCTCCTTACCGACCGGTAGAGAGATTCTTTAAATTGCAGAAGTGGGAGCCAGGATGACAAAAGGAAGCACAAATTTCCGCCCAGGTGATATCGTTGAAATCGATTCCGGTGCACTGTCCAAGGTTGCAGCACATAGCCAGATACCCGAGAAGTGTTTCAAAGGGTTGCGGCTGGAAGTCCTCCAAATCGAGCCCGGTGGTCAACTGACTATCCAGCCGCGGGGAAGGAAAAAATTCACAGTGCACCCCAAGTTCGTGACGCAGAAGGCCAATGCTACAGTTGCCGCCTGAACTTTCTCACTGCCCTTTGCCGTAAAAACGGCTCACTAGGCCTTAGCTAACGCGGGCCTTTTTATTTTTTAAAAGGCGTACTCACTTGCGTAATCAATAATATCCTCCACATTTCCTGTTGAAAAGTTTGCCAATGGATCAACCATAAATGGCACATTCTCTACACCATACCCACTCAGTTCTTCTTTAAAGGACTCATCACTGATATCTCGCTCTTCGTAGGTAAGTCTTCTATTTTCAAAAACCTCCTTTAAGTCTTCGCATGTTGTATCACCTTTTTTTGTATAAAGAATTAGCATGTGTTGTTGATAGTTAGTAATTACTAGTTTATAGTAAATGCACTACCTATGCGAACTGTGGTACCCCATCTATAACTAGTGACCATGAACAAGAAAGCTTCTATCATCGTTGTTGCCGGCCCTACCGCTAGCGGTAAAAGTGATTTTGCTGTGGATCTAGCTCTTCGCCATAACGGAGAGATCATTTCTGCTGATTCACGCCAAGTGTATAAAGGGTTAGACATAGGCACGGGAAAAATTACACACGATGAAATGAAAGGCATACCTCACTACATGCTCTCAGTATGCGAGCTAGATGAAGATGTAAGCGTCGCGCGCTATGCGCACGACGCTCTGCCGATTATCGAAGATATCCTTGCGCGTGGGAAAACTCCGATCATTTGTGGCGGCACAGGACAGTACATTGACGCCCTCATGTACGACACAGCTCTTCCAAAAGTTGAACCCAACAAAAAACTACGTGAAGAATTGGAGGATCTTTCTACAGAAGTTCTTGTCGCGCGCCTTGTGGCATGCGACAAGAACCGAGCAGCCTCCATCGATCCACACAACCGTGTACGACTAATTCGAGCACTCGAGATAGTTGACGCTATCGGTAAAGTTCCAGAGCAAGACACTCCAAAACTGCGCTATCCAACAACGTTCTATATCATGAAGTCATCACGAGAGAGCTCCCGAGCACGAATAACGAAACGCCTAGAAAGGCGTCTCGAGATCGGCATGATTGATGAGGTGAAAGAGCTGATGAAACAGGGATATACAAGTGAAAATATGAAGACATTTGGCCTTGAGTATGTAACGATTGGGAAATATCTAGAAGGAAAACTAACTGACCAAGAAATGAGGATGGAGCTCATCAATAAGAGTATGCAGTATGTAAAGCGCCAAGAGACATGGAATAAAAAATACACTCGTGACTCCGCACTCACGCTTATACCTGTCCCTGTCGAATAAATCTCACATATTTGCTATACTAGAGAAATGTCAGAGTATCTCACTACTATTGGGCTTGAAATACATGCCGAGCTTCATACCAATTCAAAAATGTGGTGTGGCTGTAAGAACGACCCACGAGAAAATCGCCCAAACCAAAACATCTGTGAAGTGTGTATGGCTCACCCAGGAACCCTCCCTGTTCCAAACAAGGATGCTATCAAGAAAGTAATAACCGTAGGACTCGCTGTTGCAAAAGAGGGACAGAATAACATCGCCGACTTCACAGAATTCGACCGCAAGAACTATTTCTATCCAGATATCCCAAAAGGCTATCAGCTTTCACAATACAAGCTTCCTATTGTTACCGGTGGTTCTATCAATGGCGTAGACCTTACCCGTATTCACCTCGAAGAGGATACCGCGAAATCATCACACGAGAACGGTATGACACTTGTCGACTATAACCGCGCAGGTGTACCGCTCATGGAACTCGTTACTGAGCCTGTTATCCACTCTGCGGAGCAAGCAGTAGCCTTTGCACGTGAACTACAGCGCATACTTCGCTATGTGGGAGCATCAGAAGCAAATATGGAAATGGGACAAATGCGTATCGAAGCAAATATTTCTGTTTCAAAAGATCCGAACAAATTTGGTACAAAAGTGGAAGTGAAAAACATCAACTCATTCGCTGCCGTTGAAGGTGCTATTCGCTATGAAGTTGCTCGTCATATTGAACACATTGAAGAAGGAGGTGCTGTTGTACAAGAAACACGTGGATGGGATGAGGGAAAACAGTCTACATTCTCACAACGAAAAAAAGAAAATGCTCATGACTATCGTTACTTCCCTGACCCAGACCTTCCAAAGCTGTATCTTTCAAAACTCTTTAACGCCGAGGAAATCAGGTCAACTATTCCTGAGCTTCCGTCTTCTCGTCGTATACGTATGACTGCAGCCGGACTTAAAGAGGATGTCGTGGAGATTATTATCAGTGACCCATCTACTGCAATGTATTTTGATGAGGTAACATCCGGCAAAGATACCTCATACCAAACTCTTGCAGCGAACTACCTCGTGGCAGATATTTTTGGACTACTCAAAAAAGAAAACAAGGAGCTCGTTGCAAAAAACTTCCCTTCTGTTACATCATTTAGCACACTCCTTGAAATGATCATAGCAAATGAACTTTCATCTCGCGGAGCAAAAGACCTCCTCCCTCTAATGCTTACTGACATACATCTTGATGTGAAGAAAACTGCCGAGGAAAAAGGTTTGATTCAGAAAAACGATCCAGAACTTTTGAAAACTATTGTGAAAGAAGTACTTACAGAGAATCCTACACAAGTAGCTGATTACAAAGCAGGCAAAGAAAGCATGTTTATGTATTTCGTCGGTCAATGTATGAAGAAGAGTAAAGGTGCAGGTAATCCAGGATTATTCCAAGAACTACTGAAGGAGGAGTTAGGAGTTAGGAGTTAGGAGTTAGGAAACTCTGGGCGTATTTGCCACTTCGTAATCAAAATCTCTTTTCTGTTAGCTTTTAGTTGTATACTATTCTCATGCGTCTTTTCACTAAACAATTCACGAAAGATCTCATTATCAGTGTTATTTTTTTAACACTCTGGTACGGAGTAACTCATAACCCTATTGTTAGACCCGTTGCTCAACCAACTGTAGGACTTTGGAGCATAGAACTGCGCCAGCACCCGCTTGTATTCGGACTCGCTGGTCATAATTACCTAGTCTTGCGCAATGCATCACATGCTATTGTTGAAGAATTTCACGGCTTAGCAACTGACCAAACCACCGGCACTTGGAAATATATCGGCGACAAAACATCTGACATTTTACAAGTCTGGCATTTCACTGGACAAAAGGACTATGTTGCAGAAAAATCATTCCCAGGAATTACTCTTTATGAAGGAGATGAACAGCAGGTTCGTGAATTATGGTCTAGGGGAGAGCAATGTATTCAACCAATCAATGAAGAACGAACACCATATCCACCACTTGGAGTAAGTATTCGCAGCAAAACAGAAAATTCTAACTCTGTTGCTTATACGCTCATTCTTTGTATGGGACTTGACCCTCGTCATCTTGGCCTCATTACTCCAGGGTCAAAAAATAACCTACTTAGTAGATAGATTACAGAAGACAGATATCAGGAAATACAGAAGCGGGGCCCCACAGGGGGGGAGCGGGGGGGTTTGGGGTTTAATTTATTTAAAAGGAAAAA
>CAYVOJ010000006.1:16619-21091 GCA_964453485.1 uncultured Candidatus Saccharibacteria bacterium
TCTTCTACTATCTGCTATCTGTTAATATCTTTATCAATGAGTCTCCAAAAGATTTAAACTTCTCATCTTCGTAGAGCGAAAGCGTGATGATGTCTTTTCTCTTTGAAACTTTTTCGAGTGCTTTTACTTTTTCTTTTATCGTAACAGCATCGATAACATCAGTCTTTGAAAGCACAATTACTTCCTCTCGTTGTAAAAGTTCTGGATCATATTTACCAAGCTCTTCGCGAATTGTTGTGTATGTCTTTGCGACATCTTCACTATCAGCTGCCACGAGGTGTACAAGCACGCGAGTACGTGTAATGTGACGAAGGAACTTGTGTCCAAGACCTTTCCCATCAGATGCCCCTTCGATAAGTCCAGGAATGTCAGCAAGTACATATCCGAAATACGCACCAAGGTTTGGCTCAAGTGTTGTAAATGGATAATCTCCGATCTTTGCACCCGCACGTGTAAGCGCATTTAACAATGATGATTTACCAGCATTAGGTAGCCCAATGAGTCCAACGTCCGCGATCAATTTTAGCTCAATATCAAATGTAGCGAATTCTCCACGATCACCTTTCGTGAATTCCTCAGGAGT
Source organism: uncultured Candidatus Saccharibacteria bacterium (assembly GCA_964453485.1). Lineage (GTDB taxonomy): Bacteria > Patescibacteriota > Minisyncoccia > Phycocordibacterales > UBA5272 > UBA11704. The sequence continues at coordinate 17,203 of CAYVOJ010000006.1, forward strand.
ACGATTGGTTGAAGATTTAAACTGCTCATTACCGAGCCCGCCTTTTCCTCCACGAAGCACGAGAAAATCCCCCTCTTCGAGGCATTCATACGTTTTGTCATACTCACGGTTGTAAATAACAGCACCGAGCGGTACCTGAAGGTAGAGGTCGTCCGCATTACTTCCGTGCATACTTCTCTTCTGTCCCGCTTCTCCAGCGGGAGCTTCCCATTCTTTTTTATGTTTATACACTGAAAGCGCTTGAATATCACGAATAACACGGAAGTAGACATCTCCACCTTTTCCTCCGTCACCTCCGGCTGGACCACCATAAGGAATACCTTTTTCACGGCGCCAACGAACAACACCGGTTCCTCCTGTGCCTGCAGCTACTTTTAATGTGACGTGATCGATTAACATGTTTTACATAATACCACATTTTCCTTTATTTTGCAATGGTTTTATACATCTAGTGCATTTTGAGGAATGATATACTTTTACCCATGGCACACATACACACACTTCCTGGGCAAATAGACGGCACTGCTGACGCATTTATTGTCGACACAGAAACAAAGGCCGTTCTTCTTCGTATGCACGAGAAATACAATATGTGGATTCATGTCGGAGGACATATCGAGCTTGATGAAACACCAGAGCAAACAGTGCTGCGAGAAGTGAAAGAGGAAGTTGGGCTTGAAATAGCATTATGGAGAGACTACGCTCACGACGAAACATTTCCACGAGGATATAGTCAAACACCAGTGCTGCCTCCCTATCATATGAATATTCATGATGTTGATGAGACGCATCGGCATCTCTCCTATATTTACTACGCAAAAGCAATTACCAAAGACATAGTTGAATCAGAAAACGAAAAGAGTGGAGGCGTAAAGTGGTGGACTAAAGAAGAACTAGAAAATACCAAAGAGGTGCGGCCGGAAACGGTATGGTATGCTCTTGATGCGCTCTCTAAAGTTACTCAATAAGATCTTTTTCAATACTTGACCTATACAAACAGCGTGGTAGTATACGAAGTATATGACACTTCTACGCAATACCCTCATCGCTTGTAGTCTTATCGCCTCTGCAACAGGTGCTACTTTTGCTGCATACTACTACCCAACACAAACCTATCAATACCCATACCAGGCTAACTACGTTATTTCAAATTACGTGCCCGCAGTGCTTACTAATTGCTACTATACACAAAGTTACCCTGTAACCTATTATGGCAACTGCTATGGGTCAAATTACACCAATTACACCTATCCTGTGCCTCAGGTCTACCCATACTACAGCCAAAACCAGTACTCTTACGGAAGTCAGAACTATATCTACTATCAAAATTACGGGCAGAACTATAGCAACCAGTACCAGAGTACTTGCTACTACACCCTTGATGCCTACGGTTTCACTCGATCAATTTGTCAGTAATCTAGAAAAAACTACTTAGTAGTAAACAAAAAGAGCGGCGCTATGCGCTGCTCTTTTTGTTCTCATCACCTCTCCCCCAAACAGAAAAGACATATACACACAAGAAGTAGCTTGCGGAAGCTGTCGAGCTGAGCATGAGGTAACTTTTTATCAAAAAAGTATACCCGTTGCTTCGATATAAAAGGGGTCTTGCTCTATGTCCTTTCTGTTTTAGTAATTCCTCAATCGTTCACTCTTTTCGTGACTTCGGATTTTCTCATGAACCTTTGCTTCAATCTGACGAATACGTTCACGGGTGACACCGAATTCCGCTCCCACTTCTTCAAGGGTGTGCATTACACCATCAAATTCTCCTAGTCCATTCCGCATCTCTACGATCTTGCGCTCTTTTGGGGAAAGATCGTCGAGAATTTCATTGATTTGATCTGAAAGAATACGATGAGACGCTTCTGCGTCTGGAGAAAGAATTTTGTCATCAGCGATGAACTCACCAAGTGTAGACTTATCATCGTCATCACCAATCGGCTTCTCGAGTGATACTGTGTCTTGGTTAATGTTTTCAATGATGTGAATCTTTTCTACATCAACACCCATTTCTGTGGCAATTTCTTCAGCGAGAGGGTCGCGACCAAGGTCTTGCGAAAGACGGCGCACCACCTGCTTGTACTTAGCAATTGTTTCTACCATGTGCACAGGGATACGAATAGTACGAGACTGGTCAGCAAGTGCACGTGTAATAGCCTGGCGAATCCACCATGTCGCATAAGTTGAAAACTTAAATCCTTTCGTGAAGTCGAACTTCTCTACAGCCTTAAAGAGGCCGAGGTTTCCTTCTTGAATAAGGTCAAGCAGTGTTAGATCTGACGATCGTCCAACATACTTCTTTGCAATAGAAACCACGAGACGCAAGTTTGCTTTCGCAAGAAGTGCTCCAGCCTCTACATCTCCCTTTTCAATACGCTGAGCAAGTGTTCGTTCTTCTTCTCCTGAAATAAGTGGGTACTGTCCGATTTCTCGGAGGTACATTTGAATACTGTCATGAGATCCTTCTCCGCCAGCAAGTTTTGCTGCATCATCATCCATATCCAAAAGATTTCCACCTTCTAGGATGTCTACTTTTGCAGATGAAAGTTTCTCATAGAGCTCTTCTAGATAGAGAATATCTGTTTCAATCGTTGGGAAATAACGAATAATCTCATCATAAGTGATGAAACCGCGTTCTTTTCCTTTTTGAAGCAACTCTTGTTCATTCTGTTCACGAGTTGTGATCTTCTTTGGCTTCTCAACAATCTTTGGCTTTGATGGGCCAGTTTTGATTGTGAATGCTTTTGGTTTGTACTTTGGCTTCAGCTCTACTTTAGGTGCTGCTTTAGCTACTTTTTTAGTGAGCGCTTTTTTTGGAGTACTTTTTGAAACTACTTTTTTAGGAGATTTTGTAATGACTGCCTTCTTCGTTTTCTTTACAGATGTCTTTTTGACGAGTGTCTTAGCTTTCGCCTTAACTACTTTTTTAGCTTGTGCTTTTTTTACTGCAGGTTTTGTTGCAGGTTTTTTCTGTACACTTTTTGATTTTGAAGAAACTTTTTTTGCCATAATAACTGTGTTCCGCGATTATATCATGAAAACACTAAATAGTCGATAGTACTTATCTACAGTCTTAGATACCACCCCCTCTCTTTACATGCTCGTGAATTTCTTTAAGAACCAGATCTGTATCAACCCCCTCAACACGCAATTTCGCCTGCAGTGTCTCAAGTTTTTCTTTGAACAAGATTTTTGTGTAGCTACTAATAAGATCTTTGAAGTAAACATCTTTATTGCCAATGATTTTTTCTTCTAGCTTAAACATCTCCTCTTCTAGAATCACTTCAGGGAAACGCTGCATATCGAGAGCTAATACCTTAAAGGCTTCATCATCACTTTTGTTCGCAAGCTTTGCAAAAGCGATAAGCTCACGCTCTAATCGCTCTTTACTTGGTAGCGAATGTACTTGTGGAGATGACTCTTCAGTAACTGTTGCCATACCACGCTGTAACTCTTCAGTAAGCGTTGATTCTGGTATATGTGCACGACCAGAAACAACCTTAATAAAGTGTGCTCGATCTATCGGCGAAGATATTGCACGAAGAAATGGGAGCACGTCAGTGACTATCTTTTGCCCACGTTTTCTTTCATCGCTTTCTTGCTGCATCACTCTAGCTAACATTACTTCTACCACATGACGTTTTTGATCAACTGCATCAAGCCAGCTTTTTGGATTCTCTCGTATTAAGTCAGCCGGGTCTTTTGTTCCTATATCTCCCACCACATATACATCTAATCCGCCAAGAAGACATAAGAGCGCTGTTTTCTTAAGCGCGTTTTGGCCGGCACTATCAGTATCAAAAGAAAGTATAACGGTATCACAAAAACGCTTTATGATATGGATGTGTTCGTCGGTAAAAGCAGTACCAGATACAGCAACAGTGTTATG
>CAYVOJ010000007.1:0-20270 GCA_964453485.1 uncultured Candidatus Saccharibacteria bacterium
CTGCTTCTTTTGAAACTAAAGAAGATTCATCAACCCAGAGAAGGAAAAAACATGACCGATTCGACGGCGACCCGAGTAAGGGATAAATTTTCAGCCATGGTCCGGCCAACGGAAAAAGTTTTGAAACTGTTGCGTGTTGCCAATTCTGTGACCGCCACGATTGAGGCCGCCCAGTTTGCAGCGGCATGCAGTCCACAAAAGACAAAGGTGTTTACCGAGCTTGTGTTTGAGCTCAAGCACGTGATGTTTGACGTCGCACAGGCCATCGAAGATCTCAAGCAAAATGCCCGTGAAGTGAAAGGGGTTCTCCGTGACGCTGACAGCCTGCCAAGCCGCCAACTTCTTGTGAAGACTACCGACATCAAAGTAGGCGAAGTCAATGATTTTATGCGGGCTGCCGCAAAAAATAACTCGGCTCCATTTACGGGAATCGGTAGAAACATTGGGACATATCTCGGGCGTATTGAGTCTTTTTCAGAGAGCCAGGACGCTCTGATGATTGCAAGAATGCTGGAAGAATCATGGAAACCAATCAACCGAAAGGTATTGATCCTAACCGCACTCTACATTCTTGGGCTGTCTACACAAAAAACCGGGGACTGAAAACCCGAGAAAGAATATCCAGATCATGAACAGGCTCTTTTAGGAGGGCCTTTTCTTTTTATACTCAAGCACGCTAAAGTGCGATATGCTAGAAAGATGATATCTTACACTGTCGTGAGAAGCTTACGGGCAAAACATATGCGTATTAGTATTTCTCCTTTAGGAAAGGTTATAGTTACTATTCCTCAGCATTTGTCAGACGTCACGGCTGAAACATTTGTACAAGAAAAAGCATCTTGGATGCAAAAGCATCTCACAAAAATCGCAAAGCGTGCAACCTCAGAATATATACTTCCAGCACGAAGTAGTTCAGCATATACATCAAACAAGGGAGAGGCGCTTGTGTACACACAGAAGAAACTGGCAAAATGGAATGCCTTCTATCAATTCACATGGAACAAAGTAACCATTAAAAACACTTCTTCACGATGGGGGAGCTGCTCAAGAAAAAGAAACTTATCATTTTCTTATAGAATTCTCTTTTTACCAGAACAACTTGCTGACTATTTGATAGTACATGAACTCTGCCATTTAGCAGAAATGAACCACGGTACAGCTTTTTGGAAGCATGTAGAAAAAACTATTCCAGACTACCGTAGTTCACGTAAACTGTTACGAAACATCATATAATCTCAAGTTTGTTAAAACGCCATATATTTGCTATACTGTCTAGTATATGAAAGAAGCAGTCTATCTCTATGGTAAGAACCCTCTAAAAGAGGCGCTTTTGTCTGTATCTCGCGGTAAGGACATGCCGCTTGAAGCTATTTATCTCACGAAAGCAACCTCAGAGGACCCTACTATTGTGAGCCTTCTTCAAAAACACAAACTTACTCATCAAATTGTTACCTATCAAGAAATCGAAAGTATGGTTGGTCGCGATACGGTGCATCAAGGTGTTTGTGCTCGTCTTATCTCTGACAGATTATATACATCTCTTGAAGAAGTGCTGTCACAGAAAAAAGAGGGCTCTTTCCCGCTTTTAATTCTGTTAGATGAGCTACAAGATCCTCACAACGTAGGAGCAATTATTCGTAGTGCCGTTGCCTTTGGTGCGACAGCGATTCTCTTGCCAGAACATGACCAGACACAGCTAAACGGGACGGTGATAAAAACTGCTGCAGGAATGTCCTTTGCTATTCCAATTGTAAAGATAGGGAATATCAATACCACACTCACGAAGCTCAAGGAGGCTGGGTTCTGGACATATGGACTAGATGGAGAAGGTGATACACCACTCCACACAGCGACCTTTGACAGTCCAACGGTGGTGCTTATTGGAAGCGAGGGCTCAGGTATACGCAGAAAGACACTTGAGCTCTGTGACTTTAGACTTTCTATAAAAACATCATCACTTTGTGAATCACTGAACGCCTCAAACGCTGCAGCGGTTGTACTCTATGAATGGAGCCGTCAACAGATTTCTGGTCCAGCTAGTCTATAATCACCCATGGAACAAAAACATACCACCTCAGAAGAAACCACTTGGGATGTCGTGGTTATTGGTGGTGGGCCAGCGGGAATGATGGCAGCAGGCACCGCTGCATCGCGTGGTAAGCGAGTGCTTCTTCTTGAAAAAAATACTGAGCTTGGAAAAAAACTACTTATCACTGGCGGTGGACGATGCAATATAACAAATAATAAACCAGATAATCGTGTGATGCTTGCTAAGTATAAAGGGAATGATCAATTTCTTTTTTCAGCATTCGCACAGTTTAACGTCACAACTACATTAGATTTTTTTACTAAACGAGGATGCCTTACTAAAGAAGAAAACGAAGGGCGCATGTTTCCTATTTCAGATTCTGCTCGCACCGTGTATGACGTCATGTACGCATACATGAAAGAGCACGGTGTTACTATTCGTAAAAGTAGCATCGTACAAAGTATTTCTGTACACAAAACAACTGGCATAATTACCGTCCACACAAAAAGTGGAAACGATATTCAAGCAAAAACCTGTGTCGTCGCAACAGGTGGCACTTCTCGTCCAGAAACAGGTTCTACTGGTGAGGGATTTATGTGGCTTAAAAAATTAGGGCATACGATTATTGCAAATGACGTAGCACTTGTTCCGATCACACTTTCTGACCCATGGGTGAAGCATGTGAGCGGACTATCCTTACCTGAAGTTAAGCTAACAACCTTTCAAAACAACCAAAGACAAGAAGTCTACAAAGGTAAACTTCTCTTCACCCATGTCGGCATCAGTGGTCCAATGGTCTTAAACATGAGTAAAGATGTGGGAGAACTTTTAAAGTATGGAGAAGTCACTCTCCAGCTTGACCTTTTTCCAACAGTTGACGTGAGCGCTCTTAAAGGAAGATTACAATACCTCCTCGTAGAAGAGAGTAATAAGAAAATAAAAAACGTACTAGCTCAGCTTGTGCCATCAACACTTGTTACTTACATTTTAGAAAGTGCAAATGTTGACGGGCAAACGTTTTGTCATAGTGTTCGAAGTGAAGAGCGAGTTCTGCTTACGAAAATCATGAAAGCGCTACCACTTCACGTAAAGGGATTATTAGGAAAGGATAAGGCTGTTGTTTCTTCTGGTGGTGTTGCGCTTACTGAAGTCGACTTTAAAACAATGCAATCTCGTATTGTTCCAAATATATATCTTGTTGGCGATGTTTTAAATATCGATAGACCATCTGGCGGATACAGTCTACAACTATGCTGGACTACAGGGTTTGTGGCAGGAACACACTGCTAACTTGATCTCAACATAACATTCATGTAGTGTTGAGATGTCTGTTACTTTATTACCACAAGAAAGGAGTGGGTATGGATCGATACGAATTATACAGAGAAGCTCTTCTTTCTTATAGGTCAAGTATCGGTAAAGAAGAGTACGAACAAGCAATGAACGTCTTGTATCATAGATTGTTTCTTTCACGATTCGGTCACGCGCCAAACGATATAACAGCTTTAGTTCTAGCACTGCCAATTATCCAAATCGTCGTCTTTGGTATCCCTTGTCACCAGGTACAAACGAACAGTTCAAAGATGGAAGGATTCCTTGACCGATTACCAATGAAGGCAGTTGAATATATTTTTGGTGGCAACGACCTGTTTCGCATCATACGCCGCTTCGAAGTTCAATATAGGTTTATTACCTCTATTACCTCACCACAGCAGGCTTACTAGCGTCCTCTAACGGGACGCTTCTTTTATTTCATGCTTTCAAATCGCTTTCCTGGATACCTGAAGAAGAAGACCGGAATAAGAAGGAGGGTGAGCACCATTGCAAAAGAGAGTCCGAACATGATCGCAAATGCAAGCGGTCCCCAGAGAGCCGATACTCCTGCAAGGGGTATCATCCCGATCACAGTAGTGACAGTCGTTAGGAAGATTGGACGAAGTCGTACCGCAGATGATTCAACAATAGCATCACGCAAAGACTCTTGTGTGCCCAATTCTTTATTCTTGTCCAATCTGTGAAGAATAGAGTCTAGAAGAATAATCGCGTGGTTAATAATCACACCCGCAAGAGCGATAAGCCCAAGCATTGATGAGAATGAGAGCGGTTGACCGGTGACCGCCAAACCACCAAGAACACCAATGAGGGAGAGTGGGATAGCAAGCAATAAATAGAATGAGTATCTGAATGAATTGAATTCAAGTACTAATATAGCAAGCATTCCTGCCATACCCGCAAGCAATGCAAGCGCCATCTCTGCAAATGTACGGTTAACCTCTTCGTTATCTCCACCGTATGAAATAGTTACTGAAGGAGGCAAATTAAGATCTTTTTCTTGTTTCTGGAAAGCATTCACCACTTCAATAGCGTTTCCTGCACTCGTAAGTTTACTTGTTACTGTTGCAATTCGTTTCTGATTTTCGTGATTAATAACAGCACGTGAAGACCCAACACGAATATCGAGCACAGAACCGAGGAGCACTGTGCCTGACGGCGTGGCAATTGGTAACTGTCTGATACTATCTACTGTTGTATTGATAGTATCTTCTGGATTAACAAAGGTAGCATTGAGGTCCGCCTTAACAACAATATCAACATCCATTGATTGTTTTTTGATAGTAGTTGCAGTGATACCAGACACAGCAGTACGTAATGTCTGTGCAACAGAAAGTGCAGAGAGTCCAAACGATGCTGCCTTTGCTCGGTCGATGGTGATTTCAAATTGAGTACCGTCATCACGTAACGACGTCGTTACATCAAGTGTCTCAGGAATAGCACTTAGTAAGGTCTCTGCTTTATCTGCAGCAGCGGCAAGCTCGTCCATGTTATCTCCCAAAAACTTAATTACAACCGGATCACTACTTGGTGGACCGTTGTTTGCCTGACTGACTTTTACATCTGCAGAAATGATAGGGGAAAGATCGGCACGTAACTTTTCAACAATTTCTGTCGACGTAAGAGTACGCTCTTTTGGAAGAAGCACCGTGATATTTGCTAGCTTAGAAGCACCACTTGCACCATTACCAGAAAAAGCAGAACTAGCTCCTACTGTTGTCACAAAAGATTCCACGTAAGGACTTGTATACAAAACTTCTTCGACTTCACGTACAGATAAATCTGTACGAAGTAGCGGTGTACCTTGTTTGCGTTCTACAGAGATAATCACGAACGTTTGATCGTCTTGAGGGAAAAATGCCACTTTTACCAGTCCGACAACCGGAAGAGCGATACTTACTACAAACGCGATAACAAGCCCCGCTAAGAAGCGATTTTGCTTCTTGCGACTGTCCAACACTCCACCAAGGAAACCTTTATACCAGAGCGCGGCTTTATGTGACCACGCTTCTTGAATATCTTCAAAGCGACTCTTGTGATCTTTAGTGAGTAAGATTGCAAGGAGTGGTACAAAACCAAGCGCTACGACAATAGATGCTAAGAGTACGAAGATAATAGTAAAAGGAATAGAGGCGATGAATTTACCAACAACACCGGACAGGAAAAAGAGGGGGGCAAAAACTGCTACCGTCGTCATCGTACCTGCAATAAGTGGCCACGCATATTCTTTGATTGTTGCAATTGCTGCATCATAGGCATTTCCATACTGCTTCGTGCGAGTATGTATGGCTTCAGCAACAACGATTCCTGAGTCCACTAAAATACCAATTGCAAGAATAAGTGAAAACAGTGAAATGAAGTTAATTGTATTTCCAGATAGATACAATCCTGTGAAAGCAATTACAAACGAGAGGGGAATAGACAGACCTGCAACCAGTGATTCACGCCACCCAATAGTAAGGAAGAGCATGAGCATGACAAGTGCTACAGTTTCAAATCCAACACGAGTGAGCTCTTTTAAATCCTTTTCCACTTGCTCTCCACCATCAAATGATACAACGACTTCAGCACCGGCTAGCGTAGTAGTCTTTAGACTTTCAATTTTCTCTCGAGCAGCTTTTGCGATTACCGTCACATCTCCACCGGACTTTTTATAAATATTAAGAGTTAGTGCATTCTGAGAAGGCTTACCCCCTACAGAAATACGAGAAATCGACGACGGCGCTTCTACTCCATCAGCAATAAAAGCAACGTCGCGCATATATACTGGAACACCACTGTTTGTCTGAATGGTTATATCCGCAATCTGTGATGCATCGTCAATTGCACCATTAAACTTTATTGGGTAGTCAATATCAGCAACAGTAATATTTCCAATCGGGAATGAAGCATTTGCTGTTTGAAGCGCTCCAATCACTTGCGCTAGGGTGAGGCCATATTTTGTTAGTTCTGTTTTTCGTACAACAACCTGCACCTCGCGATCACGAATACCACTTACCTCTACCTTAGAAACTCCTGGAACTTTTTTAAGTTCGCTTTTTAAGTCTTCAGCAAGTGCAGTAAATCCAGCAGGGGAAATATCTTGAGAAATAGAGACAATAAGCATTGGCTGATCTGCAAAGTTAATCTTTGTGACCATAGGATCAGTGGCATCCTCTGGTAAATCACCCTTTACTTTATCTACAGCATCTTTAAGATTTTGTATTGATTTTTCTATATCGGCTGACGCAAGAAACTGCGCAGTGACAATAGACACGCCTTCACGTGATGAAGAAGTAACCTTGTCGATATTTTCAACGTTTACGATTTCATCCTCTAATTTATTGGTAATTAATTTTTCTACATCTTCTGCGGAGCCACCACGAAGCACAGTAGAAACTACACCAACAGGGATAATTACTTCAGGTGAAGATTCTTTCGGGATAGACACGAGAGAATACATCCCGATTGTAACGAGAGTGAACATGAGCATGTAGGTGAATGCTCGTTTTTTGAGGAAAAAGGTCCAGAGTGAGTGCATGGTAGCGTGATATTATTTTGATTCTACTGTTACCGTTGTACCTGCTTTTAATCCTCGAGCATCGACAACAATCTCTTCACTTCCGGTAAGTCCAGAAAGCACTTGCACATCCTCTCCAAGAAGCGCACCTTCTTTAACAGGGACAGCAACAAGAGTACTTGAAGCGTCTAGCGTGAAAACAAAAGCTCCTTGTGGCGTTAATTTAAGTGCTGAGAGTGGAATCTTTATTGGTCCTGAAGCAAGACTAAGAGAGTTGCTTGTTTCTTTTGTTTTACTGATGGTGATGCGTACAGACTGACCATTTACGAGTGTTGTTTTTGCATCAGTAATGCCAATACGAACTTCAATCTTCTTTGTTTTTGGATCAATTGCTTGAGCTTTTCGAGTAATAATACCTTTTATAACAGAGTCGATACTGACCTCATTTCCCACAGCAATACGCCGAGCATCTTCGTCGGTCACGTATGAGAGAACCTCAAGTGCTCCGTTATTTGATACAACAGCAACTTCAGTAAACGCAGTTATGAAATCTCCTGTTTCAATTGAAAGAGAGTTAAGTGTTCCATTGATAGGACTACGAATCACTGTTTTTTCAAGGCGAGAGAGCGCGGCATTGTAGACACCAAGCGCTGACTTTACCGCTGCATCAGCGGTTGCTGTACTTGACTCACCAGGTGTAACTGTTTTCCCTGATATTTCTTGAGCAGCAATACTAGCTGTAAGAGTAGTACGCGCGGCATTAAGTGCTGTGATTGTACCTGAAATAGCAACACGTGCTGTACCGATATTTGCTTTACCAGCATCGAGCATGGTTTGTGTAAACTGAGCATCAGGTAGTGCTTTATTATATGCCGTAGCCAAATCGTCAAGATATTTTTTAAGAGTTTGTGCTTCTGTTAATGCTGTTGTAATTTCCGCTGCAAGATCACTTGTTTGTGTGAGTGTTTTATTACGCGCCTCACGGTTTGTTAAAATGCCTTCGATTATTTTACGCTTAGCTTCAAGAGAGTTTACAAGTGACTGATCAGGGACAGTAGGGAGGAAGGTAGCCTCACTATCACGCGGATTACTGTATGCTGTGTCAGTTTTAACGTGAATTACATCATCCATAGTTGTGTAAGCACTTGAGAGCGTGTTAATCGTTGCCGTTTTTACATCAGAGAGTGAAGAGTTGGTTGTTCCTGAATTAATTCTAGCAATATCACGCGCAGCTTTTGCAGAGTCATATGCACCTTCAGCCTGAAGAAGGGCTGCGCGTTCAGCAGAATTTTCAAATTCCGCTATTACTTGTCCAGCAACTACGCTATCACCAAGTTTCTTATACACTCTATTTAATTTACCCGAAGATTCTGCACGAATAGTTGCCTCGCTCATCGAAGTGACAGTACCAAGAAGAGGGAGATCTGCATCCTTATTAGTAAGATCTGTAACACGAGCGAGTGTTACAATACGATTTACCTTTTCAACCTCAACAACAGGTACATCCTCCTTAAAAATACGTGAAATAAGGAGCACAATAAGGACTACCGTAAGAACAGCGGCAATCTGCTTTGTGCGTGGCAGCTCTTTAAACCAAGCAGTGGCTTGCGCTTTAATACCACGTACGTAAAAAATAATTTTTTGTAGATGTGTGTTCATACTCGTTGAGATAAATAAAGTTATTTGTAATTAATTACTTCTTGGTGAGAAGTGTTTTTAGTACGGCTTCGAAGTTTTTTGTGATACCTGCACGATCTTTTTCCTTTATAACTGAAAAGATGTCATGCAACTCTTTGTCGATAATGGCCTGTGCGACCGTAAAGGCTTTTTTACCTTTAGAAGTAATCTGAATGACATGTTTACGACGATTGTTTTTATCTTCGTCGCGAGACAGTAGTCCGAGGTCTACTAGCGTAGAAACGTGACGGCTAACTGTTGCTTCGGTAAGATGTAGATACTTAGCAATACTTGATTGAGATACACCTTCAGAATCTGAACACTGAAACCCGACAAGAATCATAAACTGGGAGAAAGAGATATGGTTGGTTTTAGAGAGAGCCTGCTCTAGATGCTTCTGTACCAAAAAATACATTTGGTGCACACCAGACATAAAGCTCTTTGAGAAGTCGCTCTCATTGCTTGTATGAGCGGTGTTGTTACAGGTGCGTATCATATACGATGTCGCTAAGTATAGCATTCTGCAAAATCATTAGCAAGCTAAGTATTGCAGAACCGAGAGCCTCTAGACAGCGACGGAAATTACACAAACAGAGAAGGGTGTACAGACGACCTCACAGGAAGTTCAAGCAAGGGAGAGGAAGGATAGAAGTTGGTGCAATTAAACATACACAATGCTTATTTATTTATGCTGCTCTAAAATCGCTTTATGTAGCAGGGGTTTTAATATGGTTAATGTCGCACAATATATCTTTTACGACTATAGTCCTTATACAATAAGGCTTTCCGCATCAAGATCTAGTCAAGCACACCTGAGAGCCTGAGTCTCTCCTGGTCAACCTCTTAGAGATTTTCTTACCTATGAAACAGTCACAATATTTCAAAGGAGCATCGAGGCACTAACACTATACTGGGAATAGCCCAAAGCAATCTAGAAATCTCTCCCCCGAATAAGGGGAATAAGAGCGAGAAAGGGACCACACGGTTAACTGCATACCGTGTGGTCCCTTTCTTTCCCCTTCCCTTTGCCCCCTTCTTATCTTATGCACTGAGTTTAAACATCAAAACCCATGACGTGAGAACAACACCCAATAAAAAGGCAACGAACACGATAAGAATAAATGCTGGTATCGTAAATGTAATCATAGACCTATAGTATATCGTATTTTATAAATAGCTTAATGGGTTCAAGTACCCAGCACGCGGAGCAAGCGGCATAATCATGTAGGTTCCACATACTTTACTCTTGTACTCAGTTGGACCAGAAACATGAACAGCATCTGATGCATATACCGTAAAGTGTAAATGTGGGCCAGTGCTGTACCCCGTATTTCCTGAGAGTCCGATCTTTTGTCGTACGCCGACAACCTCACCCGAGGTAACACTTATCACTGACAAGTGTGCATACAAAGTTGTAAGGCCATTATTGTGACGTATAAGCACCCATTTACCATAGGATACACCACTACACGCAGTATCAGTATTTCCAGTACCAAGAACAACTCCAGCTTCAGCAGAATAAATTGGTGTACCAACCTTTGCAGAGAAATCTATACCGTTGTGACCGGCTCCGTTATACACCTGGGGGTTTCTACTAGAGAAAGGCGTATTTCCGAAGTACTGTGTAATAGTCACATTATCAACCGGATACTTAAGAACGCCTTTTCCATATTTAGGAAGTTTGCTTGCGTCGACAACAGATTTTAGCTTTGATTCTACATCGAGCATTTCTAGCTCAAGATCACCTTTCTTTTTTTGTCTATCCGCAAGCAGTTGCTGATACTGAGATTCCTTGTCCTTTGTTTGCACTAACAATGTACTCTTACTCTTTGTAGTTTGCTCAACGAGCTGTTTCTGATCTGCCAGGGTCTCATGAAGTGACTCGAGCTTTTGTTTACTTTCTTCGTACGCCTGTTTTGTGCTAGCTAATTTTTCTTTTGACTCGCGCAATGACTTTACACGTTCACCTACCGCTTTAGAAATACTTTCCCCTTGTTGCATTTTGTCTAAAACGTCAGACATACGAGCCTCTCGAGAAAGAAGTGCTGTAAACATAGAGGTGCTATCTTGCTCTGCAACAAGTGAACGCAAAAGCGCAGTAAGGGCAACTTGATTACGACTAACGTCTGATTGTGTCTCTACAATTTTTTCCTGTGTCTCCAAGATGTTTTCTTGTGCAACAGTAATACGTACTTGGGTACGCTCTATTTCTTTAGCAAGGCTTGCTCTTTGTAATTCAAGATTGGCGAGTGCTTGTTTGAGTGTCTTAGCCTGACCTTGCGTCTGGCTAATTTTCTTATTATATTCAGCTATTTCTTTATCGAGCGCCTGAATCTTCGCAGTCAGCGCATCCGCACTTGCTCGCAAACTATCTACTGTCTCTTGTGCAAGGGCACCCTGTATACCGTAGGTTGGTGTCAGGAGAGCTATGAGAAGGAGTAAAGTACAAGAGCGAAGAAGCATGGGGTAAATAAAATAGAATTAAGAGGAGCTAAGTGTAACCACGGCAGCATCAATACGTCTTGCAACTTCCTCATATGCAAGCACATAACAAATAGTAAATGGGTCAGCAGATTTTTCTTGACCAGAAAGTGCCATACGAAGTGGCCAAAGCACATTTCCTCTTCCGTGCTGATCAGCATATGGCATAATTGCTGCCTTTATTGTTTCCGGAGAAGAGAAATCAGCGTTTTTAAGTAACTCTTTCACGGCTTCTAAATGTGTTCCTGCCTCGCTTGCTTCACTATCCTTCCAAACAAGCTTCTCCCCTGCCACAGTCGGAGTCTCTATGAAAAAATGCAATTCATCTTTTTCAAGTGTTATTATTTGGCCGTAGTGAGAAATTCTATCCATAATAAGTGGACGTAACTTTACAAGCATTTCGTCGGCATAGTTTGGTAAATATGTTTTAATATTTGCTAGCTGCACTTCTTCTCTTTGAAGCTTCATATGCTCTTTGTTCATCCAGTCTAGCTTTTCCTGGTTAAACATTGCGCCCGCTTTGTGTATCTTTGCAATATCAAAGAGGCTGATAAGTTCTTCTTGTGTCATTAATTCCTTATCCCCTCCTGGATTCCAACCAAGTAACGCCAAGAAGTTCATCATTGCTTCTGGTAAATATCCTTCATTTCTATAATCAAGAACATCCTTTGCGCCATGTCGCTTACCGAGCTTTTTATTCCCTTCTGGAGCAAGAATTGGCGGCAACATAACAAAAATCGGTGGAGTGATTTCAAGAGCCTCATAGAGCGACAAAAACTTTGGTGTTGAAGCGATAAATTCATCTGATCGCATAATATGCGTTACCTCCATTTCCAAATCATCAATGATGTGCGCAAAGTTATATGTTGGATATCCGTCACTTTTAATAAGCACAAAATCATCAAGCGCCTCAGGTCCGGCTGACAATTCTCCACGAACAGCATCATGCCATCTGTAGCTTTTGACTTCAGGAACTTTGAAACGGAGCGGCTTCGTTCCATCCCATGGGGCAGTAACGGTCGGACGGTGCTCGCGATATAAAAAGGCTCGTTTCTCAGCTTCTGCTTGTGCACGAAAAGCAGCAACCTCTTCTTCTGTGTACGGATCAGCGTATGCGTGACCTTTATCGATAAGTATTTGTGCGTATTTTCTATAAGAATCTAGCCGCCCTGACTGAAGATAAGGACCGTGCGGTCCCCCAATATCAATTCCTTCATCCCAATCGATACCAAGCCACTTTAAAGACTCGATAAGATGTTGAATGGAACCTTCCACCTCACGAGCCTTGTCAGTATCTTCAATGCGAAGAATAAATCTTCCGTTGTTCTTCCGAGCCCAAGCCCATGCATACAGCGCAGTACGCATACCACCAACATGTTGAAATCCAGTTGGACTTGGTGCAAATCGTGTAACTACTTTTTTGTTTTCTTGATTCATAGGTGTAAAAATTATTCTGAGTGACTCATACCGATACGGATAAGTTCACGAGCAATCATATCTGCTGCAGTACGGGAATTAGACACAGTGGCGCACGCCTTTGACATTGTTGCGTAGGTTGCTTTATCCCCTAAGATACGCTCTATTTCATTAACCAAAACACTACTTGATAAATTGTTTTCCTCTAAGACAACAGCGTATCCCCGTGCAGCTGCCGCATATGCATTTGACCGTTGATCACGACTTAATTCTTCAGGAATAGGAATGACAATCATAGGAAGTTGCCACAGTGCTAGTTCAAATAATGTAGATCCTGCGCGAGTAATTGCCAGGTCAACTTTTGGGTAAAAAAGAGCTAGGTCGATAAAGCCTTCAACGTAATACCTGTCCTTATGTGGATGATCTTTGAGAAGAGAGGTCGTGTATTGCTTCACTTCTTCGATGTTATTTGTTCCAGCTTGATGTACGACATCATATTTCAGTAAAAGATCAGGAAGTACTTTTACGAGAGCATCGTTGATTCGCTGACTTCCCTGTGATCCGCAAGTAACCAAGATAACCGGACGATCTTTTTCGCCGTACTCTCTGGTGTAGGATTCTGGAGGCATGAGTTGATCTCGTGTTGGTTGGCCAGTAAGTGCGCTACGATCTTTTGGATACCACGGTGCAGCCTCTTTATAGGAAAGCGCTACGCGAACAGCAAATTTTCCAGCCCACTTCGTTGTTCTTCCTGGCACAGTATCGCTTTCATGGACAACAACTGGTATCGCAAGTAATCTTGCAGCAAACAGTGTTGGGAAGCTCGCATACCCACCTTTTGCAAAAACAACATCTGGGTATATTTTATAGAGAAGTCGAATGGCTTGAACCATACCCCAGCATGTTTTAAACATGTCAGTAATATTCTGTAGAGAGGGGTACACCCGTAGCTTCCCTGCCATTACTTCAAAAAAAGTAATTCGAAGATCAAACAACGCCTTCTCGTCGTACGGTTTATCAGAAATAAAATATACTTCTGGTTGAACAATTTTTTGCACAAATGCTTCTTTGCGAACACGTTCAATCACCGCAAGTAACGGATAGAAGTGTCCCCCTCCTGCACCTGTGATAACTATTTTCATACAATAAGAGAAGTCTTTGAAATATTAAGCAAAACACCTAACTCAAACAGTGCAGCCATAAGTGCTGTACCACCATGAGAAATCAGTGGCAGAGGTAGTCCGGTAAGTGGCAGCATCCCAAGCATAGATCCAACATTTAATGTTGCCTGCGTAAGGATAATAGTCACGATACCGACACCGAGCAATCTACCGAATTGGTGCTCAGCATACATGGAGACAGTTAGTCCCCGTATCCCTACTATACCATATAAAATAACAATAATAAGTGCCCCTAAAAATCCAAGCTCTTCGGCAATAACAGCAAAAATTGAATCCCCTATTGGTTCTGGTAAATAATTAAATTTTTGAACACTTTGTCCAAGACCTCTTCCAAAGACACCACCTGAGCCGATAGCGATAAGAGATTGATTAAGTTGCCAAGAAGACCCTCTTACATCATGCGATGCATTGAAAAAGGTCTTTACACGTTCCATCATATACGGACGAACAGAAATAAGAGTGATAGCGCCAACAAAGCATAGGAGTAAGAGAATTTGTATATGTCTCTTTCTTGCGCCACCAACAAAGTAGACAACGAATGATGCTGTCATGATGACAAGGTATGTACCAAAATCTGGCTGCATTAGTAAGATTGCTGACACAAAAGCAGCCCCCACAATATAAGGGAGTAGACCAAATCTCCAATCTTTAAAAGATGACCTATAGGTGGCACACCAAGCAGCACATGCAATCACAAATGCAAACTTGAGTGACTCACTTGGTTGCAAAGAAAAAGAACCAATATCTATCCATCTATGTGCTCCACCGTGGTATCGTGACAATCCCGGAACAAACACTAATGCAGTAGCAAACAAAGACGCGGCGAAAATATAATATGCATATCGCTTATACCACATGTGAGGTATAAGTATTCCCAAGAAAAGCGCACAAGCTCCTCCGATAAGAGCGAAGATTAGTTGGTTTTCAATAATTGCATAGAACTTTACCTCATTAGAAGAAAGGACTCCGAGCGCAGCAGAGCCAAACATGATAAGCCCAAACG
This sequence comes from uncultured Candidatus Saccharibacteria bacterium, assembly GCA_964453485.1. Lineage (GTDB taxonomy): Bacteria > Patescibacteriota > Minisyncoccia > Phycocordibacterales > UBA5272 > UBA11704. The sequence goes on from CAYVOJ010000007.1 coordinate 14,619, forward strand.
CGAGAAGCACAATCACAGAAACAAAAAGAGTTACGTCAACGCGTTTAAACATAGAGCAATTAACTGATAAGCATAATAACTACACCGAGCATTGCGCAAATATAAGAGACAATCCAGTACCTCATAGTAACTGTTTGAGAAGACCATCCCTTAGCTTGAAAGTGATGGTGTAATGGTGCGACGAGGAATAGTTTGCGCTTAAACCATTTTTTCCAAGTAAGCTGCAGAATTACTGAGAGCGTACTCATAACAAGTGGAAATGCAATAATAGGTAAATATAAAACTGAGTCAGTCAGAAATGCAACAACAGAAAGAGAAAGTGAGAGAGCTAACATTCCTGTTTCAGATAAATAAAACTGTGCAGGAGGAATATTAAACCACAAAAATGCAAGAATTGCTCCAACGACAACAAAACAAAACGTTGCAATATCTATTTGCCCCTGACGATAAGCAATCATCCCGTATGCAGTAAAGACAGCACTCATAACGCCACCAGAAAGACCATCAATGCCGTCAATAACCCCCGTTGAGAAGAGTGCTAGTGTGACTACTACAAAGAAAAGAATAAAGAGTAGGCCTCCGAGAACAATATGTCCGTAGAATGGTATATAGACACTTGATACACCGAGCTTTGCATAAAACCACCAACCGATAAATAGACCAAGAGAAGATACTGCAAAGAGACGAATTGGGAAGGAAAGACCTCCTCCAATATACGAATTTAATTTACTTCCAAAAGCCTCTACAACAAGCAGGTCATCCAGCGCTCCCACAAATGCACCTACAAGCATTGCCACAAGAGGAAGCCATGTTTGGTTACGAGAAATAAAATCAAGTTTTATTGTGAGTGCTGTTGGGTATACTTTGGATAATACCCAAAATAAAACTGCGGTTACGAAAACAGAGGCCCAAACAACGACACCACCTAAACGAGGAACAGGAGATCCGACATCATTATGGAGCGAAGCTGTAATCGTAGCCTCCTGTCCGTCTATTGTTTTTGCAACGTTTTTCTTTTTCCAAAGTTTACAACGAACTAGGTAAACAATGAGTGGTGAGGCAATACTGACTCCTACGAGAAATGAAATAACAGCCGGAAAAAGGATTTTAAGGTGATCAAGCGCTTGCATAATCTCCATAGTATACCAGGATATGCTAGTACCCTGCCAGTGAAGAGCGCCAACTAACGGATACTTGCGAGAAGTGCTACGTAAAGACTAAAAGCGTCTGAAAAACGAGCTTCTCGAGTTGATCCAAGTACAACGATAACAACAGGCTTTCCAAGAGTTGGATCTACAGAGATTACGAGGTTGCCCCCTGCTTTATCCGTGAAGCCAGTCTTAGAAGCCTCTGCACCAATAAAGTCTTTAATATGCTGATTAGTATTTGGTATGCCAGTAATAGGTCCACGAGATGAGCGCACTGTTGTACGCGTATGCGTTGTGGCATCTAATATGCCCGGCATAACACCACGAGCAATTGTCATCAATTTCGCAACATCATACGCACTTCCCGTACCACCAGAAAGCCCACGCTCATCGAGCCCTGCTGGCTGTGTGAAGGTCATCTGTAACCCAAGTTCCTTTGCATACTTGTTCATTTGCTCAACAAAACCAGATCTTCCAAGAAGTGCGTCTGCCACTAGTTGAGCACCATCATTAGATGAAAATACAAGTGTATATTTTAGCAACTCCTCAAGTGTCCATGATTCTTTATTCACTAATCCTAAGTCATATCCTCCATCTAAACTTTTTGGAGTCACTACGATGCGCTTTGTAGGCGGGGCGATATCAAGCGCAGTAAGCGCTGTCATTATTTTAGTAATACTAGCTAATGGACGCTCTATGTACCCGTTTCGTTCTGCAAGAACAGTGCCGGTAGTACTGTCATAAACAAGGTATGACTGTGCAACTATTGGTATATTTTCGAAGGCGCGTATGTCGTATCCTGCATGCAAATATTTTTTTTCCTCAGGCACTGGGTACACTATACCCAAACGGTGTATGGTGAGTGGCACCGCAAATGCAGAAAGCAAAACCACAAAAAAAATAGTTAAACCGTACACGAAGGCAAGCGAAATCGATTCTTTTCTAAAGTGATGTATCATGCTTCCATTACAGGTCTAGTGTCTTCATTTTTTCCGTAAGATCTTTACGAATAGTGTCATACTGTGGAAGCTCCTCTACACGAGTAATCCCTAACTGTTTAAGCGCGTCAGATGTTAGTGTGCACACTTCCCCTTCTCGTTTAATAAGTCCTCGCACTGCAAGTGTTCGTATAGACTGTGATGACTGAACGCCGCGAATATAAGAAATAACTTGCCGTGTTGGGTTTTCTAAGTAAGCAATAATAGTAAGCACTTGTAATGTTGCAGGAGTGAGCTCCCCTTTTAATTCTTCTTTCCAAAATTGCTCCACAAGCGGGGCCTGTTTAACATCAGTGACCATGGAGACCATATCCCCATTCCTGAGAACGTGAAGCCCTAGAGGCTGTGTGTGTTTTTCTACCTCATCAAGCGCGCTATAGAGCGTAGTTACATCAGTTTCTAAAATTCTTGCCATATCAGTACAAGAAATTGGCTCACCAGAAAGATATAAAAGTGTTGCAATACGTTCTATCATATCGTGAAGTATATCATGCACCTGCTGTGTGATGGCTGATTAGAATATCACCATCTTCATTCTGGTTAGCGTGAGCTTTTCCACTTCGCACTAGTTCCAAAAGTGCGATGAAGTTTACAATAAGCGTTTTTTTAACTTCAGCAAATGAAGTACCCGTGCCTGCTAAACTACGAAGAGATACCGCACCTGCTGATTGAATGCGGGTTAGTAAATTTTCTATTACTGTTTCTATACGAAGAGCTTGATCGATAGCCACGTTCACCATTTGTTTTGGTATCGCAAAGGTAGAAAGCGTAAGCAGGGCTATTGATTGTAGCAGGACCCCTGTCACTCGCTCATCTGGCACGAAGACAGGCAAGCCTTTATAAGCAACCCGCTCGCGCTCATAGAGTACGTGTATACCGTATATGCTACGAATTTCTTGTGTTGCTGCGAGAAGCACTCGATGAAGCTCAAGCTTATGTTCGAGATCATGAACTTGCTTCTCTTCTTCTTCGGTATATGAGATACCCGGAAGCAGTGACTTTGCTTTCATAAGCATAAGAGTTGATGCTACGACGACAAATTGTGATATATCAGCAACATCACTACCGTCAAGGGATTTAACATATGCAATATATTCATCAGTTACTGAAGCAAGTGATATCTCAGTAATCGACAGTTTACGATCGTTAATAAGATCGAGCAGCTTAGTGTATGGTCCTTCGTAACGATCTAAGGTAACAGTGAATTCCATGTAGACAGTATATCAGCGTCTTACGTATACATCCTGTGTAAAGTGCTATTGTTTACTTTTCTTCAACACCTCCCAGACAAGAGGATCATGTGCGCCGTCTATTTTAAATACAGCAACTCCTCCAAGTTTATAGAGTTTTGCTAGGCGGATTTTATCTGCAATCGCTGCTGCATCTGAATACCATACAAGGAATTGTTTCGTTGATCCGTAGGAAGCACCGTAGATATCAGTACTTGTACTATAGGTAAAAGAAAGTTCACCTGCTCTATTTCTCGTAGGCGTGATATTAATTGATTTAGCAAGCTGATCCGCATAGATAAAATTCATAGATCCGATGCGTGGATATAAAATAGATGAAGTGGCTGTTGCTGGTATCACTTCATACTTATAGCCATACGTTGGTACGCCAACAATAATTTTCTTTGCTGGAATATCTTCAAGAGCTAAGGTAAGAACTTTTTCTACCCAATCAATATCAGACACTGGACGATATAGTGTTGAAGTATTACTTCTTGTGAGTACGGCATCATCTCCTAGCTGGTCGTAGGTCATAATACGCACTTGGTCACAGACTTTTCCTATGACTTTATAGTCATTTGCATATTCGACTTTTGATAAGATGGCGGCAGATGTGGTAGCATACCTACTTTCAGGTGGTGTACGGGCTTCAACAGTACATACCAACTTTTTATTCTGTTTACGAAGTGCAGTAGAAAGCTCTGTCAAAAAAGCTGAAAAGTACGGACGTGTCTCAGCAAGTTTCGCTTCATAGTCAATATCAATACCATCTACTTTATATTTTTTTACAAGTGCCACAATCTCTGCGACATGAGCCTGACGACGTTTCCGCTGTGCCAGTAAAAGATATTGATTGTACTTCTCTGTCTCATTGTGAGGATAAGAGAGAATACTTGGATATATTTTTATTTTTTTCTTTTTTGCTTCTGCAATGAGAGTAGTCCAAGGCTCCTCTTCTATTTTTAAAGCATTCTTAATTGTTCCATCAGCTTGTAGCTCAAAAGCAAAAGGACTAATTTGGCTCACCGCAGAGATATTTGCAAGTGTAGTACTGGCACCATCTGTTTTCTTCCAATACGGAATCCAAATAGCAGTGTCGAAACTTGCCGCAAAGGCATACGACCACGACCCAAACACAATAAGTAGCGTTACAAGGAATTTCATATATCTACTATATCACACAGATTTTTACTTTTGACAAAACTTGCTTTATTTTGTAAATATGGTATAATATAATCCGTTTTACTTGGAGATCTTTGTATGAACACCTCAACTCTTTCCCTGTTCCGTTTCCTTAACTTGGTTATGGAAACGACTCCGACAGTCATTCGCCGAACGCTCTTTCTGCTGCACGTGAGCGTGCTTACGGGAAGCTTGGCGGTGATCACGGGAATCATCTATCAGCTCACCAAAGAAGGTGGCGGTGCCTTTGGTACCACCTACCTCTTTGAGATCCTCTACGGAGTGGTCTACTGTGCGCTGGTCGGGTGCTTCGCCTTCTTGACGCTCACCAAGGAGAAAAAAACATTCTGGGTGATTTTGTTTGGAATACCCGCAGGCATGCTGCTTGCTTGTGGTGTCAATCTCCACTTCAACATTATCCGAATGCATCTCCCGTTTTCGAAAGAAACGTGGGACTACGGTCTTGGAATTCTGTTTCTCATCATCCTGCTGCCGCGGGGAGGATGGGAGAAGCCCTCACCATTCTAGCGACGTTTCCGCTATCTACCACAAGGACCCTATAACAGGGCCCTTTTGTTTATTTCTTAACTTCTATTTTTAACTCCTTGAGTGTTTTTTCTGGCGCAGGAGATGGTGCTTGCATAAGAAGGTCTTTTCCTTCACCTGTTTTTGGAAATGCTATTACTTCACGAATATTTGGCTCGTTAAGCAAAAGCATAAGAAGACGATCAAGCCCCCATGCGATACCACCGTGGGGTGGCGTACCTGAGGCCAATGCTCTTAACATATGACCAAAATTTGATTCAATTCGATCATCAGAATATCCCATAATTTCAAACACTTTCCGAAGCGCTTCTGCTTTATGAAGACGGATACTTCCACCACCAATTTCATATCCATTCATTGCAATATCATATTGCGTTGATATGATATTTCCAATATTTTTCTTTTCCATTAAGTCATCCATGAATTCTTCCTGCACCCCAGAAAAAGGGTTGTGTGTAAACGTCCACTCTCCAGTGCCGTCGACGTTATCTTCTCCTGTTTTTTCGAAAAATGGAAAGTCGATAACCCAACAAAATGCTAGTAAATTTG
>CAYVOJ010000008.1:0-19888 GCA_964453485.1 uncultured Candidatus Saccharibacteria bacterium
ATGCTCTCTCAAGCAACAAAAAATATTCTAGCGCACGGATTGTACACACTTGGCATCAAAGCACCCACAAAAATGTAGTACCTTGCTATAAGTTTTGTTTATTGTATTATAAAGAAGTAAAGCGATGACGGGACTAATCACCCCAGAGCTTGAGAAAGAAAGCCGAAAGGCAGGTAGAATCTCATCAAATGAGCCCGACGCCACAAAAGGCATAGGGGAATACAAGGTGGTACCACGACATAAACATCGTCCTTGGAAATAATCTCAGTATTATTTTCTGTGGACGATTTTTATTTTACGCACTAACTATTACCAGCATGAGCAACCCAACCCCAACCTCTAATACACAAAAAACGGTAGCCGAGAAAGAAAAAGAGACACTTCTCTTTTGGCAGGAGAATAAGATCTTCGAGAAGTCGATAGAGACACCTGCAAGTAAAGATGCCCGTGGAGACTTTTCATTCTATGATGGCCCACCATTTGCAACGGGGCTTCCTCACTACGGGCATATCCTGGCAGGTACAATCAAGGACGCTATCCCTCGCTACCAGACGATGCAGGGGAAGAGTGTTCGTCGTGTGTGGGGATGGGATTGTCATGGTCTTCCTATAGAGAACTTAATCGAAAAGAAGTTGGGTCTTGCTAGTAAAAAAGATATTGAAGATTTTGGAATAGATACGTTCAACAAAGATGCATACGAGAGTGTGCTTCAGTATGAAGCAGAATGGAAAGATGTTATTCCTCGCCTCGGGCGATGGGTAGATATGGAACATCCATACAAGACAATGGACGCGACGTACACCGAGAGTATCTGGTGGGCATGGAAAACACTTTATGAAAAAGGTCTCGCATATGAAGGAAATAAAATGATGCACATCTGCCCAAGATGTGAGACTCCACTTGCGCAGTCAGAAGTAGGGCTTGAGTACCACGACGTGACTGATCTTTCTGTAACCGCAGAGTTTGAACTCGTAGATGAACCGGGGACATATGTTTTGGCGTGGACAACAACACCGTGGACATTGCCAGGGAACACTGCGCTCGCTATCAATAAAGATATTACGTATGTAAAAGTAAAAAGTGTTTTTGAAGATAAAACTAACTATTTTATTCTCGCAAAAAGCAAAGTTGAGGAATACTTTAAAGACAGTGCCTCAATCGAAATCCTTGAAGAGATTGCAGGTGAAAAAATTATCGGAAAGTCATACAAACCAGTTTTCCCGTACTTCCAAAATTCTGAGATGGAAAACAAAGAAAATATTTGGAAGATTTGGCATGCCGACTTCATTACAGAAGATGCTGGAACTGGTATTGCCCATGAAGCACCCGCATTTGGCGCGGAAGACATGGAGCTTGCGAAGGCAAATAACATTCCTGTTATTAAGCACGTAAACATGGACGGAACATTCATCAGTGCTGTGACAGACTTTGCTGGAATGAAAGTAAAAGTAAAAGATGATACACAGTCTGCTGATATTGAAATCATCAAGTACCTCGCACATAGCGGTCTTCTTTTTGAGAAGCACAAAATCATTCACTCATACCCACTTTGTTGGCGATGTAAAACGCCGCTTCTTAACTATGCGACCTCATCATGGTTTGTGGATGTTCCACAGATTAAAGAGAGGCTTATTTCTGAAAATCAAAAAATTGGTTGGGTGCCAGCACACACACGCGACGGACGATTCGGTAAGTGGCTAGAAGGTGCACGTGAGTGGGCGGTGTCCCGTTCACGGTACTGGGGCGCGCCACTTCCTGTTTGGAAGTCAGAGACAGGAGAAGTAAAAGTAGTGGGATCCCTCAAAGAGCTTGCTGAGCTTTCATCTACTAAACCAAAGAATATCTATTTTGCTATGCGCCATGGTGAGGCAAATAGTAACGTTAATAGTGTTGTAGATAGTTATGGTGATACATCTAATCACTTAACCGAGATAGGAAAAGAGCGTGCTCGACATGCTGGGCATTTTGCTAAAGAAAATAAGGTGGATATTATTATTCACTCACCACTTTTACGCACGAAAGAGACAGCTCACATCGTCCAAGAACTTTCCGGAGCAGAAATCTATGAAGACGCCCGACTAAGAGAGTTTGAGGCTGGTGATTTTTCTGGAAAGCATGTAAATGACCTGCATGCTTGGCAGCACTCAGATGCATTCACTTTTGACACAAAAGCAAATAATGGCGAATCATACCGAGACATCATGAATCGCGTCATGGCTTTTCTGTATGAGTGTGAGCAGAAGTATTCAGGAAAAACTATCCTTTTTGTTACCCACGGATCTCCTCTATGGATGCTCTTGGCTGGTTCGTTGATCCGCACTGATGAAGAGCTTTATGGCGAACTGTCTTCACACGAAGACACGTCTCCTGCGCATGCGCACATTATTCCCGTATCACCACTTCTTGTTCCCAGAGATGAAACTGGTGCAATAAACCTTCACCGCCCTTATATTGATAATGTTCAGCTCACTATTGATGGAAAGATTTACAAACGTATTCCTGACGTGTTTGATTGTTGGTTTGAGTCTGGGTCAATGCCATTTGCTCAGCTTCACTATCCGTTTGAGAATAAAGTAATTTTCGACAAAAATTATCCAGCTGACTTTATTGCTGAAGGAGTAGATCAGACACGAGGGTGGTTCTATTCACTCATTAACTTAGGTGTAGGTCTCTTTGATAAGGCACCGTATAAGCACGTTATTGTAAACGGATTTATTATGGCAGATTCAGGAGCGAAGCTATCTAAGAGTGAAAAGAACTACACCGATCCTATGCTCTTAGTAGAAAAGTATGGAGCAGATGCAATGCGATATGCACTCCTCTCGAGTCCTGTTGTGAAAGGAGAGAATCTTTTATTCGAAGACGACAATGTTAGTGACGTATACAAGAAACTTATTTCTCGCCTTGAGAATGTGGTGCAGCTTTACGAAATGAACAAACCGGCAACAGTTGAAGCAAAAGTCTCATCTGACGACGTGCTTGACCGGTGGATGATTAGTCGTATCAACGAACTTGTGAGAGATTCAACAGCTGGGTATGAAGAATACAAGTTAGATGAAGCAACACGAGGTATTGCAGATGTTATCGATGACATCTCTGTATGGTATACACGTCGATCACGTGAGCGTCTTAAGGGTGACTTAGGTGAAGTGGTACAAGTGCAAACATATGAGACACTCACGTATGTATTACAAACACTTTCAAAAGTAATGGCACCTGTTATGCCATTTATCTCAGAGCGTGTATATAAACAAACTGGAGGCACCGCAGAGTCAGTTCATCTAGAAAGTTGGCCGCAGGTTGGAAGTATCGATGAGAAAGTGGTTATGGACATGAAAGATGTTCGCGCCCTAGTGTCTCTTGGGCTCATGAAGCGAACAGAAGAAAAAATAAATGTAAAGCAGCCGCTTCGCTCAGTAACACTCAAAAAATCTCTTGACGCTAAATATTTTGATCTCGTACAAGATGAGTTAAACGTAAAAGAAGTACTGATAGATGAGTCTCAAGAAGAAGAGGTGTCATTAGATATAACAATGACAGAAGAACTTGTACGAGAAGGAGATATCCGTAAACTCATCCGTGCCGTACAGGATATGCGAAAAGAAAAAGGACTCACACCAGGAGACGCCATAACACTTACGTTGTCATCAAAAGAAAACCTTGGAGATCTCTCACTCCTTATGTCAACTTGTCGTGTAACTGAAATTAAAGAGGGTGCTACCAGTAATGACAATACTATCGAACTTTCTTCTGGTGTTTTGTATTTCGCACTTACAACAAGCTACTAGCTAACAGCTAGACGCTGTCTAACTATGGCTATAGAAAAGTTTACTACTAAAAGTATCGTCCTTGCTCAGTATGATCAAGGAGAGCATGATCGTGTCTATAAAGTATTTACACGTGACTTTGGTGTGATCATGGTTCATGCAAAAAGTATTCGTAAACTTGAAAGTAAGCTGCGTCCCCATCTTCAGGTGGGAACAAAAGCACTGCTTACTCTTGTAAAAGGAAGAGAGGTGTGGCGTGTTACAGGTGCTGAAGAAGAGAATGAAGTAACTCCGTATATTCATGAAGTCATTGTTGTGGTGACTCGATTCATGAGAGGGGAAGGAGCTCATAGTGCCCTTTTTGACAGGCTGTCAGATCTCGTGAGCCCCAAGGTTTCATATGACGGCATGCATCTTCGTGTTCTTGTATATTACATTGTTCTTGTCGACCTTGGGTATGCAGATAGTTCAGTTATCGGAGCGTCATCACGACAAGAGTACGCGGCGTGGTCTATTGATGACATCTATACACGGCTACTACTTTCGTATGATCATGTGCGAAAGCATGTGCACACAGTTCTCAAAGAATCTCAGTTATAAGATACAATCTCTTCTTTTGTCTTGCTATACTAGATACCATGTCAGAACCAGATAAAGATTCATTGCGTGCAATAGAAGCACTTGAACATAACCTTTATACACCAAAGCCAAAAAAGGTGGAGGCAACAGCGCACACTATTCACAGTGACACCTCTTTTGATGTGCCTGAAACATGGGGCAGTGACTCTTCAGTGATTACTCCGTTTACAAAAGAACAGCCAGGGCATTCATTCGGAACAAAAATGCTTTTAATTGCTTCTGCAATTTTATGTCTCACGCTTATTTTTACAGCATGGCGCGTACTTTCCTCTCGTAACGTGGTTTCGAGTGAAAACATTGATGTCGTTATTGATGGTAAGCCATATGTAGAAGGTGGTGAATCAACACCTTTTGCTATTTCTGTTTTAAATAGAAATACTGTTTCGTTACAAGATGCTGTTCTTACAGTATCGTATGAAAAGGGTGCAGGTATTCAGGATGAACAACAGAAAGTATATGAGAAGAGATCTCTCGGAACGATTGCATCTAACGCTCTTCGTAAAGAAGAAATCCCCGTTGTTGTTTATGGTAAAGAAGCAGACGCTCGTACCATTACCGTGAAGTTAGACTATAAAGTGGCTGGCGCAAATGCGGTTTTTAATAAAGTTATTATGACTTCGGTCATTCTAAAAACACCGCCAATAGCAGTTGACGTAGATGGTCCAATTACCTTAGTTCAAGGACAGGTCGCCACCTTCACGGTGCGGGTAAAAAATAATACAACTCGAGATCTTGTAGATAATCTTGTTGCATTGTCTTTACCAACGACGTTTACTGTGCAAAGTGTCGAACCTAAGCCGGCTGCAAGGGGGTATGTATGGAATATTAACTCGCTCTCTCCAGGAGAAACACAGACCATAACCGTAAAAGGTGTTTTTACAAGTCAACCGCAAGAGTCTGTTACGCTTAAGGCAAGTGTTGGTGCACCTTCCGGTTCGCTTAACGATATCGGTGTTGTCTATGCAGAAGAATCGCATACCGTTGCGATCACCTCACCGCTCCTCTTGTTATCTACCAGTCTCGAAACAGACAGAGGGGCGGTACAGAATCTCCGCTATGGAGATAAAGCGACAGTACTTGTTTCGTATACAAATAAAAGTTCTCAGGTACTACGTGACGTAAGTGTTATTGCACGTATTTCCGGGACAGCAGCACTATACGGACAAATTTCTGCCGAAGGTGGGTACTATGATTCAGTAGAAAAAACTATCACCTTTAGCCGTGCAACAAACCCTGAACTAACAGCGCTCGCACCTGGAGCGACGGGAGTTTTCAAAGTGTTTATTCCAGTCGTTGCTCGTGGTACAAATTCTCCAGTTCTTTCTGTAACGAGTGAAGGGCTTGCGTCAGTATCTTCAAAAAATGATACAACATCAGCAGTTACGAAAACATGGATTGTGCAGGGCAGTGCAACACTCAATGCTTGGACAACTTACAAAAATGCGCCATTTGCAAATACGGGACCTCTACCTCCAACCGCAAACATGAATACGACGTATTCGGTGCATATAAGCGCTTCAGCACAGAACAGTCTTTCTCTTGCTCGTGTATCATTTGTGCTGCCTGCGTATGTTACCTGGACAGGTGTCTACGGAAAAGACACAACGGTAGCATATGACAGTCGTACTCGTACCGTTGTGTGGAGTATCGGAGCTATTCCCGCAGGACAGACAGTGGCCAACGATATTCAGGTGAGCGTGCGCCCTTCACAGAGTCACGTAGGAAATCTGCCATCTATTACATCTGGTATTACCTTGGAAGCAGACGAAACAGACAGTAAGGCTCGTATTCGTACAGCAATCGCAGCACTTACCACAGAGCTTACTCGAGATAGTAGTCCTGTCGATATTTCTCATGTTGTTGGTGGTCAGTAAATAGTTTGAACGCGAGCACGGCTTCTGTAGTCTTTCTTCTTTTTGTGATAGGATACGGATATGAAAGACTCTATTAGAATTTCTATATCTTCTGGCACTATTATAAAAGTTATTGTGTGGATTATCGTTTTTGCCGGGCTTTTTTACATACGCGACTTCGTGGTTGCGCTTCTTGTTGCTGTAGTACTCGCCTCTGCAGCAGAGATGCCTGTGCGCCAAATGATGAAATGGGGTATACCTCGAGGTATCTCAGTATCGGCACTGTTTGTCGCTCTTATTGGAATTATCGCCGCAGTCGCTCTTATTTTTGTGCCACCGCTTGCTGACGATGTCGCTCGTTTCGTTCAGGCTCTCCCTCAAATACTCGACTCAATACGTCTTTTCGGAAAAGACATGGGTTTCAAGGATCTGTCGCTTGCGGTGCAGGAGCTTTCAAAGACAATCGACAAAGGTCAAATACTTACTGTGCTCAAAAATGCACTTTTTGGATCTAGTGGTGTTTTTGCAACATCTGTAGTCGTAATAGGAGGTGTCTTCAACCTTGTGATAACCTTCGTTCTTGCGTTCTATTTAGCTCTTGAAGATGGTGGAGTGCGCAAATTCCTCCGTCTCGTTGTTCCGAAATCTAACGAGAGTTATATTGAAGACCTTTGGATGCGTTCACAGCAAAAAATAGGACTTTGGATGCAAGGCCAGCTCCTCTTATCACTCCTTGTGGCGCTGCTAGTCTATATACCAATGCTCGTCCTTGGTATGCCGTATGCTGCGCTTCTTGGTGTACTCGCTTTCTTCGGTGAACTTATTCCTATGGTAGGACTTACCCTTGCCACTATTCCTGCCCTCTTCATTGCGTGGACTCACGGTGGTGCCCCACTTTTAGGTATTGTTGCAATCATCTATTTTATTGTTTCTCAGCTTGAGAACCATGTATTGTATCCACGTGTCATGAATAAAATGGTAGGCGTTCCATCTGTTATCATCATCATCGCACTCATTATCGGAGCGAAATTTGCGGGTATTTGGGGAGTGATCTTGTCAGTACCTCTTGCTGCTATTTTTATGGAACTTGCAAATGATCTTGAAAAGAAAAAGCGTGGAGACATTGGCTAAGTATGAATGACAAAAAACCTTTTTACATTACAACGACACTTCCGTATGTAAATGCAGAACCACATATTGGTCATGCGATGGAATTTATTCGTGCAGATGTAGTCGCGAGGTATAAAAAGCTGCTTGGGTATGATGTATTTTTCAACACAGGGACAGATGAGCATGGAACAAAGATTTTAGAGGGAGCAGAAAAGGAGGGAATGGCTGTACAGGAATATGTTGACAGAAACGCCGCACGATTTAAAGAGCTGTTCCCAAAGCTAGGTATTAGCGAAGACATTCACTTCATTCGTACAACTGATGACGTTCATATCAAAGCTGCTCAAGAAATGTGGAAGCGCTGTGAAGCAAATGGTTACATCTATAAAAAAGAATACGAGGCGAAGTACTGTGTTGGGTGTGAACTGTACAAAACAGATAGTGAGCTAGAGGCCGGTAAGTGTCCAATTCATCCGAACCGCGACATTGAAATTATTAAAGAAGAAAATTATTTCTTTGCGTTTTCAAAGCTAGAGGACAAACTGAAAGAGCTTTATAAAAATAACCCAACGCTTGTTATTCCAGATTTTCGTTTTAATGAAATAAAAGCATTCGTTGACCGTGGCCTCGAAGACTTTTCTATTTCACGCTTGAAATCAAAAATGTCATGGGGTGTGCCAGTTCCGGGAGATGATGATCATGTGATGTATGTGTGGTTTGACGCGCTCACGAGCTACATTTCAACACTTGGGTGGCCTGATGAAACAGGGGACTTTAGATACTGGAAAGAAGGAACACCGGTACAGTATTGTGGAAAGGACAACCTTCGCCAGCAGTCTGCTATTTGGCAGGCAATGCTTCTGGCAGCAGACCTTCCTGCGACACATAACATTATCATCGACGGGTTTATTATTTCTGGTGGGCAGAAAATGAGTAAGTCTATTGGGAATGTGATTAACCCGTTTGATATTCTTGAGATGTTTAAAGACGTGACTGATTATCCTGAGGACGTGCTTCGCTTTATTCTTCTTCATGAAGTTCCTTCATTTGAAGATGGAGATATTACAGTAGAGTCGATCAAGACCGCATATACTGCGTATCTCGCGAACGGAATTGGAAATCTCACTAGTCGTATCATGAAAATGGCGACAACAAATGACGTCAGATATCAGACAACAGACAACAGACAACAGAAGGAGATTACAGGATTCGATATCAATGCAGCGCTCAAATCAATTATGCATGATATTGGATTGCTAGACGAGTATATTGCAACGAATGAACCTTTTAAGGTTATAAAAACTGATTCAGAAAAGGGAAAAGAAATGATTGTGCATTGTCTTAATTCGCTTACTTGCATTTCGGAAGACCTGGCTGCATTCTTGCCGAGAAGTTCAGCAAAAATCCTTGAATGTATTCGTGAGAACAAGATGCCAGAAAAGCCTCTCTTCAGCCGCCTCCCGTAGTTCATGAAAAAGATCTACAACAAACTTGTCCGAGATAAGATGATAGATATCTACAAACACGATGTTGAGAATAAAATTAGTGCGAGCGCGTATTCTGTGAGGTATATGGATAAAGCAGAAACTCTGGAGAAGTTAAAAGATAAGCTTCTCGAAGAGTCTAAAGAAGTTTTCGATGCCTACGGGCAAGAAGACAAGACATATCTGAAAGAAGAAATTGCAGATGTCATAGAAGTTATTGACGCCATCTTGTATCATAATGATATATCGCTCACAGAAGTGCTAGCCATTCATGATGCAAAGAAAGAAAAGAAGGGTGGGTTTGAGAATGGATTATTTTTAGAAAGTATTGATTATTTTGATAAGTAACTATGCAGTACGCATTTTTTGATACACATTCGCATATGCACGATAAGGCTTTTGATGAAGATCGAGAAGCTATTATCAAAGAGATGAAGCAAAAGGGTGTGGGTACAATTACTGTTGGTACTGGACTGAAAGAATCTCGCGAGGCGCTAGCACTTGCTGACGAGCATGATCATGTTTTTGCGGCGGTTGGTCTTCATCCGGCTGACAATGTATTGGAAGAATACGACAGAGATGCTTTTCTAAAGTTGGCATCACATGAAAAAGTTGTCGCGATAGGGGAGTGCGGTCTGGACTATCATTACATTGAAAATTTTTTTGATGGTGAAAAAGAGAAGAAGGGAATTATATGGAATAAAGATGCAGAAGCTGATAGGCAGAAGAGAGTTTTTGAAGAGCAGGTCGACTTAGCAGTTAAAGTCGATAAGCCGCTCATGCTTCATGGTCGTCCGAGCAAAGGTAGTATGGACGCATACGAGGACATGCTTCACATGCTCGAGAGTGCAAAGAGAAAGCATGGCGAAAAACTCCGGGGTAACGCTCATTTCTTCGTGGGCAATATAGACATCGCGAAACGGTTTATTGATATTGGGTTTACGATGAGTTTTTCTGGAGTGATTACCTTTACTCACGACTATGACGATGTGGTTAGATACATACCTCTTAGTATGATGCACGCAGAAACAGATAGTCCGTACGCAACCCCGGCACCATTTCGAGGAAAGAGAAATAGTCCACTTATGGTACAAGAAATAGTTGCTCGTATTGCAGTGCTTCGTGAAGAACCATTCGAAGAGGTGAGGTCACAACTGCTTGAAAATATGCGACAGCTCTATAAGGTTGCATAAAAAGCTCTTTTTCGATAGTGTTCTTTAGGTAAGTTCAACCCAGGGCGTTTTCGCCCATATTCACGAGAGGTCTCATATGGTTAACACACAAGTTGTAGAGCTGCAGGGTCTGCGCCATGCTTACCGTGGCAAGGTGAGGGATATGTATGAGATTGACGGAGGCCATCTCCTGATGGTCGCGAGCGACCGCATATCAGCCTTCGACGCCGTTGTTGGAGAAGTCCCCAAAAAAGGACAGCTTCTGACTTCCATGAGCAAGTTCTGGTTTGACCGCCTGAAAGGAATCGTCCCCAATCACCTTGTCCAAGGTTTCGAGCCTGAGGACGTTGTGGTGGCAGACGATGCGCACTTGGTTGTGGGTCGAGCGCTGGTGGTGAGGCGGCTGAAGCCCATCATGTTCGAAGCTGTCGTTCGTGGCTACCTTGTTGGCTCCGCATGGGCTGACTACCAAAAAACAGGAAGTGTTTGCGGTATCAAGTTGTCAGGAGGACTTCAGCTTGCAGAGCGCTTGCCAGAACCTATTTTTACTCCCGCCACCAAAGCGGCCCTGGGAGAGCATGACGAAAACGTGACCTTTGATTACATGGTCAACGGTGTCGGGGTTTCGCGAGCCCACGAGATTCGTGACCTGAGCCTTCAGCTTTATGCAAAGGCGAGAGATCACGCCCTCGCGCGTGGCATCATCATCGCCGACACCAAGTTTGAATTCGGCTTGGATCAAGAGGGTAACATGGTTCTCATGGACGAAGTCCTGACACCTGATTCATCGCGGTACTGGCCAGTGGACAAGTATGTCGTGGGAAGAAATCCTCCATCTTTCGACAAGCAGCCGCTTCGCGACTGGATAAAGGCATCAGGTTGGAAGGAGGGAGAGCCTATTGCAAGAGATGTGCTCGAAGAAACACAGAGGCTGTATCAATCGGCCTATCGGAGTTTGTGTTTTTAAAAAAAGGGGGGGAAGTCGTCATGAATATTGCTTTTTTCACTGTCGCTCACCTTGAGCCAAGTGGTGGTGGAACGGTGGTTACCAGTCGGTCAGGCAAACAATTCTTTGTCGTTTCTGGCTGTCCTGGGGCTCATCTACTACAGCAAGACAGTTCTGTAGGGGTGTATTTTGAAGGGCCGGTGCTATTTAGAGCGCCTGAAAAGGGCTCAACAAGAACACCTCAACCGCTCGTTGAAAAGGTTATTTCTTTTGCTGCGGGCCGCACACTATATGACCGGCTACAGGTCTGTTGAGTTGGGTGTCGTCTGAATCATGTTTCAAGATCCGCTGTGACAGAGCGGGTCTTTTCTTTTTCCATATTTTATGGTATGATATGTGCCTATGACTGAAATAAATGAAACCACAGTAGATAGTCGCGTGTATGAAATTTCTTTCATCTTTGATAACAAACTAGATGAAAGTGCGGCGCTTGAGAAGAGTAACGCCATCAAGCAATCTATTGCTACCCTAGGAGGTAGCTTCATTTCAGAAGAGGCTCCGTATATGCGTGAGCTCGCTTATGAAATGATTCGCGTTGTGAACAATGTGAACGTTCGTTTTAATGAAGGATACTTTGGATGGATAAAATTCGAACTATCAGGGGACAAAGTTAAGGAGCTCGAAAAAGGGCTTAAGCTCGACGAGGAAGTTGTCCGCTTTATGGTGGTAAAAACTGTGCGTGAAAACACTGTATACACAAAGCGTGCACCAGTGATCAAGGCAGAGTCACTCGTGAATAACGAAACTGATGATGTTGTTGATGTGAACATTGACACTACAAAAGACGGAGACGTTATGGGTGCTATTCCAGCAGAAGTTCTTGCTGAGATTGTTCCTGAAACAGCTGCTAGCGAAGAGACAAAATAAGTACTACACTTTGGGTATAGCCATTAGCCATTAGCCATTAGCCATTAGCCATTAGCCATTAGCCAATCCATGTACTTAAACAAAGCATTCCTTTTCGGAAATCTTACCCGCGATCCAGAAATGAAGTCACTCCCAAACGGGAACAAGGTGACATCATTCTCCCTTGCCACTAACCGTGTCTACAAAGATGCACAAGGTGGAAAGCAGGAGCAGGTAGAGTATCACAACATTGTGGTATTCGGACGCCAAGCAGAAACAAGTGCTCAGTACCTTAAAAAAGGACAAGGTGTCATGATTGAAGGACGTATACAGACTCGCTCATGGGATGACAAGACCACTGGTGAGAAAAAGTATCGTACAGAAATCGTTGCTGATGCAGTTCAGTTCGGACCAAAGTCAGGAGGAGCTGCTCCAGTTGCAGAAGGTTCTTACACACCAAGTCAGAATGCTACGCCTGTTGCAACGGCTATGCCAGATCTCGACACCATAGACTATGGTGACTCGAACATCAATGTCGACGACATCCCGTTCTAATTAACCTTAGCTGTTAGGTGGTAGTTACATACTGAATCAAGAATTATTAAGCCAAGAGCTAACGGCTAAGAGCCAATAGCCAAACAAACATGAAAAAACAAGATCACTTTAATCAAAACAACATTAAGTTCATCGACTACAAGGATACAGAAATCCTCGCAAAGTTTTTGAACCCACATGCTCGTATTCTTAACCGTCGCAAGACTGGCCTTACTGCCAAGAATCAGCGTGCACTCGCAAACGCTATCAAGCGTTCACGATTTATGGGGCTCCTCCCATACGTTTCCCACTAAATACAGAAAAGCAAAATAGCGCCACCTGGCGCTATTTTGTATACTGGAAACATGGAACTAAATCCTGCTACTGGTGTAGAATCACACGAACAAACGCTTGAGCGGGTTCAGGCAATGGAGGGCCTTCTTCAGACTATTAAACCTGACGAGCATATTGCTGTTGCCGAAAGTATCACGTCAACCTCTCTTGACTCTCTTTCTCGGCTGTACGATACAACAACAGGAACTTTAAAAACCGTACTGGCGGCGTCTGTGTTCGCTCTCGCTTCTAACGGAGCATGCGCGCAAGGTCAAGAAATGATTCAAGTTGATCAGGGGATGTCTTATGAACAATTTAAGAGCGAAAGGCAAAGAGTCAACGCTCTCCTCGGTTATGATGTTTATGCTGAAGCACAAAAAGTGGGACGAAGGGTTACTTCATATATTCCTGAAAAACCAGGAACACACACCATTGTGTTTATTGGCCAGGTCCACGAATCTGAGAATAAAGAAAACAATTGGAGGCTTAGAAAATCTAAAGCTAGAAGCCAGCAAGAAGTTGCACAATTTTTGCAGGCAACAACAACTCCCGGAGCAAAAGTTTTTATAGAAAATTTTTTTAGCAGCGACAAAGAAGCATTTGATAACTATCGTCTTATGGCGACTTTCTTGAGTAAAGCTAGTTCTGGAGAACAAGTTTTTGATACCCTCGCAAGATACCCAGCCCTTAATCAGGGAGTTAAAAATAAACTTGCAGGAGAAAGGTTACAGGAGCTCGGCTTTGAAGAAACTTCTCCGTTTACGTACCAGAAAGGTACTAAAACTTTTAGGCTGCCCGCGGCAGGCTATTTCCCTGGTGACAAAAATTATAAGGTTTCGAGTGATATAGAGTCAGCGATGACTGACGCAGCGCTTCAATTACAAGCTAAAGCTCGTATTGATCTTGAGCCTGCAGAAATTGGTTATGAAGGAGGTGCAAGAAAGCATTTAGCTGAGATCGTTCAAAGAATGACAGAAAGAGCAAAAGACCTTGCTAATTCCTTGAGCCCTCTGGCAGTAGATTTTTCGCAAGGTGTAGACAGAAACTCATTCGCAGTTAATTATAAAATTGGCATACAAAAAAGTATTAGCTCACAAGAAAATCCTGCAGATTTTGCAGCAACCACTTCAGAAATACTACAAAAACTTGCAAGGACAGACTTTTGTAAAAAAGATGCAAAGTGCATTCACTTGGTAAAGCAGATTGTCGATGAGGATATTCCGCTCCTTCATAAGGTGATTCATGATGAAAGGGAAGATGAGGCCGTTGAAATTATTGCTAAGCACGCAATGTCCACCGACCAAAAGGTGTTTCCTCTTGTTTATGGATCGGCACACTCATTCATACAAGCTGTAAAGAGATATGAAGGAGCCATTAGGTTTAATATTGTTACTGTAAAAAGCGATCTAGACACCGCTGAAAATCTTACAAAAGAATATCTCAGTCAAGAATAGTAGTATTTGAAATAATGGCATCTTTTTGCTATACTACAGGCTATGAAAAATGCACACCCAAAGAAAGAGCGAACATTTGTCATCTTAAAGCCAGATGCAGTTCAGCGTGGCCTTGTTGGAGAGATCATTCAACGATTTGAACGTATCGGTCTTAAGATCGTGGCCATGAAGATGCATATGGCAGATGAGAAAAAGCTCTGGGATCACTACAGTAAAGACGATGCTTGGTACTTAAAGAAAGGTGAGCGAACAGCAGAAAATAAAAAAGCAATGGGCCATGTTGTCGACAAAGAACCTATTGAATATGGAAAGGATATTATCCGCGCAGTAGTTAACTTCATGAAAGCTGGCCCAGTTGTTTCTTTGGTCCTTGAAGGAAACAATGCCGCTGCAGTTGTGAAGCGTCTCGTTGGCAGCACAGAGCCAGCAACAGCTGACACCGGAACTATTCGTGGTGACTATGCTCTTGACTCATATAATCTTTGTGATGTTGATTCAAGTCGTGGCATGAGAAATATTATTCACTGTACTGACCCAGCAGATGGTGAGGGGGCCCAGGAGCGTGAGATCGGTATCTGGTTCACACCAGAAGAAATTGTAAACTACCGTCTCGTAACAGAGGCAATGCTTTACGATATAGACTTGAACGGAATTCTAGAATAGATATTCTAGAATGAAATCCAGAAAGGGCGACGCCGTAGGCGTCGCCCTTTCTGGATCTGGGATACTGCTTTCTGGTATACTACACAACAGGGTGCCTCGGTATTTTTCTGGATGCTACATCTTTGGGTTATGGAATATTAGGAATTGCACCGTGGTGCAGTCTGTTTCCCACCCACCTGACATAAAAAATCAGGAAGATGTCCAGGTGCCCCATATAAAAACTGCTCATCACGAGCAGTTTTTATATGGGGCTGCTATACTGAGAATATGAAATCTATTATTCTTTCCGGATCCGCTCTTCTTTTTACATTTCTTGTATCTAAATATATTTTTGGGCCGACAAATTTATTTTATGAAATTTGGTGGCTTGATATTCCTATGCATGTATGGGGAGGATTTCTTTCTGCTTGGTTTGCAGGTGCATGTATAAAATATTGGAACCAAGATATTTCGTATACAGCAGTTATCCTCTCGTTTCTTGTGATTGCTTTCGTGTGGGAAGTGTATGAATATATCATTGACACAAAAGAGTATCTTTCAAAGGGTTTTCTTGATACAGTGGCGGATATTATTAATGGCGTACTTGGAGCAACGGCTTGGTACTTTTTACTTAAAAAATAAATATTATGAGTACCTTCACGATTACTTTTGCGGGTGGAGCACAGATGCCGACAGGATCTAACTTCCTTCTTCAGGTAGGCGGAAAGAATATTCTCGTAGATTGTGGACTTGTTCAGGGTGAGAAGTATGCCCTCCCGACGAATAAAGAACCTTTTGCATATGACGTTGCTAGTATTGATTTCCTTTTTGTAACGCATGCCCACTTAGACCATGTTGGGCGTATTCCACGACTCGTGCGTGACGGATTCAAAGGAAAGATCGTGAGTACTGAGCCGACGCGAGACATGGGAGAACTTATTATGCTCGACTCAATGGGTGTGCTTTCTAAAGAGGCACAGTTTGCAAATGAGCCTCCTTTGTACGAAGAGAAGGACGTTATGAATGCTATTCGCTTGTGGGACACCTTCGTTACCTATGAGAAGCCGTTTATTATTGATACTGACAAAGGACAGCTTTCAGTAATTGCACATGATGCAGGACACATTCTCGGTAGCACAAGTTACGAATTTGTATTTCAAGGGAAGAGGCTTTTGTTTACAGGAGATCTCGGAAATACTCCGTCACCACTTATGCGGGATACAACTCTTCCAGAGAATCTCGACTATCTCGTTATGGAAAGTGTTTACGGCGACAGAAATCATAAAGACAAGGATAAACGTATTGAGATTCTAAAAGAAGCAGTGACCTCAACAATTACAAAAGGGGGCACTGTGCTCATTCCGGCATTCTCAATTGAACGCACACAAGAAATGCTCATGGCATTTAATGAGCTTGTGGAAAGCAAGCAAATACCCGAAGTTCCTGTTTATTTAGACTCACCGCTTGGTATCAATATCACAAAAGTCTACAAGAAGCATGAATCTTGGTTTAATGAGAACACAGAAAAGATTATCAAGAGTGGAGATGATATCTTTGCGTTTAAAGGCCTCGTGCAAACTGCGACGCCAGAAGAAAGCAAGAGTATTAACAAAGATACTCGTCCGAAAGTAATTATTGCTGGAAGCGGTATGAGCAACGGTGGGCGGATTTTGCACCATGAGGCACATTATTTATCTGACCCGAAGACAACAATCATCATCGTCGGATACCAGGCAGTGAACACTCTCGGTAGAAAAATTGTCGATGGAGACAAGGAAGTTGTGATCCATGGGCAGTCAGTAAAGGTTCGTGCGAGAGTGGTGAATATTCACGGATTTTCTGCACATAAAGATTCAGAGCATTTAATTCAGTACGTAGGTGCAACACAAGAAACTCTCAAGAAAGTTTTTGTGGTGCTTGGTGAGCCAAAGAGCGCATATTTCCTTGGTCAGCGTATTCATGAGGTGTATCAAGTTCCTGTGCTTGTACCGGCAAAAGGAGATGTCGTTGAGCTGGATTAGCTTTTAGTTGGCAGTGTTTTGTTCTGAGACTATCAACTAGCAACTATCAACTAGTGACTATATACTACGTACCATGAAAGACAGAAAAATTACGATCAGTGTATCTGGTGCAGCAGAGATAGCACATTGCGGACCAACAGTTATTCCAATTGCAAAAGAAATAGGTCGTGAAATTGCCAGGCAAGGGGCTCAGATTATTACTGGTGCAACAAGTGGCTTCCCTATGTATGCAGCCGAAGGAGCTAAAGAAGCGGGAGGCTTTTCTTTCGGGCTTTCTCCTGCAGCAAGCAAAAGAGAACACCTAGAGACCTATCGTCTTCCTCTTAAGGCTCTCGACGCGGTTGTGTATACAGGGTTCGGTTTTCCTGGGAGAGATCTCATGCTTATTCGTTCATCAGATGCGGTTGTTATTGGGTGTGGACGTATCGGCACAATCCACGAATTTACTGTTGCCTGGGAGGCGAATATGCCTCTTGGTGTCCTTGAAGGTGAGTGGCAGACTGATGAGGTGATTAAAAATATCATAAAGAACAGTAACAGAGAAAATCCAAATGTGATCTTTGAGAGTGATCCTAAGAAAATGATTGAGCGTCTCGTTGAGATGGTGAGAAAAAGAGATGAATCAGGGGAGGTGAACATTAGACTATAGTCAGAGTATAGAGACCAAATAGCAGAAATTAAGAAAAAACGACGCATGAGGCGTCGCTTTTTCTGATCATTCTGATTTCTATCTTCTTATATCTATCCCTTAACTTGCTCTACAATTCTTGAAAATGTTTCTGGGTTCTCAGCTGCAAGCTCTGAAAGCATTTTACGGTTGATCACCATTCCTTTCTTTGTGAGCTTGTCGATAAATACTGAGTACGTGATATCAAGAGCACGTAGCCCTGCGTTGAGACGTGTTGTCCAAAGGCGACGCATGTCGGTCTTCTTGTCCTTACGGTGTGCAAACGCGTATGCTCCAGCCTTGCGGAGGGCTACCTTTGCCTCAACTTCTTTCTTACTTCTTCCAAAACGAAAGCCTTTCGCCATTTTAAGCACATTGCGGCGATGCTTCATTGCTATTTTACTTCGTTTTACGCGTGACATGGTGGTAGATGTTAAATTCTAGATAATCAAAACTTTTTATAGAAGACCTGGAAGGAATCGAGATTTTTCTTTTCCTGTCATAGCAAATTCTTGACCACGCTTTCCGGCGAGCTGCTTTGAACGAGACGCTTTTGCGTTGAAATGGTTGAGTCCTGGCTTGCGACCAATGATTTTACCGTTTTTCGTAACCTTTAGGCGCTTCAAGAATGATTTGTTTGTCTTCATACGTTTTCTGTATCCGTGTTAGATAGTTGGGGTATTGTATCACATTTGCCTTGAGATATCAAGTCAAATGTAGCCTTCAGCTCTTGGCTGTTAGCGACTGGTTAATATGGGTAATTTAATTCAAAAAGAGCGACGCCGTAGGCGTCGCTCTTTTTGAATTACTATAAGCTTACTACTTCGCCTTTTCCAACACTACCATCATCGATTTTGGCATCTTTTTCAATGGTTCAGCAACTTTATACTCCGCAGGAATAACCGCCAAGATTCGGTCCATTCTTTCACGAAGAAACTTCTCATCCATGTATTTAGTTCGCCCTTTTAGCTGAAGGTCAATTTTTACTCGATGTCCTTCCTTGATCCATTCAGCTGCCTTCTTAGCCTTGATCATGATATCGTTCTCACTGATAGAGACACTGATTTGCACTGTCTTTGTTTCAGTTACATGAGCTTTTGCCTTCACTTCCTTTAATTTTTTAGAAGTTTCATACGTATATTTCCCGTAATCTGCAATACGTGCAACAGGGGGTTCAGCGTGAGGAGAAACTTCGATAAGGTCTAGCCCAACAGTTTTTGCCGCAGCTATGGCTTCCTCTTTTGTGAGAACACCCAAATTCTCTCCTTGATGTCCTATGACACGGAGTTTGAGCGAGCGAATATTATTATTGATGTTTACTTTATCTGCCAAGGTGAATTGATGATGCAATTATAGCATAAAATCCTTATCTGGTAAAGAAACTATGCATTGCGCTTCTGCGGAAGAGGAAAGAATACACTCGTCTTCTTTTTGTATGATTCCCATTCTTCGTTTCCTTTCCACTTCTTTTCAAGCATAGGAACACCGGACACATACAGAAGAAGGTAGGTGATAAGAAGAGGAGATAGAAATACAGCAAGTGACCCGGTTACGCTCCATGCGATAACAGCTAGTGACCACCACATCAATGATTCACCAAAATAGTTTGGGTGTCGTGTATATTTCCAAAGACCAGATGTCATAATAGTTCCTTTGTTAGGGTTTTTGCTCGCGATAAATCGATCTAGTTGAGAGTCACCAATAGCTTCGAAGACAAAGCCTGTACACCAAAGCACACACCCAAGAATATAGAGATTTGAAATTACAGTGGTTGAGTAGACAAAGATGCTTGTTATTGGAATGAGTACTATAGATACAACCAGTGCTTGCAGAAGGAAAACTTGTAGGTATGAACGGAGGTAAAAGTATAGCTTGCCTTTCTGTTGCCATGATGTACGCCATGTCGCATATCTAAAATCTTCAGGCTTCCCTTTATTTTTTCTATAAATGCGAAATGCCAGTCGTGTACCCCAGACAAAGACAAGGATACAGGGGATGAGGAAGTGGAGTGATGTACTGTTGAAGGAGACTGTAAGAAGAAGGAGATATGCAGTAACAAAGATATATGCGGGACCGTATGCAATATCCATAATACTGTTATCTTTTTTATAAAGGGCAACGCAAAAAAGAATAGTTGCGTAAACGAATAAAAGAATTAAGGTAAATAAATATGTTGGGATCATGTTTATAGTGTATCAAATAAAATCTGGTAGTAATTTTAAGCACGCGTAGGTTTGACCTAATATCTTCACAAATCATACTCCACAAATTAAAAAGTCCACCTCAGAAGGTGGACTTTTTAATTTGTGGAGGTGGGCGGAATCGAACCGCCGTCCAGAATGCTTCCGGTTTGCCGGAAT
>CAYVOJ010000009.1:0-13488 GCA_964453485.1 uncultured Candidatus Saccharibacteria bacterium
ACACTTTTATCCCACAGTGTATACGGTAACTGCACGAACTCTACATTAAAGAGCTTCTTAACAACAGAGGTCAGCACCGTAAGAACATTATCGAGCGGAAAGTATTGACGAGTTTCTTCAGGATCAAGATTAAGCTCAAGCTTCTTTAAAGAACTAATGACATATGACCAATCGTGATTGTCAGCCTTGGTAATACCAAGGGTTTTTGCATGATCGTGTATACGTTTAATATCTTTCTCCGCTCGCTTTTCTACTTTTGAGCGAATAGCATCGTGAAACTTTGTAACAGTCTCTGCAGTCTTTGCAGTGCGTCCTTCTGTTTTAAAGTCAGCGTGATGAGGGTATCCAAGCATAGTCGCTATCTCATGACGAATCTTAATAATCTCATTAAAAATAGTTAGATTTTTCTTACCGCCACGCTTGCCCGCTTTGTCAGAAAGCTCCTTTCGTTTTGCACGATTTTTTGCCTGTGCTAAAAATGGATGAAGATGTGGGTATGCAAGTGTCACCGTATACTTCTTGGTCTTTGCGTCATATGGAAGAAGCGCAATGTAACGATCAGACATACCTTCAAGCTCTTCTTTTGTGCAAAGGATCTCATCATGATAATTATTAATATTGTGACTAAAAGCGAGCTGTAAACTGCTTAATTTTTTGAAAAGTGCTTTGAGTTTATTATATTCTTTGTCTGGTAGCTCGAATCCCATTTTCTTATAGTCACGCATCATGAGTAGAAGAAAACGAACATCTTCCTTGCGGAGCGATTTCTTTTCATCGTCATAGTTCCCCTCCACATATTCACGAAGTGAAATGTAGATATCACGATCATACTCTATATCAATACTCTTTTGAGAAACCTCTTCCATTATTTTGTGAGCTGCTTCACGAACTTCTTTCTTCGGTGAAGTATCCATGAGAAGCGCTACTTTATTGAGCATATCTTTTGGAACACCTCCAGCATTAGCTATTGCAACAACAGTATTTTCATATGTGCGAGTTTCTGGCAAAATATCTTTTACCTTCTGATAGTCAGCCTTGAGTGTGATAAGTGTTTCTTTGCCAATCTTTTCTATTTGCTTTGGTGTCCACTTTACCCACGCAAAATCTTTCTCTGTATACGGAATAGTTTTCATAGTTTCTTCATTCTAGCATATCTAGGGCAGCGCTTATCGTGCGCCCCTTCCAACATATTGATGCTCATCAAAAACTCACCAACGATTTCTCCTCCAACAAACTTGAATTCTTTTTTAAAGAGTTTTAGCCATGCGGTTTTATCCTGATTTAGATCTTTCGCCTGTATATCGAGCCACTTCCTAAAACTACCGTACTCTTTTTGAATCTGCGCAAGATGCTGCGCATTGTATATCGCAGCGTTAATTTTTAGACGGTTGCGAATTACTCCTGCGTCACTCATGAGCCTTTGAAAATCTCTTTCTCCATACTTCGCAATTTTTTTGATATCAAAGTTGTGATACGCTTTTCGGAAACCATTTTCTTTCAAGAGAATGGTCCTCCAAGAAAGTCCCGCTTGATTGATCTCCATAATGAGTCTTCCGAAAAGCTCATTATCATCTTCTATACGCACACCATAGTGATTATCGTGGTACATCTTATCTACATCTTTTTCATCGATCAGTCCTGCGACATAGACACAATATGGATGGCTCATACTCATATACAAATGATTATATAAAACTACACTCCTAAGATACGATACACAGCTACACCAAACGCAATAGTTACATTTAAAGACTCTTTGGTGCCAAGCATAGGAATTTCTGCAATGACATCACAAAGGAGAAGAGTGTCCTTTGAAATACCATCTACCTCAGGACCAACAACAAATACCACATCTTTTTTGGAATCCAGAGAAATCGATTTATAGTCAACTGACTTTTCGTCCTGTTCAATCGCGATGATATAGCATCCATTTTCTTTCAACTCTTGAAGCACGCCGTTCGTGTCTTCTCTATATTCCCAAGATATAGCGTTCTCTGCTCCAAGCGCTACCTTTGAGAAATCTTTTCGTGGATCACCCCACCTATCTAATGGAGTCGGTGTAGTTCCACAAAGAATAATCTGATCGATTCCACAGGCGTTCGCTGTACGGAAAATAGAGCCGACATTGTGAACCGAACGAAGGTTGTCTAATACTGCGACTTTCATAGTTGCATACTAACACAGAGCAGAGCTCATTGACCAAAATACCTGTACAACTAGCAATCAATAATATCTTTTGCGTGATATGGCTTATGTCTCATTCCCCATGGACTCGATCCATGATTTCTATACTTCTTTGAAAGAGTTATCTGGTAAAAACCAAAGACTACTGTTGCGATTGTTGACCAAAACTTATACTCGACCCAAGCATCCTGCCCATAGATGCGCCATATAATTTCATTAAACAAAGCAAGGAGAATAAAAAATATTCCCCAGCGTATAGAAAGAATAAACCACCCCCTATCAGTTATATCAAACAACGCAATAAAAATAGGCTTTAAAAATCCTTTCTTTAAAATAGCTCCTAGTAATAAAAATATTCCGAACAATCCATTATAGATAGTGTCTTTAACAATAAAAAATATTGGGTCTTTTAAAACTAAAGTGATTACACCAAATACTATAACTGATAACCCTGCAATAAGAGGGAACCACGCAACACGTTTTTCATAAAAATATGATGCAATGAGTGCACAAGCTGTTAGCGCTGTAAAAATACCTGTTGAAGTAATAAAGCCTGCGTCTGAACTTCCTAAAAAATGAAGAGCAACAAAAAATACTGCAATTGGCCCAAATTCAATAGACCAACTAATAATAATATTTTTGTACATCATCTAAGAATACCACACTAACTGAAAGCACGAGGAGGATTTTCTAAACTAGAAAATTATTTTATTTCCTTTAAACAAAACCCCTTCTTTTTTAAGAATGTCCTCTTTTTTCTTTCCTCGTAATCCATTGTACATACCAATAGAACCATCAGAACGAACAACACGGTGACATGGCACTGCTTTATCGGCATTCTTTGCCATCAAGTTTCCGACAGCACGAGACGCTCTCGCATTTCCCGCTTTCTTTGCTACTTCTCCATAGGTCATCACTCTGCCATCTGGAATACTCTTTACAACTTCTAGTACATGATCTTCAAAAGATTTCATACTCGTGAGTATACTCGACCCCCTTCCTTCTACCAAAGATTCTTTTTGCTTACGGGTGAGGCGTTTTAGCTCTGCTTCTCGAGCGCGGCCTTGCGACAATGAAGAGCACACTTCAGAATATACGAGCTTTACAGGGCGACGAATCTTTGTGTAGTGAGCACCAGACTTTAAATTATTGTGTTCGTGCAACCTCTTGTCCAGATTGTTTGTACATCCGACATAAAAAGTGTTATCTGAGCAAGAAAGAATATAAACGAAAAATGCTAGCTTAATTTTCATTTAGTTAACGCACCACTAAAGAGCTCAAAAGCAAATGGTGGACGGTAGTAGTCTTGTGTGGTGTACGGCAAACTATCAGGAACAGTATCAGACCCTGTCACATACTCTTTTCCTTCAAAGACGTTCATTTTAAGCCACTCGTATTTTGCTTTTAGAATAGTACTACGCTCTGCTAGTTTCCTAAACCCCTTCCCATTAAGAACGTAAAATGAAAATGATTCGGCAAAGTCTTCTTGCGGTGCTAGTCTATTGATATCATTTGTATAACTCATACCTAGCGCATACTGCGAAACAAAATCTTTTTGAGAATTAACACCCTCTCGCAAAGGGAGATACGGGTCGTATCCTTGGGTTAACGGAGATAAATACTGATCTGTAATTCGGTAAGAAATGGCATAAAAATCTAAAGCGCTACTTATGACTCCATTTGAGTTTGGGTACCGTAAATATTCTTTACTGTTCTTGTAAGAATTTGCACCGTCAACATAGTGACCATACTCATGCAAGATAGTAAATAAATCTGACAAGCTAAGTATGCGATCTTGACCATCTGCACAATAAACAAAAGAGGGACATACGACTACTTTATCTGTCATGTTTTCGATTGTTTTCATGTCAAACAACGGCTGGGGGAAATGTCCTAATATATTTTGAAGGTTAGTCATCTGAACATGGTTAAGCGAAAGAGAATAGATAAAATCCGTTGCTGTTTTATTGTAAACCTTATCTGGCAGAGAATTGAAAACAACATACAGCAGTGCAGCGTTGTACTCTTTATCCAAATACCCTTTGTTAACAAAATACGACGTATCCGTACGAAGGTTTGAATAAAAAGGTAACTTGGCAGCAAGATTCTTAATTAATTCTGGCGACGGCTCTTTTGTTTCTTTTTGACCGGAAATACTGGAAGATGTTCTCAAAACAGGCGAATGCTCTTGAATTGGGGCAATGGAGCCAATTTGTGAGGCAGGCAGCTTTTCTTCAACAACACTTGTACAGGAGTCTTTGGATATTTTTAAACGTGTAGCAGGCCCAACAACTCCAACTCTTGGCAACATTTTTTCTTTCTGATATGCCTTAACCGCGGTAGTAGTCAACGAGCCGAAATAACCTGTCGGAAAGGTGTTTAGATAACCGCGGCCAAATAAAAACTGTTGCAGGCGAGAAACGTCACCAGAAGTTGTGGAATCTTTGTCCCCTGATTTCAAATTAGAAGTAAGGTCAAGACAAGAAGCCATTAGCTCGAGTTTAGAACTTTGTGCAGATACACGCTGGCCAGAACCCATGAAAACAGTAAAAGAAATTAAGGCTATACATACAGCCGTGTATCGTAAATTCATAATAATATTATTATACCTCATTTTGCAGATGATTTACCCAAATCACACTAGGTGCTGACTCTTGGAGGACGCTGCCTTTCTCCGAACAATTTTTTCTACTCTGCGGAGGTGGAGAGATTCGAACTCTCGAAACCCTTTCGAGTTTGCCACCTTTCCAAGGTGGTGGAATAAACCGCTATCCGACACCTCCGCACAACAGAAAAAATTGCCTGGGCTGCGTTTTCAACAGCTCGAGTACGAGCTAAAAAAAAACGGGAGCAATGTAGTGCACCAGACCACTATGCGAACCCTCCAAAGGAATACAGACGGCGTACTTTGTACGCCGTCTGTATTCTATCACACCCCTTTATTCGACTATGCAGCTGCCACTTTTACATAATCTCGCTTCTTTTCTAGGAAGTAATACATAATTGCCCCAATGATAGGAATACCGAGAATAATAACTAACCACCAAAAGTTATCTTGCTTTGCAGCGTCAACAAGCATCCATAAAATAAATGCTGCAGCAATAACATACAAGATAAAACAAACTGCAATAAAAAGAGGAATAATAAATAGCATTATCTTAGTGTAACAAAGCTAGTAAAAAGTGCTACCAGTTTCCAGAAGACCCACCTCCACCAAAACTTCCACCCCCAAAGCCACCAAAGGAGCTTGAACCGCGAGATGACCCACCGAACCCTCCCCATATTGTTGGAGTATTTCCACCACCAGTTCCAGTACTAAATGGTCCAGCTTTAGAAAGAACATAGTCAATCAAAAGCCCAAGGACACCAAGAGCAATGGCACCGAGTGCGACACTAAGACCAGTGTGAAAGATAAAACCAAACCCTGAACCAAGAACCGCCCCGATGACACCCCCTTGCCACCACGTACGAGAGCGAGCTAAAAACTCTGCCAGAAAAAGAAGTACCCACAGCAGCCCGAAAACAATCGTCTCAATATTATTTTTGAGAAATGACGATGATGCACTACTTGGTGACATCACTTCACCAGAAATCACACCCATGATACGACTCACACCATCTTGTATTCCACCATCATAATCCCCTTCTTTAAATTTTGGAAAAACTGACTCTTCTAAAATTCGAGCTGAGACACTGTCGGTGAGCACACCCTCAAGTCCGTAACCAACTTCAATACGAGCCTGTCTGTCATCACGGGAGATCACGAAAATAACCCCATTATCATTCTTACTGTTTCCCACCTGCCATGTGTCAGCGATTTTAATGCCGAGCGTTTCAATGGTATCGTCGTTACCAAGAGCCGGAACTGTAACGACAGCGATCTGATGCGTTGTGGATGCTGTAAATAATGCTATACGTGAAGAAAGGGCTTCTCTTGATGACTGAGAAAGCATCTCTCCGTAATCATTAACATATCCAGTAGGATTTGCCGGTAAAGTAAAAGCATACGCGCTAATTACGAGAGACCCCGCGAGAGTTGCGAGCGCAAACAGTCGCACCAGAGTAGACATAGCTTTAGTTAAGCTTTACTGTTGGAGCTTTTTCAGCCCCAACATCAGCTTTAAAGAAGTCACGCTTTTCAAAACCAAATAGCTTACCAACTACATTTGATGGGAAGGTAAGAAGCTTACCGTTCCAGACACCAACAGCATCATTAAAACGTGTTCGTTCAACTGACACACGATTCTCTGTCCCTTCCAACTGAGACATCAATGACTTAACAGTCTCACTTGATGTAAGGACTGGGTAGTTCTCTGTAATCACGAGCAATCTCCCGAGCGCACCTTCTACCTGATTCGCAGCCGCCACTTTTTCATTCACCGTTCTCGCACCAGAATAATTCTGGCGAGCTTCAGCAAGTGTAGAGAAAATCTCTTTCTCTTGTGTGAAAATACCCTGAACAGAAGCTACGAGATTAGGGATAAGATCAACACGTCGTTGATATTGTGTTTCTACTTGAGCCCATTGCTTGTCAACTGCTATGTTTGCCTTTATGAGACCGTTATATGTAGACCAGACCCACAACACAAGCACGGCACCGATACCGAGCACAATCCATGAAGTTTTAATTGTTGTCATATACACGGAAGTATATCAGAAGATGCAGCGAGTACTATACATTACGCCTCCTTACCCATAAGAGCAGCGATACGCTCTTCTATCGGTGGATGTGTCATAAAAAGCTTCTGGAAAAATGTTTGACGTTCTGCCCCGCCAAAAGGACAAGCTATGTAGAGGTGAGCAGTTGAAGGAGACGCATGTGTAAGCGGCTGGCTATAACTACTAATTTTCCTAAGCGCTGAAGCTAGCCCTTCTGGGTACTCAGTAAGAAGAGCGCCGCTGGCATCTGCCATAAACTCTCGTTTACGAGAGATAGACATCTGAACAAGAGCAGCAGCTACTGGCAAAATAATACTTGCCACTAAACCAACAATAAGCGCAAAAGCTGCATTATCCTTATCGTCTCTTGAAGAAAGACTTCTGTTTAATGCCGCGTGCGCAAGCATAGAAATGACTCCAGCAAGCACAACGGTAACTGTCATGATGAGCATGTCTCTATTCTTTATATGAGAAAGCTCGTGTGCGATCACACCTTCGAGCTCACTTTTTGTTAGCGTTGCCAAAAGTCCAGTCGTTACTGCAACTGACGCATGTGATCGACTGCGTCCTGTAGCAAAAGCATTTGGCCCTGCTTCTGGAATCACATAGACCTCAGGTTTTGGAAGTCCTGCTTTTTCTGATAATGAAGAAACGATCTGGTGAAGATCTGCATATTTGTCACTGTCAGCTTTTTCAGCACCGGAAGTATGAAGCGCGATTTTATCTCCAAAGAAAAAAGAAGCACCATTAAGCAGGAGAGAGCCTAAAATAGCTCCGTACAAGTAATCACTGTTACCTGTCATTACGGAAAGTAGTAGCCCTAAAAATACGATAACCACTAAGAAAAGCGCCATCAGAAAAAAGGTTTTTATGCCGTTTGTTGTTTTGACTTGTTCTAAATATTGTGTTGTCATATATACTGTTTGTGTATACCCACTATACAAGACCACCTTTTCGTGTCAAGAGGTTCTTTGTGGGGATACTCACACACTACTACATATCTCATTCCGCTTTTATTTCTTTATCTTTTACCCTCTATTTGATACTATGGATAGATATCTATGATGAAACAACCCATATCAACCATTCGACATTCTCTTGCTCATATACTCTTGATGGCTGTAAAGCATCACTTTCCTCATGCGCACCCAACTATCGGCCCAGTAACTGACACTGGATTTTATTACGACATAGACTTTGCTGACGGTGTAAAAGTTGGCGCTGAAGATCTTCAAAAGATTGAAAGGACAATGAAAGAAATCATAGGACGAAACCTTTCATTTGCTGTTGAAACAGTCACCGCTGACCAGGCACGTGGGCTTTTCTCTACAAATCCATTCAAACTAGAAATTATTGACGGTATCGCGGAGAAAAGAGAAGTAGTAACTCTCTATAGAACAGGAGAAGACTTTGTTGATCTTTGTGAAGGACCTCATGTAACAAACACAGAGGAAATCCCATCAGATGGATTTACACTCACCCATATTGCTGGAGCATACTGGCGTGGAGACGAAACGAAGCCAATGCTTACTCGTATCTATGGACTTGCCTATTCATCAAAAGAAGAGCTCGATACATACATAACTCAGCAGGAAGAAGCGAAGAAACGAGATCATAGAATTATCGGTAAGCAGCTTAAGCTTTTCACATTCTCAGAACTCGTCGGACCAGGACTTCCGCTATGGACACCCCGCGGAACAGTTCTGCGTACTGAAATAGACAACTTTGTTCAGGAACTACGAAAGGAATATAACTATGGACGTGTTACTGTCCCTCACTTTACGAAACCAGATCTCTATATAAAAAGTCAGCACTATGAAAAATATGGCGACGATCTCTTTAAAGTAAAAACTCGTGACGGACATGAGTTCTGTATCAAGCCAATGAACTGCCCTCATCATGCACAGATTTATGCAAGTGAACTTCGTTCATACAAAGAGCTCCCTATTCGCTACAGCGAGACAACAATGGTGTACCGTGATGAACAATCAGGTGAATTATCTGGACTCTCACGAGTAATCTCTATCACTCAAGATGATGCCCATGTATTTTGTCGTGAATCACAGCTTAAAGAAGAGATGAATAACGTCTGGAACCTTATTGAAAAGTTTTATGCAGCGTTTGGTTTTGAATCGCTCACTCCGCGTTTTTCAAGACGCGATGACGATCCTAAGTTTAAAGGAAATATGGACCTCTGGACAAAAGCCGAAGATGCAATCAAAACACTTCTTGATGAACGGACTAAAGGTCAGTGGGTAGATGGTGAAGGAGAAGCAGCATTTTATGGACCAAAAATCGACTTCATGGCAAAAGATGCGATTGGGAGAAGTCACCAAGTAGGGACAATACAGCTAGACTTTGTGCAGCCGACAAACTTTGGCCTTGAATATGTAAATGAAGAGGGAAAGCGCGATATGCCGGTAATGATTCACTGTGCTATTGCAGGATCTCTTGAACGATTCTTGTCAGTATACCTTGAACATAGTGCCGGAAACTTCCCATTATGGCTCTCCCCTACTCAAATCTCACTTATCCCTATTGCAGAAGCACACCATGTATATGCAAAAGATATTGATACGCAACTTCGTCAAGCAAATATTCGCGTAGAACTAGATGATAGTAAAGAAGGTCTTGGAAAAAAGATTCGTAATGCTCGTGAAATGAAAACTCCGTATTGGGCAGTTATCGGAGATGCAGAAGTGAAAAATGGTACGGTAACACTAGAACACAGAACACTTGGTAAAATTGGAGAAGTTAACCTCAAAGACTTACTCGAGAGACTTACGCAAGAAATTAAAGAAAAGAAATAGATAGCTAGTTAGGCAAAAAGAAAGTGCGGGAGAGATAAACTCTTCCCGCACGATTTTTTTGGACAGCGGACTGTTACTGCTGTCCTTGGCCCTGCTGTTGGGCCCTCCACTCGGCTTCGTCCACCGGATTTGGGAATCGGGGACCTTGCTGCTGTGGTTGCCGCTGAACGATCATATCAACTTCCTCTATTTAATTTGGGTTCATGGATTTTAACCTAAAAAAGAGAAGAAGTCAACCGGCGGTTGCCCGCTCAGTGGATCGTGTGCGGCGATGACAATACCAGCCAGTCTGGACCATCAAAAAGCCACGAAGACTTTCCCAGCAAAGGAAGCTGTGCCTCGGCATCATCGTCGTCATCCCAGTTCAGATGAACGTCACTGGGGGGCACCCAAACAACATTGCCAATATCTTCTCCTTGCGCCCAAACTGGACGAGGAGAATCTTGCTCTGCGAATTGCATAACGAACTCCAATAATCAAGGGTTGAGGAACCCCTTAACTCTACCGCTCTTCACGGGACTCGTCAAGGCCAGCACCTCACGACTTATAGTATATATTTTTTATGAAGCTCTATAGGTAAACCTGCAATAACCGCCTTATCAATAGTATCTTGTGTGCCTCGACTATTATTTACCTGAAATGCATACACTGCATCAGCCCGTTTCACCTCTTCTGTATCTCTATTAAAATATTCTTCATCGGTGATATCTTCACAAGGAAGCTCAAGTAGTGCTTTTTTATTGCGACGATACACTTCTCGTAGCGTTACCTCCAACGCATCAAATGCGTCCTGTGAAATAGATCCTCTGTCTAATGCATTATGAAAGTGGTAAATGTACTGTTCTAATGTCCCAGGAATAATAACTAAAAGACGCTCTACTTTTTCATCTACTTTAAGAGCTTCATCCATACAAAACCAGTCCACCCCAAGTGCGCCACCTGTAATAATCGCATTACCTTCTCCATACACGTCACGAACAGCCTGACGTACGTCAGTCTCCACTTCCTTATTGGTAAGTTTCCACGTTCCGGTAAAAATAATCCATTTCATAGAGATTGTGTATCGTCACTAATAATTAATCGTATACATATAACCATGCATCTACAAGGTAGTAGCTATTGCAGTACTCACGATCATCTGCTCTCCGTACATAAGCGGAGACACTTCTCTAAGATTACCATGATGCACCCACGTGTACTCCTCTGACTCTTCATTCAAAATTACCGGAGGCTTGCTGTCTCTCCTCGCGACAAATGCGTTAAAAATGATACCTGCGCCTGGCTGTGCGTCATCATAGTGATAAAACTGTGCACCGAGAGTAAGGTCAGCAGCAGTAAGATGTACGCCTGCTTCCTCGTACAGTTCTCGTACTGCAGCATCTATAACTTCCTCCCCCACTTCAACTTTTCCAGATGGAAGATTCCATGTTAACGGGAAGTGTTTTTTATCTTTAGATCGTTTCAAAAGCAGCACTTCGTGGCCGACCAGAATAACAATCCCTACGATGTTCATCGTAGCTTCAAATCCTTCTGGTTTTTCTGTAGTTAATAACATGCAGTAATCCTACCACATAGGTATAAAGTTGTATTTAATAAAAATTGCCCCATATACGCGAAGCCAAGAAATTTTTCGAAGAAGACGTACAACTAATACATTGACTGAGAACAAGACTCCGTAATGCAGTAGCTGGAGTAATATTGTTGGTTTAAATTAGATGTCGAGGTTGGCGTCCTTGGCGTATGTCTGAATAAAAGACTTTCTCGGTCCAACTTCAGATCCCATCAGCATTTCAAACACGCGATCAGCTTCTTCTGCCTCATGTACTGAAACGGTTTTTAGGGTACGTGTTTTTGGATCCATTGTAGTTTCCCAAAGCTCGTCAGAGTTCATTTCTCCGAGACCTTTGTATCGTTGTATCTGTGGTTTCTTTGATGCTTTCTTAACTACTTTTTCTTCTGCTTCATCTGCCGTATCATCATCTGACTTTTCTGTTTCAGCGTCAACTTCTTCCCCTTCTCCAACCTCCTCAGCATCATCAAAACCAAGCTTCTTTAGTACAGCAAGTTTTTCTTCATCTGAATACGCGTAATGATTTTCTTTTGCATATGCAATCTTGTAGAGTGGTGGTTGCGCGATATACACATATCCAGCTTCAATAATTGGGCGATAGTAACGATAGAAGAATGTAAGAAGAAGTGTACGAATGTGCGCACCGTCAACGTCGGCATCTGTTGCAATGATGAGTTTATGATAGCGTGTCTTATCGATATTAAAGGTATCTCCGATAGCAGCCCCCATAGCAAGTACGAGGTTCTTAATCTGTTCACTGCCTAACATTCTATCGAGTCGCGCACGCTCCACGTTCAAAATCTTTCCACGGAGAGGAAGGATGGCCTGCGTCACACGATCGCGACCCATTTTTGCTGTACCTCCCGCAGAATCTCCCTCCACAATAAAGAGCTCTGACTCAGCTGGATCGTTACTTTGGCAGTCTGCGAGCTTTCCAGGCAGAGAAAATCCTTCAAGAGCGCCCTTACGAAGTACTGAGTCTTTAGCTGCCTTAGCAGCTTTACGAGCACGAAGAGCAAGAAGCCCTTTGTTGATGATTTCTTTTGCATCATCAGGATTTTCTTCCATGAATACCGTGAAAGCATCTGAGAATACTGTCGCTACCGCACCTTGTGCTTCCATACTTCCAAGCTTCGCCTTTGTCTGTCCTTCGAACTGAATCTCTCGAAGCTTCACAGAAATAACAACAGTAAGACCTTCGAGCACATCATCCCCTGTGAGGTTCTCATCTTTTTCTTTAAGTACCCCATTTTTACGAGCGTATGCATTGATGAGACGAGTAAGAGATGTTTTAAATCCTGTTACATGTGTCCCCCCTTCTGCCGTTGGAATGTTGTTTGCATATGCCGCGATCTTTGTAGGAAAGTCATCAATATATTGAAGTGCGATTTCCACTCCTACGTTGTCTGCTGACTTCTCGACATAAAAAATATTCTTATGAATTGGTTTTGAAAACTCGTTGTAGTGCTTTACAAGAGACTTAAGTCCTCCTTCAAAGTAAAATGTCTGCCCAGGTTGTTCAAGTCCGAGATCTGACAAATATGTTTCTCCTTCAAAATCAACCTTGCCCGCATACTCTCTGGCGTCAATAACATTAATCGTTAGTCCGCGCACAAGGTATGCCTGCTGACGAAGGTGAGTAACGACACGCTCCCAAGCAAACTCCGTTCCTTCTTTAAAAATTTCTGCATCTGGCTTAAAGGTAACAACAGTTCCATGAAGTTTACTTTTACCAATTTGCTTTACGGCAGCTTTTTTCTTACCCTGCTTATACTCCTGCATGAATAGCCCTCCGTCACGATGTACTTCTACTTTTGTGGCAATAGAAAGTGCGTTCACAACAGACGCTCCTACACCATGGAGACCTCCGGAAACGTTATACCCGTCACCGCCGAATTTACCTCCAGCATGGAGCGTACACATGATTGTCTCGAGCGCTGATACTTTAGTCTTTGGGTGAATATCTGTTGGAATACCACGACCGTTATCCACCACGCGTACGTAACCATCAGGAAGTAGTGCAACTTCAACACGATTCGCATGACCGTTCATCGCTTCATCGCGAGAGTTGTCGAAAATTTCCCAGATAAGATGGTGAAGCCCATCAGGACCAGTAGACCCGATATACATTCCAGGGCGCTTGCGCACTGGCTCAAGACCTTCGAGAACCTGAATTTGATCTGCACCGTAACTAGTTGGTTTTGTAGCCATATGAGTAAAAAATAATACTCTTATTATAGCATTTTTTGAAGTAACAATAAAGTG
>CAYVOJ010000009.1:13588-19756 GCA_964453485.1 uncultured Candidatus Saccharibacteria bacterium
ACTTTCACAAACTCATCATTTCTCTCATATTCATTATTAAAATACTTTGAGAAGGATGCGAACGCCGGAGAAAATAATATAATGTCCCCTTCTTCGGCTAATGAAAAAGCTTTTTCAGTACACTCTTCCAATCTTTCATATTCATAGTTCTTTTCTAAACCAATGCGCGCTGTACCAGTACCAGAAAGATAAACAGCTGCTTTCACACCATCCGTAAGCACGTTCTCAAACTTTTCAAGAGGAAGACCTTTGTCAGCACCACCTGTAATCAGAATAGGTTTTTTGTTATATGTTTGTACAACTGCTTCTATACCCGCAATTGTTGCATCCGGTGTTGTGGCATTGTTGTCGTTGATAACTCGTACACCTTTAATAATTCCAAGATCTTGCAATCTTCCTTCTACTGGCGAAAAAGTTGCAATTGCTTTACGTATACTTTCATCATCTAATCCACACTGAGATGCTGCTTCGTATGCAAGACGAGCAGCAGTAACATTATGCTCACCGAGTAATTTCATATCAAAATCATTCTGATCTGGGATAGTGATAGCGAGATGCTTTTCACGCATAAGGATTTCTCCGGCAGCTTGTGGAGAGGCTATAAGAATATCTCCATCACGCTGATTACGATATATAGCCGCTTTGTCGTTAAAATATGCTTCTTTATCATTATTGTAATACTTCATGTGATCGTCCATGAAGCTCGTAAATACTGAGATGTGTGGGCTAAGCTTCATATCATTAAAGCCTTGTAACTGCCAGCTGTCGAGTTCAAGTACAAGGAAGTCCCCTTCTTCAATATCTCCAAGAAGCGGGAGGTTTGCAAGTCCTCTAATATTTCCACCAAGATGAACTCGGGCATTATTTTCTCGTAAAATATGCGCAATGAGTTCTGTCGTCGTACTTTTCCCACGAGTACCTGTCACACCGATAACTACCACATCAGGAAACGTATTCATTACAATGTCACACACAAGTGCTGCTGACATGTAAACTGGAACCCCGTGCTTTTTTGCATGCCCCACATATTCATTATCCTTGAGAACACCTGCGGCTTTTAAAATAAAATCTCTATTCTCAAAATCTGCCATATCATGCCCTCCAAGATGATACGTAATACCTTTACACTCTTTGAGCAATTCCAGAGAAGCTGCTAGCTGTTCGTCTGACTTTACATCAGTGACAATACATTCTGCACCAGAGTCTGAAAGAAACTTTGTATCCCCTACACCACGACCAAGTAGTCCAAGTCCGAGTACGGTTACTTTTTTGCCTTCAAAATAGTCTTTGTAAAATTC
Source organism: uncultured Candidatus Saccharibacteria bacterium (assembly GCA_964453485.1). GTDB lineage: Bacteria > Patescibacteriota > Minisyncoccia > Phycocordibacterales > UBA5272 > UBA11704. The sequence continues at coordinate 14,887 of CAYVOJ010000009.1, forward strand.
TTGTTTCATATATTGTTAGACAAAGCGCACTTTGTCGAGCTGTGCAAATGCATCCCCTGCCCCCATGTTTACTACAATAGTTTTTGTATCAGTGAGCGACTCTACAAACTCTGGAATATCACTTAGTGATTCTAGGCGATCCGCTGTTCCACCCACTGCTGTAATAGCACTCACAAGCTCTTCCTCACTTGTTACAGAAGTATCTTCGAGGCGCGCACGGTAGATAGGAAGTACATATACATGATCGACAGCAGAAAGGACTTTCACGAAGTCATTGAATAAAAGCTTTGTGCGTGAGTAGAGGTGTGGCTGAAAAAGCATCACTATCGTGTACTCTCCTTTCGGATACGCAGTGCGAAGTGCTTCGTATGTTGCTTTAATTTCTGTTGGATGATGCCCATAGTCGTCATACACCATTACACCCGCATTAGTCTTTCCTTTATACTCCATGCGGCGCCATGTACCCGGGAACTGTTTGAGGCCACCTCTTGCTTTTTCTTCATCCAATCCGAGCTCTTTAATGAGGGCGATGACAAGCTGCGCATTTGATTTATTATGTTCACCTAAAACAGTAAGGTCAATATCTTTTATGGAAATACAATCAGCGTCAACTTTTCTCGCGTTGGTCACAAGTGAAACATTGCTATGTGTAACAAGTAGTCCTTCATGAGGCAAAGCGTCTGCAAATGTTTGGAATGCGCTATGAATATCAGACAAATCTTTGTAGTAATCTAAGTGATCTTCGTCGATATTTGTCACGACAATATGTGTTGGATGTAGTGCTAAGAATGAACGTTTGTATTCGCATGCCTCTACTACCATGTAGTCACTGTCTCCAGCTATATAGTTTGTTCCACCTTCAGAAAGAAGACTGCCGATGATTACTGTTGGATTAATACCACATGCCTTAAGTGCATAGTACACCATCGCGGTGGTTGTGGTTTTACCGTGAGTACCGCACACAGCTATTGTTTTCTTTCCTTTCGTCACAACACCGAGCGCTTCAGGGTATGTCATACAAGGAAGACCGAGCTCACGCGCGCGCACAAGAAGCGCGTTATCTAATGAGATCGCCACGGTGTACACTACAAGGTCTATATCGTCTGTGATCTCTAAAGGATCTGTACCAATGCTAATATGCATACCCTCTTTCTGAAGTGTATGAATTAACTCTGAGTCACTACTATCAGACCCTGAAACAGTATGTCCTTCATGCACATAATAGCGAGCGAGCGCCGATAACCCTATGCCGCCTATGCCAATACAGTAGATTTTCATACCCTCATACTACCACATTGATTACCTGTTTTCATTAATCCTTTTCTTTTGATACCATACAAAGTTATGATAGCTATCATTCTCGCAGCAGGACGCGGTACACGCATGGGAGAGCGCACCGAAACAACTCAGAAAGCAATGTTACAAGTGCTCGGCAAAAACCTTATCGAATGGAAACTAGAGGCGCTGCCTCAAGGTGTAGAAGCTATTATTCTCGTTGTTGGGTATAAAAAAGAGCAAGTGGAAGACTATTTCGGTAGCTCCTGGAAAGGTATCCCTATCACTTACGTCCATCACGAAACACTAAATGGCACCGGAGGTGCAGTGGCGCTATGCAACAACTATGTACATGACAAAGCTCTCGTTGTAATGGGCGACGATATCTATACCAAGGAGGACCTCGAGAAACTCGTGCCTCACGACTATGCCATGCTTGTTTTTGACGAAGGAGAAAAAGGGCTCCTGAAAAAAGCACAAGTTGTTCAACGTGACGGAATACTTGTTGGACTAAATGAAGGAGAGACACAAACAGGAACACCTTCCTCACTCATTAATACTGGCGCATGTATACTATCAAAAAACTACTTTTCATTTCCGCTTGTACAAGTATTTGAAGGTGAGTATGGACTACCTAATACATTAGCGGCCCATGCACATGAGATTCAAGTTCACGTGATTAAAGCAACAAAGTGGATTCAAGTTACATCACCATCTCACTTGGAAGAGGCAGAGAAATTTTTGTCGGGAAACTAACGTATCTCGTACCCTTTTGCTTTGAGCACTTCGTAGTATGGGCCCATCATTTCATTTACCTCTTCATCGGTAAGCGTTCGCTCAAAACTCTGGAACACCAAACGAAATGCATACGATACTTTTCGGACACCGTCTATTTCTTTCTCGAATGTATCAAAAAGATCAATACGAGCAACAAGAGTGTTCCCCACTTCAGCAACGAGAGAGCGGATATCCTCCCATGTGACATCACCAGGAACCCACATAGCAATATCACGGGCAATAAACGGATAAGCAGATACTGCTTTGTAAGCAGCTGTAGGTGTACTTTGTGTAAGAGGTTCATATGAAGAAGGTTCAGGAAGTGACTCAATGAGTGTATCAAAATCAAGTTCAATGGTGTATGGTTTTGCTTGTGCGGTTTCATAATGAAGACTTTCTACACCAAGCTCACGCTTAATCTGTGAAAGCAGTAAGTCGACCTCCTCAGTAAAGGACGATTTCTTCTTTGCATCATCGATAATAAGAGCTAGGTGTCTGCGCTCTGTATCTTTTGTAAACACGTTACCAAACTCATACATCTTAATAGTTTGAAGATTAAGAAGTGGAGCGTTCAGCATGTTCATTTGAAAAGCTTTTTGCACACCGGAAGATAAATTTGAACGCAACTTCTCTTTGTCACTTGCGAGACCTTTTACAATTTCCACCTCCCCCGTATCACCAAATGAATATGTCATGATGTCAGAGAAGCCATATTCATACAAAATATTTCTTATTTTGTTTTCATAATAGAGACGCTTATGTGGAACACCTTTGCGGTTCAACTGTGGCAATACACTAGGGATAGATGAAAGTCCCTTAATACGAGCAACCTCTTCAATCAAATCTTCTTTAATGCGAATATCAAGACGCTCGTCTGGAGCGGTAACAGTAAATAGACCGTCGGCCTCTGTATAAGAAAAACCAAGCATCGCAAATATACCAGCAATATCGGATGACGTGTAACTAGTGCCAAGAACCTGATTTACTTCTGAGACACTAACACACACCAGCACTGCTGAAGAAGGCTGAGGATACACATCGACAATAGCCCCCACCTTAGCAGTAGGATTCAACTTTTCAATAAGCGCGATCGTCATCCGTAAACCTTCTTCCGCCAATGTATCACTAATTTCATTTTCAAATCGCTTAGACGCATCAGTGCGAGTGTTGTACTTCTGAGACGTTTTACGAATAAGTGTAGGGTTAAAGTTGGCAGACTCTAGAATAATTGAAGTTGTCGCTGAACTGATACCAGAGAACTTGCCACCCTTTATCCCAGCGAGCCCAAGTGGCTTTATCGCGTCTGCAATCACGAGTGTCAAAGAATCAAGTAGAAGCTCTTTGTCGTCAAGCGTCGTCAACTTCTCGCCAGACTTTGCAAAGCGTGCCATAAGAGTGTTCCCTTCGATCAAAGAGGCGTCATATGCGTGCATTGGTTTATTAAGCGCGAATTGGACATAGTTTGTAATATCGACGATTGAATTAATACTCTTCTGACCGATTGCATTAAGTGATGTCTTTAACCATTCTGGAGATTCTGTAATAGTCACACCGTCAATTCTCACTGACATAAATCGTGTGCAAGCCTTATTGTCTTCGATTGTAATAGTGGGTGTAATAACATCGATATGTGCTGTACCTTTGTAATACAGATTAGGATCAATAAACGTATTTCCAACAAGGGCAACAATATCACGCGCCATACCTCTGTGACCAAGTGCATCATGTGCGCGGTTAGGTAAAACCTTAATATCTAAAACATCATCACCATTATGTGATGTAACTTCTTCTATTTCGAACGCATTAAACGTAACAATCTCCCCGAGCTTCTTTGTCTCAGGCAGTGGTTCTTTACTATAGGTTTGTAACCAGGCTTTAGAAAATTTCATACATTAGAATTGATTAACGATACGCAGGTCCCCGTTGTATAGCATTCGAATATCATCAATACCTGTTTGTAGCATTACAAGACGGTCCAGCCCTCCACCAAAAGCAAACCCTTGATATACCTTTGGGTCAAGACCAGCATTTTCCAAAACGTTTGGGTGTACCATCCCTGCTCCCATAATTTCAATCCATCCAGAAGCTGAGCACAGTGAGCAGTTTCTTTCTTGGAACATTCCAGTTCCACCACATTTAAAACATTGCATATCCACCTCTACTGCTGGTTCCACAAATGGAAAAAAAGATGAGCGAAAACGAACCTCAACATTTCTCTCCAAAAACTTTGAGAAATAGTACTCGAGCACCCCTTTCAGGTTTGCAAGTGTAATATCTTTACCAACCATCAATCCTTCCACCTGAAAGAATTGTGCTTCATGGCGGGCGTCAGTAGCTTCGTTACGAAAAACTTTCCCTGGCACAACTACTGCTATTGGAAATTCTTTTCCTTCTCGAATCCATCTTTCCATGGTTCTAATCTGAACACCGGATGTATGAGGTCGAAGCACATAACCAAGGGAACCAAATTTTTCAAACGCTTTCTGTTCACTCTCACTTTGTCTGCGATTAATTGTATCGGATGTAATGAGAAATGTGTCTTGCATGTCGCGCGCTGGATGATTCCGGGGTACGTTGAGAGCATCAAAACTATACCACTCACTTTCAAGTTCTGGGCCATCAACCACATCAAAACCAATCTCCGTAAAGATTTGAGAAACTTTATCTATTGCTTTAGTTATTGGGTGAAAATGGCCGTTCATGGTGTCATTATATCATAACGACTAAGACAACAGAGTTCCTAGCGCTTCGCTTACAGAAAACACGGCAACCTGAAATTTATATACTTTCAACACTCTGATATCTGAAAGTCTGTCTT
>CAYVOJ010000010.1:0-19182 GCA_964453485.1 uncultured Candidatus Saccharibacteria bacterium
ATACAAGCAACTTAGCAGATATCACAAAGACTGCAGATATTCTAATCGTCGCAATTGGTCAACCACATTTAATTAAAGAAAATTACATCAAAGAAGGATGTGTTGTTATTGATGTTGGCATCACGGTTGATGAAAATAATAAAGTCGCAGGAGACGTACTCATGTCATCCCTTTCTGAAAAAGCAGACGCAGTGAGCCCGGTACCTGGTGGAGTTGGTCCGATGACAATCGTTTCTCTGTTTGAAAACCTTTTACAAGCGTACGAGTTACAGAAATAAAAGTAGTGACGTCAGTCACTACTTTTATTTCTGCCCCTTAATCTGGATGTACTGTTCCGTACAAAGCAAACATTAGCAGAGTCAACCCAAAGCAAACCAAAATAATCTGCCACCACACAAGAGTTGCTTCTGGTTTTTTTGCGTCAACTTTTTCGTAATACTGATTCATTGTTTCTACAAGCGGTAAATAAGGTATGAAGGCAAATATACCAATAAATCCGTACACGTCAGGAAACCGCGCACATGCAGTAAGCACAAAAAATGAAAGCGCGATGAGTCCGGATGGGTATGTTGCGGTAATACCATTTTCTTTTAGAAACTTTCGTAGATCAGTTGCCAAAAAATAAACCCACAGCACAGCAAAGAATGCTCGAGCCGCAGGGAATATACTTGACTTATTTTCGCGTTTCAAAAGCCACCATTGATCATAACTCCAAAGCAGCGGATATAACCCAAAAGTAGCGAGAGAGAGTATTACAAACTTTGCTGCAGATGTCTTACCGGAAAACTTTTTGACTGACGATATTTTATGATGAGCATCATCAAGCCACTCATTACAGTGCTTACACTTGATTGCGTGTATTTTAATATCCTCCCCACAGAACTGACATTTTTTAATTTCCATATACCTATATAATACTACTCAGAGTCTTTTGGGCAAGTATCATGGGGGCTATTCCCCCGTACTACCAAACCCCCCTTCCCCACGAAGGGTATGAGAGAGCTCGAAAACTTCTTCTATAGCAAGCAACTCAACTTTTTGAATAAGCATCTGCGCAATTTTCTGGCCGTGTTCAAAAGTAACTTCTGTATCATTCATGTTATGTACAACAACCTTTACTTCTCCACGATATGACGCGTCGATAACACCCCCAAGAGTTTTAATACCTTTTACTCCAACAGATGATTTGTCCCAGATAAGCCCGACTGAGCCACTAGGAATTTCCATTGCGATACCAGTTGGTACCGGAACAGTAGCGTGCGGCGGAACAGCTATCGCACCACAGGTGTATAGATCAATCCCTGCATCATCATGATGGGCGCGGGTAGGAATTATCGCACCGCCATTTAATTTCTTAACAGAAAGTTTTACCATACGATGGTTTCGTATAGACGTTCGTGTATTGCCTCGCGCGTAAGCATCTCACCCTCTTCTGTACACGGAATAGTCGTCCAATTATACTTCTTAGCAACATACACATACGCCTCTGAAGCTTTGCGTAAGTGCTCTAGGTCGGCTTCATGAATATCTCTCTGCTTTCCTCCTGTGTAATCTCGCAACGTTTTGTGGTCAACCATCTTTTGCCCTAGCTCTGGAGGAACAAACAAAAAGATTGTTTGATCAGGTGCAGGTATACCACACATAGAATATTCAAGATTGTGCAGCCACTCAAGGTACGCATCTCGCTTTTCTACGTCGTCAATTTTTCCAGCTTGATGTCCCATGTTTGCAGACACATATCGATTAGCAATAACGGTAACACCTTCTTCTAGCCAGCGTTTAATGTCAAACGATTTATCATATCGATCAAGTGCGTAAAACAAAGATGCAGTGTAAGCACCAACCTCTTCTGCTGACCCGTACTCACCACGCAAATATTTCGCCACAAAATAACTGGAAGGACTGTCATACTGTGGAAAATCAACCATCTGAACAGCCTTTCCTTCTTCTTTCAAACGATTCACAAGCAGGTGCACCTGAGTGCCTTTTCCTGAACCATCGGTTCCTTCGATGACGATGAACTTACCTTTCATGACTACTTCGCTCGCAAGACTTTATCGATCTTCTCTGCAATTGCCTTCATGTCTTTTTCCTTCTTGCCACGGGTGGTTTCTGCCGCAGTTCCAATACGAATTCCGGAAGGATCCATTACGCCTCGTGGGTCCTGCGGAATAGTATTCATGTTCACGATGATGCCAGCTTTTTCAAGTCTGTCACTCGCCTCTTTTCCTGAAACACCTTTCCCAGACATCCACGTGTCGACAAGAAGAAGGTGAGAATCAGTTCCACCAGTAATGACACGCCAACCTTTTTTCTGCAGTGCGTCACTTAGCGCTTGTGCATTCTTGATAATTTGCTGTGCATATTTTTTAAACGAAGGAGTAGCTGCTTCTTTGAGTGCTACCGCAACTGCCGCAATCTGGTTTTCGTGTGGACCACCCTGAAGTCCTGGGATAATTGTTTTATCAATTTTCTTATCCATCTCTCGCTTGTCACGCTTTACAAAAATCATCGCAGAGCGTGGACCACGAAGTGTCTTGTGTACCGTTGTTGTTACGACATCAGCATATGGGAATGGTGATGGATACGCGTCTCCTGCTACAAGCCCAGAAAGGTGTGACATATCTACCATCAATAATGCGCCAGACTTCTTTGCAATAGCTGCAAACTTCTTCCAATCAACAACACGTGGATATGCAGTGAATCCTGCGACAATAATATCCGGTTTTTCTGTCATCGCGATGCGTTCTACTTCTTTATAGTTCAAAAGCTCTGTCTTTGGATCAACTTCGTACGGAACTTGCTTCCAGATTTTTCCTGTCATTGAAACAGACTGCCCATGAGTAAGGTGTCCCCCGCTTGAAAGTTTGAGGCCCATGATTTTTCCTCCAAGAGGAACGAGTGCAGAATACACGGCGAGGTTAGCCGGTGAGCCAGAGAGCGGCTGCACGTTTACATGCCACTTTTTTGCATCAAGTTTAAAGAGTGAGAGGGCTCGTTCTTGTGCGAGAGATTCTATCTGGTCGATAATCTGATTCCCTCCGTAGTACCTTCGTCCCGGGTATCCTTCGGAATACTTATTGGTGAGTGTAGAGCCAAGCGCAACGAGTACATCATCTGATACATAGTTTTCAGATGCGATGAGGTTGATAACTTTTTTCTGACGAACATCTTCTGCATTAATTAATTTTTCAATAGCTTTGTCTTTCATGGAAATAGTAGATAAAGGGAATAGTGGTAAGTGGAATAAAAAGGAACTGAGCTCTGTTACGAAATATCTGCTTATACCATAATAAGCTAAGTATAGTACGATATTGAACGTGATACAAAGTATCCTTTTGCAACATAAATACGTCTCTGTAAATACTGCTTTTAGGTTGTTACCTCATGTATACTAAATCTTATGAAACCATATCACGTAGACGACGTATACCTCGATCTTATTGAACGCATTAAAGCAGAAGGCTCTCAAAAAGGAGACCGTACAGGTACTGGGACTATTTCCATTTTTGGGCACCAGATGCGCTTTGACCTTTCAAAAGGGTTTCCTCTTTTGACAACAAAGAAGGTTCCGATCAAAGCAATTACTCATGAGCTACTATGGTTTATTCGCGGAGACAACAACCTTGGATACCTCGCAGAAAATAACGTACACATCTGGGATGAATGGCCATTTAAGTCATACCTCGTACGAAATAATCTTCCTATTCCTGTTGTGAACAGTGAAGAATGGAAGACACAAATGAAAGAGTTTACCGAACGTATCAGGACTGATCTTGAATTTAGAAAAGACTATGGGAGTCTCGGCCCTATTTATGGATATCAGTGGCGTAACTGGCCAACACCAAATGGTGGACACATAGATCAACTCAAAAATGTTATCGAGCAGCTGAAGAGAAATCCAAATGATCGCCGCATGATTATTTCAGCGTGGAATGTCGCAGATATTGACGAAATGGCGAAAGCAGGACTTCCACCTTGTCACTGCTTGTTTCAGTTCTATGTAGCAGACGGAAAGCTTTCTTGCCAACTTTACCAGAGAAGCTGTGACACATTTCTTGGCGTGCCATTCAACATAGCCTCTTATGCGCTTCTTACTATGATGGTTGCGCAAGTAACCGGCCTTACTCCTGGAGAATTCATATGGACAGGTGGTGATGTCCACCTCTACAACAACCACCTCGCGCAGGCCGATGAGCAACTTGCTCGCCGTAACGACCTTCGTCCCATGCCAACCATGAAAATCAACCCAGCAATTACTGATATTGAGCAATTTACTATCGATGATTTTGAGCTTGTTGATTACAATCCCCACGACTCAATTAAGGCCCCTATTGCCGTATAACATATGACACTTTCTCTTATTGCAGCAATTGCTAATAATAACGTTATAGGAAAAGACAATGCACTCTTATGGAACATTCCACAAGATATGAAATTTTTCCGTGCTACAACTTCTGGTCATCCAGTTATCATGGGAAGAAAAACACATCTTTCTATTGGACGAGCTCTTCCCAATAGACGGAACGTCGTCATTACAAGAGATACAGCCTTCACATCACCAGATGTAGAAGTAGTTCACTCTGTCCAAGAGGCTCTTTCTTTGTTCAAAGATTCGATGGATGAGGTTTTTGTTATCGGTGGCGCAGACATATATACCCAGACACTTCCTTTTGCAGACAAGCTTTACATAACTCATATTGACGCAAACTTTGATGGCGATACTTTTTTTCCGCAAATAGACACAACAATTTGGAAAAAAATAGCGGAGACAGTCGTAGAAAAGGATGAAGAAAATATGTACCCGTTACGGTTCACGACATACTCACGTTAGTCAGAAATAGTTTTAAATTGCTTTGCGAGTTTTGGCCCAGACTGAACAAGATAATTAGAGTTCTTTTGGTCATAATGCACTTCTGGTGTTTCTGCCATTTTTTCAAAGCGCACTTTTCCAATTGGCTGGCCATGAGAGACGACGACGTCTTCAAATGTGCGCACCTCAAGTGTGATTGGCCTACCTTTCCCTTCACCATCACTTCCACATCCCCATCCCGGGTCAAAGAATCCTGCATAATGAGTACGAAACTCTCCTGTACGTGAATCCATATCTACCATCTCGCTTGCGAGGTGTGGCGGCACACGAAGCGCTTCTTTAGTTGAAAGTATATAGAAACTATCCTTTCGAAGGAGAATACTGTCTCCTGATTTTTTTATTGGTATAAAATGAGATGCAGACTCAAGGGTTCCGTTTGGCGCCGATAAATTGACAACACTGTTTGAGCCACGACATTCGTAGCCGACAATATCCTGAGAGAGATCAAGAGTGAGAAGAAGAGAACCGTCAGAATCTTTCATTTTAAAACTTTCATACGAATAACGTTCTCCACTTAAATGAAAGGCGAGCGGCTTTCTGTTCCACTCCAAATCAAGATCAGCCTCCTTAAAGCGTGTGTCTTTATTGAAAAATCTTACCTGACTAATAGGGAATCCAGGGCGAAGCAAAACTGGATACGAGCGAGGCACGATGATGGCCCACAGGTCTCCAGAACTCCCAGCAGGGACGGTATCGTAGCGAGCAATACCATCTTTTACAATACGTACATGCATGTCATGTCGACCCGTTGAAGATTTTGGATTACAGTATGCATAGATATGTGACGGAAGAGTAAAAGACTCTTTAATGCGAACAACGTAAACAACACCGCGCTCGAGTGGCTCCTCTACTGCATGGCGATGGCCGTGCATTTTTTCAATCAGCGCTGGAATAGTTTCTCCTGTCTTTGGTAAAAAGACACCATCTACTCTGTACCACTCGTCAGAAACAGTAACATCTATTGATGCTGGGCTAATATTTTTTTCATCAACATCCTTAAAAGTTCCATTCTTGACGTACTCTCGTAATTTCTGTGCCGGTAAAGCCCCCTCTCCTGTTGTGTGCATAGTATGTCTATACTATCAAACTTTGGGCAGATAAACAAAAACCACCGTTCGGTGGTTTTTGTTTTGAAACGTCTGTACTTATTTTACAGAAATACCGATTGAACGAGCTGTTCCTTCGATGATCTTCATCGCTTGCTCTACAGTGTGAGCAGTTAAGTCTTTTAACTTTAGCTCTGCAATTTCACGAATTTTATCTGATGAAATTGTTCCTGCCTTTCCTTTACTGTTTCCTTTCGCAACGTTTGCTGCTTTCATAACAAGAGATGTCGCAGTTGGAGTCTTGATAACAAAGTCGTAAGTACGATCTTCGTAAACATAGATCTTCACTGACATGCGTCCCTGCTGTCCAGCAGTTGCTGCGTTAAACTTGTTAACGAAATCTCCAATTTGAACACCCGCCTGTCCAAGGGCAGGACCAAGTGGTGGAGCAGGAGTAGCTTTACCTGCCTCAATCTGAACTTTCACGTATTTTGTAATTTTCTTTGCTGCCATAGTGTGGTTTTAAAAGTTTGCTTATTCTATCAGGTTTTTTCTCTCTTGTAAATGCTAGATTTTCTTTACCTGTAGGAAGTCGAGTTCTACAGGAGTCTCGCGTCCAAACATGTTTACTAGCACCTTAAGCTTTCCTCGGGCCTTATCAACCTCCGAAACCTTTCCTTCAAAATCTTTAAAAGGTCCATCAGTGATAGCGACGAGCTCTCCTGTGTCGATAAGGATCTCATGCTGCACCTCCCCTGTGTTCATACGATTAAGGAGATAGTCGATTTCTTTCTGTGAAAGTGGAACTGGTGTTGTTCCAGCACCCACGAATCCAGTTACTCGAGGCGTGTTACGTACAACATACCAACTATTGTCATCTACGATCATATCTACAAGCACATATCCTGGGTACACCTTTTCCTCAACCTCTACTCGCTTTGTTCCTTTTACTTTAATTTTCTTTTCTACCGGAACAACAACCGCAAAGATCTTGTTTTCCATCCCAAGCGACTCAATACGCTGCTTTAGATTACGCTGCACAGCGTTTTCATATCCACTGTATGTGTGGATCGCGTACCAATGACGCTCTCCAGTAAATTCTTGTTTAGCCATAATATTATAAGGTGATGAATAAGTAATTAACGAAGGACAAGTTTCGCGATAAGCTTCTGCAAACCAATGTCAGAAACAGCAAGAAGTGCAGCAACAACAATTGAGAGCACGATAACTAAAACGGTATACACCACAGTCTGTGAGACACCAGGGAAAACAACTTCTTTTAGTTCTGCCACTGTTTCTTTTAAGTACGTAAATAGATTCATAGAGTTGATTAATTAGTTCTGTAGCGCTCCCCATGAAGCCAGAGCCGGGTGGGGTTTATTCTAAAAAACGCCCCCGAGGGCATTTATATAGACATAGTACGCAATTATATACAAAAAGTCAAGAGTGGCCACCTTAGCCACTCCTGACTTTTTTCTTTACAAAACTAGTTAATTGCGTAGGTAACTGTTACTCGTGACTTAACTACATTTTCCCCTTGTGGAACAAGGACTGCAGAAGAAGCGTCAGCTGACTTTACCCGAGCAGACTCCATTCCATACATCACTGGGTAATATCCACCGTTATCATCTGAGAACTGAACAATATCACCGAGAGAAACACCTAGCGCTTTTGCGGTCTTCTTAGCTTTTGCCTGCGCATCGCTAATAGCCTTTGCTTTAGCTTCTGCTACAACAGCCTCCATATCGTCAACGGTAAAGTTAGTTCCGGATACTTCAGTAATGCCAGCAGTACCGAGCAATCCGAGAACTTCTCCTGCCTGGTCAATTTTTCTTACTTTAACTTCTATCGTTGTTGCAACTTCGTATCCTGTAACAATAGTTTTTCCTTGTGGACAAGGTACAGTAATACAATATATCATCTGTGTTTCGTATTTTGGATTAATTATATATGAAACTGTCTTTGTGTCTTTTTCAGCAATACTGAGCTTTGAAAGAGCTGTGAGTGCAGCCTTTGTCTTTACGTTTGCTGCAGACTGAGCCTCAGGAACAGTTTTTGCTGACTCACGAGATGTAAACACAACCGTTGCAATATCGGGAACAGCTATAACCTCTCCCTCTCCAGAAATTGAAATAGTTGCCGGACTTGTCCCGCGCGCCGCAGTTTTAAGTGTCGCAACACTTGAAACAACCGCAAACAAAGCAATGGCAATCAACGCTATAGAGCCGCTAATAAAGGTAAGTTTTTTATAATCGTATGTATTTTGCATATGACTTCAGTGTATCATAGCCGCAGCAAGATGTGTCGAATGGGGCACGAAACCAGTTATAGGCGACCCAATGAATACATATACAAAAGTATCAAGAGTACAAAGATGAGAGATACTCCTGCGATAAAAATAAGACCCTCATCTTTCTTCGTTAGTGGCTGCTCTGGTTGAGGCACTGGCTCAGGAGCAGGTTCATCATATGGTGCGGAATGGTTAACACTGACGTCTTGATGGAACAAGTCTTTGTACTTAGAAAAAGACCACGTATGGGCCGACTCATCAAACGGTTTAAGCGGCAGGTTATCAGGTAAATCAGCCGCATCTTCTTTTTTTTCTGACACATTATCTGAAAATACAAGTGACTGTGCCTCAGAAACTGCACCAGTATTTTCTAGCTCTTTGGTTTTTGAAAAATCCTCTTCTGGTAGCTGAGGTCGCTCCGTTTGCTGCACTTGCTCTTCATCAACGGCAACTTCTACGTGAGTTTCTACCTCCTCACGTGTTTCTTGTACTTCTGTTTTATTCTCTAGAGAAACAGACTGTTTTAGCAACATGTCGTGCGGAGAAGGTAGTTGCTTCTCTGCTGCTATGTATGTGTCGGGTTGTCGTTTATCAGAAGCTCCACCCTCACGAAAAAGGACTAAAGCTTCTTTACAGGACCGCTCATCCCAACCACCTGCCTGAAGAAGTGTGGTTAGAAGATGCTCAGTAAGGTTGTGATGTCGCTCGCGTAATGAGTCTACGGTAGTCTGTATCTCATGTATGGTCATGCTATTTCTTCTTAGGGGTGGATGTGGCCGGAACCTTTTCCTCAGAAGTAGCTTCAATGGACTTTAAGAAAGCTTCAAGGTCTGCGTTACCAGGATTTCGACGCAAAAGTTCTTCACCGATCTGTTTTGCAAGATCAGGACGGCCTCCGTCACGAAGTGATAGTGCGAGGAAGTAGGCAATGTTTGCATTGTTAGGATCCTTTTTAAGCCCAGCCTGAAGTACGGTAACAGCGTCTTGGTAATTTTTCTTTCCGTACAAGAGAAGCCCTGCTTGGGTATACACCAATGGATCATTCGGTGCATTTTTTACAGCCTCTAGCGCATAGGTAAGTGCTTCGTCCACGTTTTGTTCTGATGCTTCTAATTGACTCATGAGATAGAGTGCATCTGCGAAATTCTGCTTCTTTTTAAGAGCCTCTTTTAATTCTGCACGGACCCCCTCTTTAGAACCAGACTGTGCTTCAAGTCGCGCTAGCATCACGTAGAGGTAAGGATTTTCTGGATATAATTTTATTGCTTCTTCGTATGACTTCTTAGCACGTGTATAGCCACCCTCTTTATCAAATGGAATAGCCAACTCATACGCTCTGCCGAGAGATACATAGTTCTGATAATTATTTGGCCCTAAGGTAACTGCAGCAATGCCGGCATCAACTGCTTTTGCAGCATTTTCTAAATATTCCTTCTTTAGAGCTTCCTGATCTTTTGACTCTTTAGCAACAAGGGCGCGTTCGAGAGTAATAATGTATTCAATTCGCGAGCGATAAAAACCATCATACGGATACGTAGCAATAGCAGCACTCATCAATTCATCTACCTGAGGAGATACTCCTCCGGTGGAGAAGAGTTGCCCGGCTTTGCTAAACGATATAAATGCACGAGCCTTGTTGACGGTAAGATACGAGTGGGCAACAAAAAGTATAGCAACTGGAATAAGAATATATGCCATCTTCTTGTGAGGGTGATACACCGTAAGCTTCGCCTTTGCAACACCAAGACCAGCAACCACCATCCAAACGACAAGCATTGCGTATGAAAGCGGAACAACCCAAGAGATCACAGCAAAGTACAACAAAATTAAAGTGAGGGCGCCAAGAATATCTTTTTCTGTTGAAGGTGGAGTATCTTTATAACTTCTGTATGTACTATAGAGCGCCCCTACTGTCAGAAGGAGAAATGCCAGCATTCCAAAAACACCAAGCGTTGCAAGAAGTGTTGTTGTTGTACCAAACGCCTGATCAAAATCTGAACCAAAATATGGAGAGACTATTACACTTGAAGGACGATAGAGCTGCCACGCACGAGTATATGAGCCTGCTCCGATACCAAAGACACCGTCATGAAGCAAAACCCCTTTTCCAACTATAAGAGAGCTTTCTAGATTTGGACGAGGCCCGTCTACTGCAACAATTGAAACTGTCCAAGCGATAATTACGACCGCAGCTAAAGCAATTGCTGTTTTGTATGCATTACGAATGTGAGCTTTTTGCAGTGCGAAAAACATTGCCACAACAAATATACCGATATAAACAGCAAGAGAAATAGCTGAGCCAAATCCACCAAATAAAAGCGCTGCGACAGTTGCCACTT
Organism: uncultured Candidatus Saccharibacteria bacterium; assembly: GCA_964453485.1. GTDB lineage: Bacteria > Patescibacteriota > Minisyncoccia > Phycocordibacterales > UBA5272 > UBA11704. The sequence continues at coordinate 10,549 of CAYVOJ010000010.1, forward strand.
TGCCTGAGAAAATCATGACAACTATAAACGTAAGGGCCGAAACAGCTAAGAGCGTAAGCATTGCCACTTTAAGTACGTGACGAAGTCTCTCAGGAAGAGCTCTCACAAGGTACATGACAACTGGCAGAATCGCGAGAGATGCGGCACTGCCTGCTGAAAAAGCTTCTCCGAAAAGGGCGGCTTGTGGATTTCTAGAAAAGGCAACACTTCCAATGAGCGCCGCAATAAAGAGCGTATAAGAAAGGAACTCAAGCTTGGAGATCGTGTGCCATGTCTTGCTTAGCAGTGCCTGAATAATATATGCGATAAGCGCAAGCGTGACAGCAAAGAGTAGTGTAATTTGATATGTTACCTCTGGTGAAAACGAGGTTTTTGGAATAAAGAAAAGTGGAGACGCTATAACAATAAATACTGTTACATAGCTGTACACCTTAGAGAAGAACGTGGTAAGTAATTTCATAAAATAGCTCTTAGCGTTACGAATAAATTATATGGGTAAGATATCCCTAGTATACCGTTTTCTCATTTCAATAAGGTGTGGACAGGCACGTACATTCAAACACCTTACTACAAGGTATACTTGCTACATATGTCAGTAGAGCAACCATCTCCTCAGCCCGAAAGCCCTGTTCTTCCCGGCACACCCGTGTACACCCCCTACCGAGCACCAACACCACGCACCACAGTGCGTACGGTACTTATCATTACAACGACACTTTTCATTCTTATGGTGCTAATTATGCTTTTGTATCTTAACGGTAAAAGTCTTTACTTACATGGAATCTAAAGAATCCACCATTCCGCCATTATATGCAACACTGGCGAGTGGTCTACAGGGAGATATAGACACGTCCTCACACACACTCATGTCGCATGCAAGAGACAACTCTCCTTGCTTTATACGGCCGCACATAGTTGTCTTTCCTAAAACAGCCGAAGATATTAAAAGAGTCTTGGCGTGTGCCGGTGAATACCACATCCCTGTCGCGATACAAGGATCGAGGACAAACACGCACGGCGCAGCTCTTGCTGAAGGCATTGCAGTAGATATGACGCGATATTTTTCTTCGATACATCATGCCGATCCACTGGGTCACACAATCACCGTTGACGCCGGCACGTCTTGTGAAAAAATACGCAGCCATTTGCTTGGGTGGAATATGGAAATCCCTTTTTTAACGAGCGCCGACGATCACTCAACTATTGGAGGAATACTGGCAACCAAAAATACAAGCCCTACATCTTTTACAAGTGGCGGGATACAGTCTTCTGTTATTGGTATGACTGTAATACTTTCTAATGGCGAACAACATGTACTAGAGGATGGCATTACCCCGAGCGGGCAGCTACTCTCAATATACCAAGCACTGTTCCCCCTTCTTGCAAAAGAGACTTACAACTTACGCGGCGCAAAACCACATGCAATAGAAGATCCGGCAGGATACAACCTTTGGGGAAGCAGTGTCGGGCCGCGCCAGCTAATACATCAACTACTAGGCTCACAAGGCACCTTAGCAGTAATTACTCAAGTCAAACTTCGCATGACCCCAAGAAAAAAAGAACGCCTCACTTACCTTGTTGGAATCCCTCGCTATTCTGATGTAAGCAGGCTTGTAGACATATGCATACACCACACCGCTCATGCAGTATCTCTCTATGACACAATGCTTGAAGAGTGTGTACGAAAATATGTACACGACGAAGCATTACCTTTTATTGACGAACCACACTTACTCACACTTCTTGTCACCCTTACCGATGACGACAAACATATACTTCACGAGCGTGGTGCGCGAATGGTGCAAGCTCTCGGCGTAGAAAAGAACTATGTAACCGCGGTGGGTGAAACCTTTCGAAGTGAGTTATTTCAAGATTACTCGCACATTCTTAAACTATTACGCGCCTACACCAATAATTCTCTTACTCCAATGCCAACAGGCACCGGAATTATTGTTCCTTTACACAAATTAAATGACACCCTTGAAGCAATAGATGTCTACCATACAAGTAACCGACTTTTATATTCTGTCACCGGAAACGTTGCAAGTGGACACCTTTCTGTTGTGACGTATATTGATTCACATGATGCAAATGTTGCTTCTGTTTTCTTAGAAGCCGCACAAGCCCTTGCTTCTATCGCACAAAAACATCACGGAAGCATGAGCGCAGGAAGTGGGGACGGAATACTTTTCACCCCTTTTCTTCCTCATTTTTTCTCTCCACATATTTGCGAATTGTTTACTCAAATAAAAATGATATGGGATCCAAAAAATATTCTTAACCCTGGAAAAAAGAATGGGCTTTCAATGTCATACCTGCGTGACCGAATACTGCCTGAACGGTAGTCCTAGCGAGGCACAACAAGGTGCTTAACTTGCTCAAGCGGATCATAGCTTTTGCGAACAACATCTCGTGCCCAGATACGAAATTCTTTACCCCACTCCCCTTTTACTCGAAACCCTATGGCAATTACTGCGTCTGTACTATATACATATGTTTTTCGTGTCACCTCTTTTTTCCCTTCTTTTTGCGTCACAACTAAGACGCGCTCTGTTGCCGCTTTCATGAGCTCTTTTTCTCTATACATTTTCTTTAGGTGATCGTTAACTGTCGGAATACTTCGCCCATAGATACGAGCGATGCGTTTCTGTGTACTCCATACTTCTTTATCCAAAATAAAAACACCCTCCTTAACGAGTTTTGGCTGATCGGTTACTGTAATGCGAGGATATCGCGCGTCCATACCTAGAGTATACCACCACTTACTTCTTCAGTGATTTTGTAAAATGTTCTGCAAATAAGGAAACACTAGAATATACATCCATCGTTGCAACATCTTCAGGAGAAACAAACTCGAGAGCGATACATTCTTCTGATGGGGTAAATATGAGGTCACGAACGGTGGTTTCGTAAAATACATTTGCCACCCAGGTTCCCCCTCCAGAATCTTTCTTCATTGCAATAAAGAAACTTGGTTCATCTGCAACAGATGTTACGGTAAGCCCTGCCTCTTCCGCAAGCTCTCGAATAATTCCCTCTTGAGGGGTTTCACCGAAGTCTAGTCCACCTCCAGGAAAGTCATAGCGATTATTAGTTTCTTTTGAAAGCAGAAACTTTTTTCCTGTTTCATCTCGAATGAGGGCTTTGATGCTGATGCGATAGTAGCAGTTTGGAATTTCTGGTTTCATGAGTAAAGTATATGACTAGCGTGCCGAAACAGCGAAACGAGTCACATTTGTCTTACATTTGTCACTACAGAATACATGTTCATCAGTTGCACAATTTTCACACGCAATAAAATGAAGATGGCATTCATCGTTGGCACAGTTATAATAATCCTCTGTTTTTCCCTGACAAAAACGACACGTGCCAACTATTTCTCTTTCTCCTCCGAAATGCATAGTATCTCGATTGTCGAAGGTATACAGCGCTCCGACAAAATCCTCCCCTGGATACTTTTCCATGTATGAGTGAATCCCTCCATCTAACTGGTAGACATCTTTAAATCCGTTTGCTAACAAAAAAGCTGACATCTTTTCACATCGCACACCACCCGTACAAACGGTAAGCACTTTTTTGTCTTTATGAATGGTTAACTTGTCTAACACTTTCGGAAGATCACGCGATGCCTGCATTCCTGGGTCGATAGAATTTTTAAAATGTCCAGACCAAAACTCGTAGTCATTTCGCATGTCCACAATGACAAAATCTTCTTGCTTTTGAAACCACTCTTTTAGTTTTTCTGCTTTGAGATACGCACCTGTTTGTTTACGAGGATTAATTTCTTTTGGGAATCGAGTTGCAACAATCTCATTTCTTACTTTTACAGAAAGTCTCGGAAAAGCTGCTCCCGTACCAATACTTGTCTTCACATGCATATCCTTAAACCGTTTATCTTTCATAAACACTTCTAGGAATCGTTTTGTGTCGGCAGTAGCCCCTTCAAAGGTCATGTTTATTCCCTCTTCTGCGATAATAGCTCGACCCTTGAGAGACAATCCTTCACAAAGCCCACGAGTGTACGTCGCAAGCGCTTCTGGGTCTTTAATTGTTGTGTATTTATAGAAAAGTAATACTGTGTACTCCATAGTGCTTGTATTCTAACAGAGTTCAGAAATTTTGAAAGCAAGACCTTAGACAATACGACTTGTATATAAGGTCGCATCTTTAAGAGCAATCAAGTTCTCATACCGCTCTTTTGTTATGTGATCAAGACCAATTTCTTGCAAAGCAAAGTTATCTTCTTGTTTATACGTTGTGAAACCGCACTCTTTCAAAAGAGTAATAATATCTGAGAGCGAGTATCCTCTTTCTTTAAAGCTAAGGGCCGCACTTTCAAAGTATACAGCGTCTATTTTAGCTAGTGTTTGTTTCGCACCCATAAGTGCCGGCAATTCATATCCTTCTACATCGAGCTTTAACAGTGTTACGTGCTCTTCGTCTTTCAGTAGATCATCAAGTGTCGACATGCTAACTTTCACGGTTCCACTATCTGCAACACGATTCATATCACTTACATAGTGAGACGTCATATAGACATTGTGGGACATGTCTCCAACCGCCACGTTATGTAGCATCACATTACTACAATAATTGTCTTTAATGTTTCGTGAAAGGTATTGAAATGTTTTTGGGTGTGGTTCACATGCAATCACACGTCCAGTTTTTCCAACATGGTTACTTGCAGTCATTGTAAGTGTGCCGAGATGGGCACCAGCATCCACTACAACATCCCCCTCATGTAAAAATCGTGAGAAAAATAATTCATCTTCTCGCACGTACTGTTCATGGTTCCATAGCCAAAATGCATATGGCGCAAACCATACGCGCATACGATACTCTGTTCGTTGTAAGAAAAAGAAATGAGACACTCGTAAACGAAGCGCCATATATTTAAGGAACGGGACAATGTTTCCTCTTTTTAGCTGCTTTTCCACAAATAGCTTTTCCTTAAGCGTTATAAAAAATCTCATGTCTACTCTTTGTAAAAAACTACTTCTTTCTCGCAAGTGAAGCCTTAATGAAATCCGTAAAGAGTGGGTGAGGGTTAAGTGGGCGGGCTAAGAACTCAGGATGAAATTGAGTTCCCAAGAAGAATGGATGCACGGACTTTGGAAGCTCTGCGATTTCCATAAGCGCCCCATCTGGCGATGTTCCAGAAAATACAAGCCCCGCCTTCTTAAGCTGCTCTACATACTTAGGATTCACCTCATATCTATGACGATGGCGTTCGGAGACAACGTACCCTTTCTTTTCTTCCTTGCCCCACTTTGCAAAAGAGTACGCTTTATATGCATGAGTGTTCGGAGCGAGAACGCAAGGATACTCACCTAGCCGCATAGAGCCACCATAGTTTCCTTCTGCGATAAGCTGTTTCTGTGACTCCATGATATCGATAACTGTATGCTTAGCGTGCTTATCTATCTCAACGGTATGAGCCCCAGGAAGTCCCGCCATGTGACGAGCATACTCAACAACAAGCAACTGCATACCATAACAAAGTCCGAAGTACGGAATCTGGTGTTCACGCGCATATTTAATAACGGCAATTTTCCCTTCTATTCCCGTCTCACCAAAACCACCAGGAACAACAATGCCGTCAACATCTTTAAATGATTCCTTACAAAGGGCTTCTGCTTTTTTCGCATCTCCTTCGAATTTCTTTGAATTCATCCAAACGATATTTGGTTTTGCCCCTTGGGTATACGCAGAAAATTTTACCGCCTCGATAACTGACACATATGCATCTGATAAAACAAAATCTCCTGTGTCAAAGTATTTACCAACGATCGCAATGGTTACCTCCTTCTTAGGCGAAGCTACTTTTTTTGCAAATGCTGACCAATCTGTAAGTTTAGTTTCTTTTGCTTTCAGCGAGAGAGCTTTTTCAATCAAAGTTCCTAGTTTGTCCTGCTCAAAGTTTCCAGGAACATCATAAATACTTTTAATATCTGGGGCTGAAATAATACGCTCTGCAGGAATATTACAAGACACTGCGAGTTTTTCTTTACGGCGCTCATCAAGTGGGTATTCTGCGCGAGCAATGATGAAGTCTGCAGAAATACCGTATGAGTTAAGCTGGTGCACAGCGTGTTGTGTTGGACGAGTTTTCATCTCTCCTATTGTGCCCGGCACTGGTAAATATGAAACCATAATAACAGCAACATCTCCTGGGTTTTCTAGCTTTAGGAAACGAGCAGCTTCAATGAACATGATGTTCTGATAGTCTCCAACAGTTCCTCCAATTTCAATAATTGAAATATCTGATTTACTTTTCTTTGCGGCATCTTTGATACGGTTCGTTATCTCATCACGTACATGAGGTACCGCTTCTACGCACTTACCACGATAACCGAGAGAGCGTTCGCGCTCAATAACAGAACGGTATACCATACCTGAGGTCATATAGTCCGCTTCGCTTGCATCACGGTTCAAAAACCGCTCATAGTTCCCCATATCTTGATCAGTTTCAAGACCACTATTAAGCACAAAAACTTCTCCATGCTCAGTAGGATTCATCGTTCCTGCATCCACATTTAAATATGGATCGGCTTTTACAATATTGACGGTATACCCTTTAGCTTGAAAAATGGTGCCGATAGATGAGGTGGTAATTCCTTTACCAACTCCTGACATGACTCCCCCTACAACGAAAATATACTTATGGGATTTCATGCAATAATGCGTCTATGGTATCACAGGATAGCAGTAAGGAAAAGTGACATTATTTAAGGCTGATGTTTCCAAGATTGCAACAGGTCTGAGCTGCTCCACTGTTTATCAAGGCCGACACCAGAGATAATCGTGATACCATGCTCCACGCATGTTTGCCATTCCGGGATCGACGTTTCATCAATTCTGTCTCCCCCTTTAGTAAAAACATGAGGGCGCACTTTTTTAAGTGCTTCTATTACCGTCTGATCGTTCTCTATTTCAAATGGAATGACATAATCAACCCCTCGCACATAGGAAACTATTTCGGCGCGCGTAGCAAGATCCATAAATGGTTTACCTTTCTTTTTTGTGAGAAAAGCATCTCCGTTAACAATAACCACAAGGGTGTCGCCGTGCTTCTTTGATTCGGCTATACAGGACAAATGACCTGGATGAATTGGATCAAATCCTCCGGAAGTACAAACGATTTTCCCTAACGTTGGGCGAAGCGGTTCAAAAGCGGTAAGAGATATAATAGTTGCCTTCATGGAGCAAGTATAGCAAAAAAGACCTCAGCTTTAAAAATTGACTAAATACGCCCGTACACGTCTTCGATTCGTTCAATATCGTTTTCATCAAACTCTCCCCGCGCTATTTCCAGGATAACGATACCTTCGTCACTGGCTTCTAAGCGATGTGCTGATCCTACAGGAATGACAAAAATATCCCCACTCTTTGCTTTTATGACACTCGCGTCAATAGTTACCACACCCTCACCAGAAAGAACTCTCCACACCTCCTCTCGGTGGGCATGTCGCTGCAAACTAAGTTTCCCCAATGGAGAGACCGTGATTACCTTCACCGTGCTTAACTCATTAAGTGTTAAGCGCTCGAAGTTACCCCAAGGGCGTTCTTGCTTTTCGTACCCAAGGAGTGAGTTCATGTTATTTATGGGTATTGTTCATCTTCAGCCTGATGTAATTCACGAATTGATTCTGGAACAGCTTCATGCTCTGCAGAATTCGACTCTTTTGACCTCTTTTTCTCATGAATAAACAAAACTACTCCCAAAATAATGGCAACCCCAAGTGCAATAGTTATAAGTGTCATATAAATATTCTACTACTCCACATACTTTTTACCACCCCCATCGTACCACTTCAAACTTACCACGATGCAATGATTGCCCCCATCACAAGGAATGATGCAAGTGAAGAGGCGACCTCAAACAACCAGAGGTTCCTTGATTTACCCATCCAAATTACATCCATAGATGTTGAGGTTACGACAAAACCAAGCCATCCCCAGAAGGCGATACCCATTCCCCCAATAATATTTCCTACGTTGTTATAGTAACTCGCCGTGGTGAATATGAACATTGCCAATACATATGCGCATATAATATTTACTAGTAGGTTCTTCAGCATCTGAGGAATCATGTCGGAAAACTTTTCTTTTCCCGTAGGGTGAATATCTGCCAACTTCATCCATAGTTTTCCAAAGAGTGGACCATGAAACATAAAGCCTACAATAAATGCTGCGATCGCTGCCACAAGCACTGAAATAAGATCAATTGGTAACATAATGTATTTATTACTTTATATTAAATAAATTTCAATTTATTTAAACCTACTTAATCTCAACCAAAACCTCATTCCTTGTCATCCACGGTGGTGTTCCTGGTGCGTTGTATCCAGCGTATAGAGGAGCACCGACAACCTCTACACCATCTCTTGCCAGGGATTCAAGTAACTTCTTTTCCATCTTCTCTATGCGGCCTGCTGTCCTATACCCAGAGAACCTCATCGCCGCAAGCTTCTTCTCAGGCACTTCAACAATCCTTACTCGAGGGTCATTTGGTGTCGGCAAAGTATCGAGTGTGTATGATGCAGGCATACCAAAAGACAGCGTCCTCTCTCCGTCTTTCCCTGACATAGTTACTGGTACTGTCATTGCAATTTTTTCCTAGCTTTTTTCTTC
>CAYVOJ010000011.1:0-17407 GCA_964453485.1 uncultured Candidatus Saccharibacteria bacterium
GTGGACCCTAGCGGAATCGAACCGCTCACCTCCGGAGTGCAAAACCGGCGCTCTACCATATGAGCTAAGGGCCCTTATTTATTTTTACTACGTTCTATTTACTAACTTTCTCACAAATCAAACGTGCCATATATTCTATCATTTCTAGTTAAAACCGCAAGAAGAATAATAGAACGATATATATTCTTACCGGTTACAAAGAATGGTGAATAACAATATGTGAAGAAATCTAATCCCAGCGTATACTTGAGGCATGACAAAAAACACACTCCTTGTACTTTTAGGGCTTCTCGTTTCAGCTTCGCTTCTAACCGCATTCTGGTATTTCTATCACAAGAAAGAGGGAGCTTTACCTGAAACCACATCTCCTCAAATAATGCTATACAGAGAGTCTGGAGATGTTTCTTTTAAAGCACAGACCGAAAATGACTTTACCCTTTTAACTGCACCATCGATACCGATAACAAGCATGACACTGGTAAAGACAGGTGAAGGAAAAGCCTCTGTTCTTTTGCCTGATAATTCCCTCATAACGTTAGACGCAAATACACAAATTGTTGTCACCTACACTCCAACAAAGACATCGATATACCAGCTTTTTGGTAGAACATACCACCGTGTAGAAAAAGTTCTGAGCGGAGGTACATATGAAGTAGAAACTTCAGGAACCCTAGCAACCGTTCGAGGAACAAAGTTTGCCGTTATTAATGAAAAGGGAAGCGCTACGACGACAGTCGCCGTAACAGAGCATAGTGTCGCAGTATCTCCTCTTATACGGGATCAAACGGGGAGTACTACACCAGCCACACCTGTTCTCGTCGAAGAAGGTAAGCAAGCGCGTGTATCAGCCACCTCTGTTCCAGAAGTGACTAACGTGGAAGAATCTCTCTCGAAAGAAGATACTGCATGGATTACAGAAGAACGTACACGTGATGACATTTTCGACGAGGTAAAGCGTACAAGTCCAACTAAGGAGGAAATGCGCCAGGAGGTTGAGAAAAAAGTGCTGCAAGATCAAGATCCCAAGAAGGAGGAGCCGTCTCCAGTGGAAACAAAAGAATCAGACACTGTAGTAAAAGATACAACTCCTGTTGAAGATAAAAGTGTTAAAAAAGAACCTGAGACTACAAAAATAGTAGTACCGACTAAAAAAGACATCAAGGTTACACAAGAAGAGACTAAAAAGGTCGTTGATTTGGTAAAAATTGATGAAGAAACTTTTTTTACAGCATTTAGCGATATGTTTATTACTTACTTCTACTTAGATGAAACAGATAGTGCTTGTCGTGTAGCAAAGAATGCTAAGGAGCGCACGGCAGAAGTTACTTCATATGCCGAGAAAAGTGGCTATCCTTTTACATCAACAACCTTACTTTCATTCGGAGAAGCGATTGATGATTACTGCAAGAATCCAGATAAGCGCATAAAGACGTCGCTACAAGGTCGTTTTGATGTTGAGTTTCCTTTTAACGACTAATCATGCGACTTTGGCTTCAGGGTAGGGTATTATTTCTTTTGGGTACTGCCGGCATCTTCTTGCTTTGTTTTCTTGTATCAACAACTACGCAAGGGAAACACATAACTAACCTGTTTTATGACCCTATCAGAAGCACCAGTGCTAGGGATGAGGTAGTTATCGTTGCTATTGATGATAAAAGCTTGGCGACATACGGTGCTTGGCCATTCTCAAGAACAGTATTCGCAGACCTAACCACGAGGCTCTCTGAGGCTGATGCAAAAGTTGTTGCGTATGATGTTTTATTCCTTGAATCACGCGAAGGTGACTCTTCTTTTAAGCAGGCACTTGCATCTTCCTCAGCGCGTGTAATTCTTGCTGAGAAAATAACACAAGGGGTACGATACTCCCCACAAGAATTTCCAGCATCCCAAGCTTTAGTTAATGTTAATCCAGATAAAGATGGCAAGGTTCGTACAACGCAACATGAAGTCATGTTTAATGACCAATGTTTAAAAACACTTTCATACGAAGCCTTCTTTGCATTTACTCGCGCATCCCCGTCCAGACAATCTTGCCAGAGTGACTACCATTCGTTTCGATATCCTGAAAAAGTAACCACCTATTCGCTTGCTGACGTTTTGTCAGGTGCTATTCCTAAGCAGGATCTAAAAAATAAAGTGGTTTTCGTTGGCGCTACTACGCTTGATCTTTTAGATACTTTCGTAGGGATGCATGGTGAAAAGATCCCAGGTGTAGAAGTGCACGCTGGAATGTTTGTTTCCTTACTGAATAAAGTACATGACAAAGAAGTAGGAAGAAACCTAGGGTTCCTACTTATGGCTTTTTATGCACTTTTTGCTACAGTATCTTTTTACAAAACCAAAACGATACTTAAGCAGACACTCTTTCTCTGCTCTTATATACTTTCACTCACAGTCCTTGCTGTCTGGTTATTTGAGTATGGGTACATACTGCCAACACCGTGGCTTATCCTCCTTGTTGTAATACTCTTTGCGCACACAACATGGCATCACATCAAAACAGAGCGAGCTAACAGTGCTTACATTCAGTCCTTATTCTCAAAGTATGTTCATCCAGATGTGCTACGAGAATTACTAGCTTCACGCAAAGCACTTACCTTCACTGGTGAGAAGCGTGAGATGACGATGCTGTTTACTGATATACGAGGATTTACTACTATTTCAGAGTCTCTGCCTGCCGAACAGCTTACGAAACTTCTGAATGACTTTCTTCAGGCTATGACGCCATGTATTTTACAAGAGCGTGGTACGGTTGATAAGTTTATTGGTGATGCAATCATGGCGTTCTGGAATGCGCCATTGTATACAGAAAAGCACCAAACACATGCCTTGCGAGCTGGACTTTTGATGCTTGAGAAATTAAAAATGTTCAATGCTGCCCATGGTACAGAACTTGCCATCGGTGTAGGCATACATTCAGGTACAGTTACTGTTGGCAACATTGGTTCAGAGGATCACGTGAGCTATACCGTACTAGGTGACGCCGTGAATCTAGCCTCTAGACTTGAGGGTCTTACTAAAAAGTATGGTGTACCCTTACTTACAACAAAAGAAACTCTCGACACTGTTGTTGAGGGGCAAGAATATTTATTCCGAAAAGTAGACACTGTCACTGTAAAAGGAAGAAGCATCCCTACCGAGCTCTACGAAGTAAGTCTCTACACCGAGGAAAAAGAGCAGTTCTTCAACTTATTTGAGGCTGCATATTCTGCCTACGAAGAAAAAGCATTTGAGAAGGCTGTTACACTACTTAATCCTTTAGCAGAACAGGGAGATATTCCATCACAAGTGCTCTTAGAGAGAATACCAGCTCTTATTTCTGATAAAGCATGGGATGGTGTGTGGCACTGGGAGGAGAAATAGCTAGCTCCAGAATGTTGCTCTCTTTGTGTCGTCAGCAAATTCGTGATTAACATCACGATGTTTCATCTCATCGACAATTGTCGCCCGAACAACATCTGATAAACGAGCTTCAGAACCAAGATTCCAGTATACTTTAGCAATTTCTGGCGCTTCAATATTTTCATGTACACCCGTTTCAATCAAGTGAAGGTAGGTTTCATAGCTATGAATAGCCTCTTCTTCAAAGTATCCGACAACTCGATGTGCTGTCTTCGCAGAAATAAGGTATAACACCAAATACACGTGATAAAAGAAGAACTGTACAAGAGCGATTAAAACTCGCTCAAAGGTTGAAGGGCGAGCAATCTGACTATAGACAAGGAGGTGCATACGTTCATTCTCTGCTTCATCGAGTAGCGCTTTTATCCAACCTGAGTCATCACGAATAAATCGCAACGATTTAAGATGTTGCAGTAAACCTCCTACCATGCCTGGCACTGCCGCTATTGTCTCAAGTACAATTGCTCGGTGACCATATCTTGTTTGAAATAATATATCAGCACAATGAGCTGATATGTGAACAATATTTTTAGCGATGACATCGCCTGTTGTTCTTGGTGCACGGTGATACCCTTCTTTATGATCAATAATAGTTGGTGTAAGATGCTGTTCAGTCATATACATAATGGTATCACGCAGATTCTCAATATGCCAAGCATGTGGTAAAATAAAACGATCATGCTAGATATTAAATTTATTCGAGAAAATAGCGATCTCATAAAAGCTGCTGCTGCTAAGAAGCATCTTTCTTTTAATGTTGATGACCTCGTGGCAGCCGACATTCGCCGCCTTGAAACACTAAAGGTTGTAGAAGATTTACGAGCTGAGCAGAATCAGGCAAGTGAACGTATTATGCAGGTGTCTGGTGAAGAGCGGACTTCTCTTATTGATTCAATGAAGCGAGTGAAAGAGTCTTTGAAAGAAAAAGAAGAAAGTTTGGAGCAAATCATGAAAGAGTGGCGCACACTCATGCTTGCTACACCAAATATTCCTGACATGTCTGTTCCGGAAGGGGATAGCGATGAAGGAAACATTGAAGTAAAGCGACATGGAATAATCCCAACATTTTCTTTCACACCACGCAGTCATATTGAGCTCATGGAGGCTCAGGACATGGTTGACTTTGAACGAGGGACAAAGACGTCAGGATTTAGAGGCTACTTTCTAAAAAACGATGGTGCCATGCTTGAAATGGCAGTGTGGCAGTACGTGATGCAGCGCTGGCAAGCTAAAGGGTTTACTCCTATGCTCGTACCCTCTATGGTTAAGCGAGAAACATTACTTGGCACAGGATATCTACCTCAAGGTGAAGATGATCTCTATAAAGATGGTGCTGACTATTTATCTGGAACAGGTGAAGTAGCAACGATGTTTTATCATAGTGATGAAATTCTTGAGGACTTATCAACTCCTAAAAAATACATTGTATGGAGTCCCTGTTTTCGTAAAGAAATCGGTAGTCACGGAAAAGACATAAAAGGTCTTGTGCGTGTCCATGAGTTTTATAAATGCGAACAAGTAGTGCTTTGTGAAGCTTCTCATGAGACAAGTGTTCAGCTCCATGAAGAACTTACAAGAAATGCAGAAGAACTGATGGAAGAACTTGGTTTAGCGTATCACACCGTTGTTAACTGTGGTGGAGACCTCGGACTCGGACAAGTAAAGAAGTATGATATCGAAGGATGGATTCCTTCTCAAGAAAAGTACCGAGAGACACATAGCTCTAGCTACTTCCACGACTTTCAAACACGTCGCCTTAATATTCGATACAAAGATGCTGAAGGGAAAACACGTTACGCTCACTCACTTAACAACACTGCAGCCGCAACGCCACGCCTTATTACAGCAATCATAGAAAACTATCAACAGGCTGATGGAACCATTAAAGTTCCAGACGTACTTGTGCCATACATGGGAGGTAAAACAGTTCTCGGTAAACCTATTTTCCAGTAAGCACCTATGAGAAAGAGGACATACCTTCTCTGGAAAAAAATACTTACCTGGACTGCTGTGTGTGTTTTCGTACTCGGTGTTTATGCAACCTACATGCATTCACCACTCTTTAGTGTGACATCATTTAGCGTCACGGGTGCACCAGAGGAGTATGAGGCTCGTTTACAGGAAAAATTGAGAGAAGTTACTGATAAAAAGCTCTATGGCTTTATACCAAAGAATAAAATTTTAACGCCTCCTCGAGAAGTGATGCGTACCGCTATTATCTCAACATTACCGACGGTTAGTCACGTACGTATCTATCCAACTGGTTTACATACTCTCCATATCACAGTTGCATCCTTTTCTCCTTCTTTTAAACTTGCTGACGGAAAGGCAGTGACTACGAGCGGGTATGTTTACACAGAAATAAATGAACTTTCCACCTATCCAACTCTTGAACTGGCTACTTCTTCGGTGGTTTTTAGTACAGAAAAAATATCTGGAATTAACTACACAAAACTTGTATTACAAAATGCCACAAGCACAGCAGATGTTCTTACCGAGCTGAAGGATGTACTGCCTAAGATAGAAGCAGTTCTTTTCCCGGTGGATACTATTACTTTTGGTCCTGACCGAGAACTTATTCTTTCTAACAAAGCACAGCGACATTCGCTAAAAATATCACGTGATACGAATCTCGAGACAGTTTGGTCTACTGTTATAAGTGCAATAGATACTGAACCATTAAAGTCACTCTTACAAACAAAGAAAAAAGACTTGGAATATATCGACATGCGTTTCGGTAGCAAGGTATTCTATAAGTTTACAAATACTACAGTTCCTACTATAATCAATGCCTCGACAACGCCTCATGACACTCATTCAACGTCTACAACAGCTCTTCACTAGAGAAGCACCTACACGACCTCTCCACGAAAAACCTCTTCGTGGTTTTTGGCAGAAGCTTATCGATGAGAAAGTAAGTAAAGGTGAGACGTTATCTGTTGTTGCTCCTATGGCAGACGTAACTGACATTGCATTTCGCACCATGATTGCAAAATATGGTAAGCCAGATGTGATGTGGACTGAATTCGTGTCAGCAGATGGACTTTGTAGCGTAGGTAGAGAAGTTTTGAAACGCGATCTAGAGTTTACTGACATTGAGCGTCCAATAGTGGCACAACTTTTCACATCAACCCCAGATAATATGCGTCAAGCAGCAGCGCTTTGCCGTGAACTTGGTTTTGATGGAATAGACATCAATATGGGATGTCCTGATAAGAGTATCGAGAAACAGGGGGCAGGAGCAGCTCATATTAAGGACTGGAAGACTGCTCAGAAAGTCATTCGTGCAGCACAAGAAGGGGCTGGGGATATCCCTGTTTCTGTAAAAACGCGCATTGGATTTAATAGTATCACCTACAAGGAATGGCTACCAAAGATTCTCGAAATGAACGTGCCCGTGCTTACGGTACACCTTCGCACCAGAAAAGAAATGAGTAAAGTGGACGCTCATTGGGAGCTCATGGAAGATATCGTAAAACTCGTACGTGAAAAAACAGGTAGCATTGAGAATGGCGGCACACTTGTCCTAGGAAATGGTGACATTAAATCAGTTAAAGAAGGAAAAGAAAAGGCGAGAAAGACCGGTGCTAACGGTGCTATGATCGGTCGCGGAATATTTGGAACACCATGGTTCTTCAATGAAGAAGAATTTGAAAAGGGAAAGTCTGTAGAAGAGCGACTAAAAATTTTAATTGAGCACACCAAGCTCTATGAAGAGAAGTTGGGGGATATTAAATCCTTTGCAATCATGAAGAAGCATTACAAGGCCTACGTAAACGGTTTTGACGGTGCTAAAGAATTACGAATGGAGCTGATGGAGTGTAACAACGCAGCTGAAATTAAGCAGAGAATTGATGCTTGGTTGCTTCAAAAATAGCCGGAAGCTAGTTTCGACACATAGTATTTTTAGTGCTAGAATTAAGCCTTCTTTAAAGAATCAGGAGTTCTTCATGGAAATCAATCAAATATTCTGGCAGATGGGGTGGAGCCTTGTTGCTACGTTTGTATGCATGTACATAACCGGTGAAGCGACAGAAAAGGCAGCCAGAGCAATTGAACTAGAATATCCTCACGAAACACGTCAAATACTTTTTTTTGATTACCGGCGTGAGGCCAGGTCAGGCTTTGTCATTGATGTCACTTTCTGGGTTATCGTAAGCAATGTGCTTTACAGGTTCCTGGACAATGTGTGGTTCTTTCTGAGCGTGCTTGTGAGCTGTTTGCTTCAGTACTTGCTGCGACAAATCTTGGTGCGAAACATGCTCAAAAAAGCCTTTGTTCCACAGTATTCAATAGACTGAAACCGCCCACATGCCCCAGAGAAGACAACTCTGGGGCATTTTTACGGCCTTTGGCTACCATCAGACAACACCAGCAACTTTACACGTGATATACTTTACCTATCATGCAAGGACAACATCTCGCACTCTATCGTAAATACCGCCCACAGACTTTTGATGACGTTGTGGGACAAACACATGCCGTTTCCCTCCTTACCGGTGCAATTAAACAAAAGAAAGTAGCTCATGCATACCTTTTTTGTGGTGGAAGAGGCACAGGAAAAACTACCGTCGCAAGAATTTTTGCACGTGATATTGGTTGTAACGATGAAGATATAATCGAACTCGACGCTGCAAGTAATCGTGGAATAGACGAAGTACGTGAACTACGAGAAGCAGTTCGCACTGCGCCATTTTCTTCACCGTATAAGGTGTATATTATCGATGAAGCACACATGCTCACCAAAGAAGCAGCAAATGCGCTTCTTAAGACACTTGAAGAGCCGCCAGCGCATGTGGTGTTTATTCTTGCAACGACAGATCCAGAGAAGCTGCCGACGACAATCGTTTCTCGCTGCCAAAAAGTAGAATTCAAGCAACCGAATATACAAACGCTTGCAAGCAGACTCATACACGTCGTGAAGTCAGAAGGTAAAGCGATTACTGAATCAAGTGCAGAGCTCATTGCTCGTCATGGAAAGGGCTCATATCGTGATGCGCTAGGTGTTCTAGAGCAAATCTTAGCAATCTCTGGAAGTAGCATGAAGCATGAGGACGTAGTTTTGCACCTAGGTGTACCACAGCAAGAGCTTATGCTAGATCTCCTTGAGGCGCTTTGCAAGAAAGAGAGTGCTAGCGTACTTAGAGTAACTAAGGAGCTGAAGAACTCACAAGCTAATGCTCTCAATACATACGATGAATTAATAGAGTACATTCGCAAGGGGCTACTCTTACGAATTGGGGTAGAGAAGAGTGACGACACGAAGTTAGCGGAGCTTGCTAGTGCATACCCATACACCATAGCCTCAAAAAGCATCCTAGAACTGCTCGAAAAGCGTCATCTGCTTGAAGTATCAGATGCTCATGCCTGGACAGCACTTGAGGCAATTCTGCTTTCAATGCTTGAGTCTAACTAAAGCATTCTTCTTGCAAGAAGAAACTAGTCTGGAATCAAGAAAAATCCTCCAAGTGTTGCACCAATCCATGCAAGTGTAGACACTGCGCCACTAATAAATAGTGGTAATTTTTCTGTGAAGCTGAGAGATGCAAATGTCCTACTCGTTGCGACATGTTGCAACTTTCCAATTACAAGACCATTACAAACAAGAGTTATAACAAACGCCATTTTTACATAAAATTGTGGTCGAGTAAGCAAAAATTCTCGCATTGGCAAAAAGAGAATCGCTCCTGTCACAATCATAAGACCTAATCCAATCCATGAGCCTCTGTGATACTTTTTAACACTCATTGTATCAAGTATCTGTTCTTTTCCTCGTATCCAAGTAAACCCTAAATGATCAGCATGTACGACATTCCATGCTACATAAGCAAGAGATGCAAGGTGAAGAGGTAAAACAATAGTGTTTAAATCCATACAAGACTATTGAAGGATACCGATTTTGTACCGTGCGAGTGTACTCATGTACTTTGCTCCGCCGTGATGTTTGTTCATAAACTTTTCTGTACCGTCAACTCCACAAATTGAAAGAATAGCTCCTTTACCTCCTGGGTGCATATTTACAAATGCAGTAAGGTCATATACTGATCCAGAAATTACAGAGTAGCAACTTGTTGCATCTTTGTGAGTAGCGATGTCTGTCATTGTAAATGTTGGGACAGCCGTTGTTGTTGCCCCTGTTTCTGTATTAGTTACTACTGGGCCAGTAGGGGTCTCAGTTACATAACTTACTGGAGCATACGTAGACGTGTTGTAGTAATACCAACCATAACCAGCCAGAGTGAGCACAAGCAAACTTCCAAGCACCCAAAAAAGAATATTTTTCATAGTGATGTATATAAAGGTATTACAATAGTATACGCTATTTTATTTCGATGCGTGGTCTGAATAACACATACCAAGCAGCAATAATAGAAAGCCCTCCTAAGATAAAAGGGATGATGACCCCGAAAAGCGAACTAATGAATCCAGCTGCAGTAGGGATAACCCCTTGAGCAAATGCCCCAAGCGAGCCATTGATTCCAAGAGCTGCACCTTGCTTCTCCTTTGATACACTCTTACTGATAAGGGCGCTCATGTTTGCAATAGAAAGTCCTTGCGGTATAGCGATAAGGGGAATGAAGCAAAACTGCAGAAACATAGTAGGCACAAATGGCATAAGAATCAGCGCTGAGCCAATACAAAGAAGTGTAATCTTAAGTATTTGCCGCTCTTGAAATCGCCTAGTAACAAAACGCAAAATAATTCCTTGTGTAATAACTATCCATAATCCTACAACACCGAAATAGGTTCCAAGTGTTCCTTCGCTCAAAGAAAACGTATGCGTTAAGTAAATACCAGTAAAAGATGTGAAGCAAGCAAAACCGATCAAGTACAGGAGGCTCGCACTATACACAACCGAGGCTTCTTTGTCAGTAAATGCTGCACGAAGATTATATATCCCTTGTAGCACCGAAACTGTTTTCTTTTCCTTTCGTACAAGATGAGTCTCCGGTAAAAATAAAAGAACAGATACAAGGTTAATGATTCCAAGAATACCTGCAACAAAAAATGGCATCGCAGCACTTCCTGTGGCGTGTGCTACGTACCCGCCAAGTAATGGCCCTACAATGAATCCTAAACCAAATGCTGTCCCCATGAGTCCGAAATTGCGAGCGCGGTGTTCCGGAGGACTGATGTCTGCAATTGCTGCTTGTGCAATACTAAAGTTTGCGCCACCCAACCCTCCCACAGCACGAGACAGAACCAGAAGAACGAGTGAATGCATCAAGATACCTGCACCGAAAACAAATTGTGAAATAGCTAGCACTCCCACACCAATTGATAGCAATTTTTTCCGTCCGTACATATCTGAAAGCTCGCCAAGAATAGGCGCTGCAAAGAATTGCATAACTCCAAATAGACCAAGTACAATTCCTGCGATAATGTACCACTGTGCAGCAGGGTAATTACTTAATATAAAAGAAGGTGAAGAAGCATCAGTAAATATGCTTGGTATAACTGGTATCACCATTCCTATGCCGATAAGATCAAGTAATAATGTAACGAAAAGAACTGGTAAGGCTTTGCCGGAGACGGGAGATGACATAATCAGCACAGTATAGCATTTATTGAGGGTAAAGATTTCAGTGATACACTACTCATATAATGAGATTTACAAAACATCTGAGAAAGTACTTAGCGCATTCAAGCACGATACTCTTTATCGCCGGTTTTTGTTTTGATGCATTTTTCTTGCCCGACATTGCCGATGTTCTTGCACGATACATTGGGTGTATATACCTCGCAGTTATTGCACTACTTATTTATGCTCGTGAATGGTTAGTATCACGCAATACTGCAAGCGAGTTTGAACAGAAGCTTTTTTCAGTATTCACGTTTGGAATATCATACTTCTCTGGGTCTGCTTTATCGTTTGTGTTTATTTATGCATTTAGAAGTGGAGCATTTTCAGTGAGCTGGCCTCTGTTCTTAGTGCTTGCGCTCTGCATCATAGCTAATGAGCTTGTATCTACTCACAACTTCCGTTTTACGCTCGATGTTGGAATTCTTTTCGTAGCAACACTCTTTTACGCTATTTTTACAACACCATTCCTGCTTCATGTGCAGAACGATACAACCTTTTTAGTAAGTATAGGAATCACACTGTGTCTCGCACTGCTGTATATACGACTACTACAATCCACCTCAGACACAGCAGAGTACGAAGCCCCGAGAGGGTATGCGCTCGCAGTGGGAATTCCTATGTTTGTTAGTATGCTGTACTTTTTAAATGCTATTCCGGCAATTCCACTCTCTCTACAAGATGCTGGGATTTATCATAGTGTCATCAGAAAAGAAAATGGTGCTTTTGAAGGGCTACAAGAAGTTTCAGCGAAAAGATTCGCACAGTTCCGTACACAAACATTTAACCTTACACCACAAGATACAGGAATATATTTTTACAGTGCGATCAATGCTCCAGCAACCTTAACTGCGCCAGTTTCTCATGTATGGGAATACTTTGATCAAACAAAAAATCGCTGGGTCGTCGCTACAACGATTTCATTTGATGTTGCCGGAGGACGAGAAGATGGGTATCGTGCTTACTCGCATAAGGAAAACATCACCGAAGGGCTCTGGCGAGTCACTGTAAAAGTAGATACACAGCGCATCGTAGGAAGAGTAACCTTTAAGGTAAAGAAAGTCCCTGACACAGTTGGGCTTAAGCCTGTTACACTCTAGGACTATTTCTTACTTACTAGAAGTACTTTTAAGAGTGCCATACGAATAAGAAGTCCGTATCCTGCTTGCTTGAAATACACAGCATGAGGTGAATCGTCTACGTCAGTATCGATTTCATCAACACGAGGTAGTGGGTGCATAATAATTGCCTTTGGTCGAAGTTTTTTAACAGTTTCTTTGGTTATGTGATAACACCCTTTATATTTTTTGTACTCCTTCTCACTGGCAAAACGTTCTTTCTGTATCCGTGTTTGATAGAGCACGTCTACTTTGTCGAGAACTGGGTCGAGATCTTCTACTTCATGAACAGTGACCTTGTGACGTTCTAAATATTCACGAATATCGCTACTAACACGTAATGCCTTTGGGGAAACTAAGTAGATAGTGATCTTTTTATATTTACCCAAAAGGTATGCTAAAGAATGTATTGTGCGACCATGTTTCAAATCACCAACAAGAGCAATCGTAACCCCGTCAATTTTTCCATACTCTCTCTTAATCGTGTACAGATCAAGCAAAGCTTGCGTTGGGTGCTGTCCAGCACCGTCACCAGCATTGATAATTGGAACAGAAGAAACCTTTGACGCTCGCTCAGACGCACCCTGTTCATAATGACGAAGAACAATGACATCAGCGTACATATTGATAACTCGTATCGAATCTTCTAACGTCTCTCCCTTTGCCGCAGAAGAAAACAACGCCGCATTTTCAGTAGTAATCACTCTACCACCTAATCGCAGCATAGCTGACTCAAAAGAAAACCGAGTTCGTGTACTCGGTTCATAAAACAGGGAAGCCATTATTTTTCCAGAAAGAGAATTGTCGAGTTTCTTTTCGAGAGCTGTTGCAGATGCAAAAATTTCGTTAATGCGCTTAAGGTCAAACTGTTGAGATTCGATAATATGTTTCATTGCTAAAAAGTATACACCTTATTATTTCTTATCAAAAATGTTCTGGAAAAGTCCTTTTAAGGTGAGGGGGTCTGTGTAAATTTGATTGTCTGCAACAGTAACAAGTGGTGCTTCGATGATACGCGTATCATTTGCTATGTCATGTGCGTTGAGCTCTATTTTTTGCTCTAGGGAGTACTTTAAAATCATCTCGTCTGGTATAGGGGAATTATTAGCAAAAATATAGTCAGCTTTTCTTCCAAGTCGCTTCTCAATAGTATTAATGAAATCATGAGCTGTATAGTTGTCTGTTTCTCCCTTTTTAGTCATCATATTTAAAATTAAAATAATTTTGGCTCGTGATGAAATTAAACCCTCTTTCATACCAGAAGGGAGAAGTGTCGGAAGCGTGCTTGAGTACAGATCTCCAGGAGCAATGATGACATGCTCCGCCCCACCAATAGCCGCAAGAACAGAAGGTGAAGCTTTAGTTTCTGGTTTTAAATATACGTCAGAAATAGAATGTATATCTGGATTCCAAAGAGGGTTCTGCGCGATGAGGTCAATGTTTGTTTCACCTGAGATAGTATTTCCTATACGAAGCGTTGCGCAGAGTTCTGTTTTTTCATTTGTCACCGGTAATACGCGATGCTGCTTGAGTCCGCATATTTCCCAAAGAGTTTTTAAAGCTTCCTCGTGTGAAGTTACCTTTTCAAGTGTGTGAAAGAGTATGTTTTTTACAACATGTCCGTCGAGGGCTCCATCTTGGAAACGATAGAGCAATGCTTTCGCAAAGATTTCATTATCACAGAGAGCTGCAACACATCTAGTTAGGTCTCCTGTATATCCACTTCCATCATACTCTCGTAAAAGCACACCAGTGGACCACCGGTGTCAGTGCTTGGACACACAGCGGTTATAGTAACTTCTGGTAGGAGTTTAAGTGCTTTTAGCACCTGTGCATGCCCTTTTCCTCCACCAATAGTTACGACGTTTTTCATTGCTGACTAGTATACCATTTTGCTATTCGAGCAAATGGCAGCTGACATCTTTCTGAAAGTGCCTGTATATCTTCCTCTGACAAGATAAGTGTCGTTGCTTGGTTCACAGGATACATAATCGAAAGCGGGTTATTATTATGGTCAATTGTAAGCGCATGCCCGAGCTCGTGAGCGAGTACGCGAGTGAGTTTAGTGTCATTACTAAACTCATAGATAGATATCTCCTCTGTTGCGGGATCATAGATTCCTTCCTCAAATTCTTTTCCAGCAGATTCGTTGATTGTATGAATAACAGTATTTGCGTCTGAAACAAGAAGATTATATTTTTGGATGAAGGCATTAGCGGTCTCCACGTCTTTATTCATGGTGAGACGTTTTGTTTCTAGCACAGCTCTATCTCTAGCAAGTGTATCTTCTTCGCTGCGTAGTCTGGTGTATACATCTCGTGGGGCACCACCTTTGTCATTCCAGTAAGAAACCTCCTTTTCATACAACTGCACTCGTGTGTTATACGCAACAAGGGAATCATTATATACCTTCTTACTAAGGGAAAGATCATTTTGAAGTCTTGTATACTCTTCTTTTATACTATCAGCTGCGTTTTTAATCGTGTCCACATCGGCACGCAACGCTATGTTTTTATCTGTCGTCTGTTGACGCTCGTCATAAATCAAGTTTATCGTTATCTTTCCTTGTGGATCATATCTAAAACCAGGCGACGACGAAGCAGTATCCCATACGGATGTCGCCTTGTGTACCGCCGCAAGAAACTCTTTTTGAGAAATATCAAACTGAGTATCGAATCTCCCAAGCTTGTATGTAAGTGGATTCGTACAAGAAATATACTCAAATGTTAAATACAGTACAGCAAGTAAAAGCATGCTCACTGGAAACAAGAGATTTTTGAGAAAGATAGTAAACCAAGAAGTCATAACAAATTATAGTTTAGCACGCGAAACAACGGTGCCTTTTGCTTTCCATTCAGGAATACTTGCTGCGTGACATTCAAGGCTATGTGCTTTACGTAATTCTTTACGAGAACTGCGTACGACATCAGTATGGGGAGCGTCATATATATATTCTGCTATGTCCCACATATCATCTTGACGACTTTTCCAAGATTCACCGAAACGATTAAGATTAATTGGCTTAGAATACCCTCGCATTGTCTTAGTACCGTCACTCGTTAAAAAGTATTCATGAAAAAATGACATAGCAAGCTCACGAATATTTTTATATACCGGATCACGATATCGTAAGACATTATGATTCGTCTTACTGATAGCTCCCCAGTATCCATTCACTTTAAACGGGGCTATTGCGTGGTCGACATCACCTTTACCATCTACAACTTTTAAACTAAGGATATACGGTCTATGGCCAAGTAACTCCAAATGATATGCAGCAAACATCGCACCCTCTAGGCAATGAGCTTTTCCTTCTTTCTGCACACGAGCAGGGGACATACAGGTCTCACCGTCTGTCTCAAAATTAAAAGGAATGCTGTCTAAGTAATCCTGAATCGCGCCAGGTGAGGTAAAAGTTCGCATAAAGATACATACATAATACCTTACTTAGATACCACGTAGAATGTTTATAAGAACATGACAGGTCTGGACAAATTCATAATAATGATGTATTATACATGCATCGATCTTTGCCAAATTTACTAATATCGGAGGAAGCATGTACACAATTAAAGGCGATGCAACTGTCCTCTTTTCATTAAGAGAAGACAGTGGCCGTTACACTTCTGTAATCGGCCCACTTGAAAGGAAACCCACTGCAGGTGGGGCGATGTTCACAGCCCCCGCTCTGCGATTAGCATTTGAACATGGAACTACTACGGATCACCCAGTTTTTGTTGTCACGGCTCAGAACTTTGCTGAGAAGAAACAGCTGTCGGTGGTAAAAGTTTCTGACAAACTTACCGCATCGCGCCTGCTTGACTACTTGCAGAACCACTACGGAAGAAAACCCACAAACTGTTCAACATTAGCTCGGTTCCTCCAAAGTGGTAAGTTCGAGGAATGTGATCCCCGCAGAAGGGCGATGATGTTTAACGACTGGCTGACACCATATTCTGATGAAGAGATCTCTGTCGGTGACGTGGTATGTCTTTTGCATTATCGCCCATCCAGCAACCGATTGCCGATAAAAGGCATGGAGACGGTTCGGGACTGGATGATGGAAGACATTCGGAGCAGATTGGGGAATGTAGCCATTTCCCCAATTCTTCTACGAGAGATTCTCAGACTTGGAATTCATCGTGACTACCACTTCTTAACCTGCGTTGCCAAAAAAATGAACCTCCCTGTTTTCGTGGAACAGTATGGGAGACATTCACCAGGTGAAAAAGAGCTTCGTCGTGTTCCTATTATTTCTGCTATAGGTTTGCAAAGACCAAAGTCAGAGGGGGACGATATGTCAATATTCTGGTGTAAAAAAGGCCGGCGACGAATTAGCTGATCGAGCCGCAGACTTTGTTCTGCGGCTCTTTTTTCTGTATTCAACTCAATCAAAACGGGGCTAGAGTCGAGCAAAACACTAACTAACAGAATCTATACAAAGAGGTAAATTTATTATAGTATTTCAGCCAGTCGTACCTGACTACAGACCGTGCACAGATTTTCTGTGTAATTCATAAACATTTTGAAATGGATGTGTATATGACTACTGTAAGTATTTCCGTGATCCTGAGCGAACCGTCTCCGCAACTGCCTCCTGGCATGAACATGGAGATGTTTGAAGACCATGTTCGGGACATGGTGCGACATTTTTCCACCTTTGAAAAAGACAGCGTTCCCAGCGTTAGCGACCTGACAGCCACCTTCGGGAAATGGGACAACTCAAAACCAGTCTTGTTGTGGTACAAAGTTGATGGGTACAAAATCGACGGCAACCATCAACACATGAACCCCAACGCACTCCTTTTGGCAGTAAAGGCAATCAAGGCAGAAATGCTAAAGATTACAGGCTGGAATGAAGGGCAGCTGGGGGTGCGTATTGAGCTCCTGCATTCTGTTTATGCCTGAAGACATGAAAATGAATACGCTTTCACAGAACCTGGAACAACATGCCAGGCTCTTTTTTTTATGGTAGAATATCGACCATATATTGGGTCGAAGGGCGAAGAGTGACGAAGAGTTCTGAAGTCAGCAAACGAAGGAACTAAAAGACTCTCAAGCTTCAAGATCTAGTAAAAGGCAGAAAATGGTTATAGGTAACAAAGCATACATTGGGGTATCGTCTAATGCTCCCGATTTCTTAGATTGTACCCAATCTCTTGAAATCGCAGCCCTCTTGAGGAGTAGGACATCCGGATATGTGTCCCATATTTCAGGACAGAAAATAAAGAAATAAGTTTTACAAAAAATAAATTGGGGTATCGTCTAATGGTAGGACATCAGGTTTTGGTCCTGAGTATCGAGG
>CAYVOJ010000012.1:0-3668 GCA_964453485.1 uncultured Candidatus Saccharibacteria bacterium
GATACAGCAACAGTGTTATGGACACCAGCCTGATAGCTCATACAGAGATCCATTTGCCCTTCTACAACCACGACCGACTTTGATTCGGCCATACTTTTTTTAGCAGTATCATATCCAAAAAGAATTTTTGATTTATGGTAAAGCGGTGTTTCTGGAGTGTTTACATATTTCCCAACAGCAACCGAAGGGTCGACAAGCGATGGCAGTATTCTCCCTGAATAGCCAACGGTTGCACCGGAGACATTGCGTATCGGAAACATCACACGTCCACGAAATCTGTCATACCACCCTTTTGTGGCACCTTGTGCGTCTGTAGCTTTGATAGCTAGACCAGCATTCTCTATTTCTTCTGGTTGATACCCTTTTGCAACGAGTGCGATAAAGAGATCTCTCCATTCATTTTTCGCATATCCAATATGAAATGTATTTATGGTGCCCTCTGTTAATCCGCGTTCTAGGAGATACTGTTTTGCTTCAGGGCTTTTTTCTAACGTTTGTTCAAAATGGAGCGTTGCGTCTTTTAGCAGCGAAATAAGACGAGTATCTTCTTTATTCTTCTCAGAATTCGTCAACTCAACTCCTGCTCGATCTGCTAAAATTTTAAGCGCTTCAAAAAAAGGAATGTTTTCTATTTTTTCTACAAAGGTAAAAATATCGCCGTGTACCTGACATCCGAAGCAGTGAAATGATTTTCTCTCCGGTGAAACATAAAAAGACGGTGTGCGCTCATTATGGAAAGGGCAGCGAGCACGGAATTGATTACCGGATTTCTCCAAACGAATATAGGTAGAGACCACGTCGGTAATAGAAAGACTGTCTTTGACTTGATCTTTTGGATTCATGAGTACAGTTTATCGTTACTGATCGCTGGTTACTAGTTGACAGATTCGTATTTTATAACAAAAAAACACCGGGAAGGTGCATTAACGTGCTGGAAGTGCCCATCACAGCGGGTATCTCCTAGAGACGCCTACTGCGATGGGGTAGCCGCACAGCCAGAGTATTCGGTGCTTGGAAGGCACACTAGTATCGCCCAACGGAATGACTGAGGCAGACAACCTAGTCACGAACACCCGAATGTATCCTACATGATCTTTTTCTAAAAAGCAAAAGAGTGCTACCAGATAAACCCTCTGTTAAGAACAAAGAAAATTGCAAGGATAACCAGTAGCCCGAAACCATACAAAACATGTTTACGGTGTTGCTTTTTATATTCCAAAATTAATATAGAGCTCACTGAAATCATGAGCACGAGAATAATACATCGGTAAATGAGGTCAACATACGTGGCACTTCCAAAGAGCAGTCTTCCGTACCATGTTGAGTATGTCATATGCTCACCTTTAACTTCACTCACAGCTTCTAATCCGTCGTTGTTGCGAGCGATTGCAATAGGGCCATTGTGATACACATCAAGCGAAGTAGTAGCTTTCTCTAGTGACTCACCCATCACACTCCCTGTTGTCGTGGCTTCTTCTGTTGTAGATACACGAACTAAAGAAGCATTTTCCGTATTCTTCCCAGAAGACGCTAATACTGCCCCTTGATTCAGTTCGGTCACTGCAGGTGTTCCGAAGAGCTGAACCACAAATGTTGTTGGCTTTTCTTTATAGACCCCTTCCACTGTTGCAATACCGATCTCACGAAAACGAGCATTAAGAATGTTTGCCTTATGAAGCGGAGAATTAAGCCATGCATTTTGCACATCTACTGACTCGGTGAAGTTAACAGCTAAATTTTCTCCCGCATAGACGAATGTATATCCTACCTCCCTAAACCAATGCCACGGGGTCACTCCTTCTGGGCTATCATGAGCAAAGTAGCTTTTGGTGGCCATATCTTCTCCTTTCATTCGGGCTGCAGCTGCAAGCTTCTCATTCGGAACAAGAGCTGTTTCGTTATACGCCAAACGAGTGTCGTTCGTAAGATCAACAAGCACTGAAGCAATCACTGATGCCCCCAGAACTGTTTTGTGAAGGAAGTAAGAGCTTCCTGCAGAAAAACCTAGCAAGAAAATACCTATCGACAGAACTGCTATGACACCAGCCTCGCGGAGAATGTGCGGCTTGTACTCATTGTGTTCATGGGCAATGAGCGCGTGTTTTATGACGTGATGCACTTTCATGTTATGAAAGTATACCGTAGAACAAAACAAAAAACATCCGACAGTTCGGATGTTTTTTTGTTTTTAAACTATCTCAGTAGTTACTGATTAGTCTTACTAAGAAATGCTCGTGAGAGTGGCCCAAAGAATCCTGTAGCAGGGAGACCGTTCTTTGCTTGCCACTTAGCAACAGCAGCACGTGTAACAACTCCGAAGAATCCTGTAGGAGTTCCGCTCATAAATCCTTGATTTATAAGCATTTTCTGAAGGTTTGACACTTCTTCTCCACGGCGTCCTGGACGTAGGTCGCTTACGATGTTAGTTGCTGCAACACCGAGAACTTGTCCGTTTACATTTGTAGCAGGAGTAGTTGGAGCGTTTGCCTGTGCGTTGTTGTTGGCATTTCCACCAAAACCTCCTCCAGCTGAAGTTACGAGTGTATTAACTACGTAGTTAGCAGTACTTGCTGTAGCACCTGGTGCATTACCTGCGAGGTCAGTGTATCCAGTACTTACCACCATAGCGTTTGAAAGCGCAAGAACACTTCCTCCTGGTGTATATGTTCCTGTGAAGGTAATACCACCATCATTAGTTGTAAGTGCACTTAATGTTCCACTTGGAGTAGATACATCTGTTGCATCAAATCCCATTACTTTTTCACTGAAAGTGATAGTGACTGATGTTGTCTGATTGAACGTAAGAAGTGAACTTCCCATAACAATCGTCGCTGTTGGAGGAGTCTTGTCGAAACGTACAGATGACGCATTCGTTGTTGAAGAAACCTGTGTACCAGCATTTGAGGCAATATCTGAGAAGTTTATTGTGAATGGAACTGTTCCTGTTGTATCAGTACTCTGTAGTACATATGTCGCAGTGTATGGACCAGTTGTTGTTCCTGTAGTTACTGCTGCCTGACCAGCGATAGTCACGGTAGGTGCGTTGATAGCTTCACTTGCACTAAACGTAAGTGTGACGGTATCACCTACTTTTGCAAGTGTTGTACTAGCATTGTTTGAAGCAATACTTACTGAAGTCAGTGTAGGAGCAGTTGTGTCGACAATCGTGAAGTTCGCACCAGTAAATGTGATTGTGTAGTTTGTCCCCGCTGTAAGCGTTCCCTGAGTAATTGCATACACTCCTGTTGTTTCACCTGCGGCACGAGTAAGCGCACCGGTGAATGAGTCACCAACTTCAAGAGAAGATGTACCTGTGTAGGTAAGTGTAGGGTCTACAGCTAGTCTTTCTTTTGTGATTGGATTAGCAGTTACGGTGATTGGCTTTGCTGTGACAGTTAAGTTCGCAGGAACGTACGTAATCGTGTAATTTGTACCTGCAGTAAGTGTTCCTTGGTTAATCGCATATGTTCCGATACTTGTACCTGTAGCACGTGTAAGTGAACCTGATAGTGTGTCACCGTTTACGAGGTTACCGAGAGTAATACTCTGTGTAAATGTAGGATCTACAGCACCATACACCTTTGTCTGTGCATCTGCAGTAACAGTAAGTGGACGTGCAGTGATAGTAAGGTTTCCGTTTACAAATGAGATTGCATAGTTAGTAGCTA
>CAYVOJ010000012.1:3768-16603 GCA_964453485.1 uncultured Candidatus Saccharibacteria bacterium
TACACGAGTTTTAGCGTCTGCAGTGATAGTAAGAGGAGCTTGGGTGATGACACCGTTAGTATCATTTACATACGTAATAGCGTAGTTTGCTGTTACATCAACAAGACCTGCGTCCTTAATCGCCGCAACAGGAGTAAGAGTCTTTCCTGTTCCCACGGTAGCAGTGTCGTATGATTGTGTATATGTAGCAGTATCTCCTGTACCGAGAGTTCCTGCTGTAAGCGTTGGAGTACCTGTAGCTGTTGTAAGACCTGTGTATGGACGATTGTTTGCAGCTGCGGTTACGGTAATAGCACGAGTAGTGATATTAGCAGTAGTAGTTGGCTGTGTAAGAGAATAGTTAGTGAGTGTCGCAGTACCCCCTAATGTCAAACCTGCTACTGTTACTGTTTTACCATTTCCTACATTTTTATTAGCAAAAGTACCTGTTGCACCTCCAAGGTTAAGAGTCACATCTTCTGCCCCGACCACACCAACAAGTGCTGCACCGCCGGTGTTTAAAGTTGCTGATGTTGTTCCGTCGTAATCTTTATTACTTGCTGTGATACCTGTGACAGTAAGTTCTTTAGCAGTTATGTTCGCTGAAAGAGTTGGCTGAGTAACTGTATATGTATCTGTGTTACCTCCATTTTGGTTAAGTGTAAATCCTGCAGTTGTGACCACTTTTCCATTACCAACGTTCTCGTTATCAAAAGTTGCTGTAGCTCCACCTGAAACCAGAGTAACAACATCTCCCGGAGTTATTGTCCCAACGAGCACTGCGCCACCCGTATTTAACGTAGCAGCATTAGTTCCATTATATACCTTGTTATCTGCCGTAACGCCTGTAATTGTCAAATTGATAACTGCAGCCGAAGCACCGCTAGTTAATGCAATTACCGTAAATAAAGAAACCAGGGAAACTTTCATACTGCTAATCAGAGTTGTGCTTTTCATGAGTAAATATAACTATCTTTTTGAATAAAATTGCTAAACGATTAACGATATACAGGACAATGCGCTACGCTAGCTAGGCATAACTTTATGCTTCTTACTATCTAAAGTCAAGACTATACAAATGCACTTTTCATGTTGATTTTAATGGGTAATAAAAGACAAAAAAAACTTAAGGACATATTTTCATTCGAAATTGAGGTAACAACAAAAGTGCGTCCTTCTGGCGCCGCTTTTGTACTTCATGAATAGTCAATAAATAAGAAACCCCGCATCGAAACGCGGGGTTTTTAGCCTGCTTGTGCCAGCACGCAGACAGGTCGCGGATTGGCTAACGAAGCTACTGAAATCTTCTTACATACCAGGCCAGGCTGCAGAAAGTTCGCCGTCCACATGGAGAACAAGCTTTCTTTTCTCCGTTAGACAATTATCGCAAAGCTGGAATTGAAGCTTCTCACCATTCGGAGGATCAAAAGCGCTTCCAAAGTTACCTGGGGCAATACATACGACTGCACCATAACAGTTATTGGCACCATCGCATACCGGCTCGAGTGTCTTTTCGCAGCAGAAGCATTGGAATTTTTTCATGGTCATCTCCTCTGAGCTAGACCGATTTTGAAAGGGCTGCAGTTCAAGACTGCATCCATAACACTATAACACATTTATATGTAAAAGTCAAACAAAGCAAAGAAAAACGCCTTAATTAAGGCGTTTTTCTTTATTTTAGTTATTTTCTCCTACGTCTGCCAGTTTAAAAATTATTCCAGATACGAGAAGTCTAGAAATTTTCGCACAAGGCGTACTAGGTTGTACGTTGAGGGCGAAAATTTCGTGACGACAAAGTAGATAGGATAATTTTGGAAGTGGTGTTAGCTCTTCTTACCACGCAATCCAGTACCAGCTGGGATCAAGCGTCCAATGATAACGTTTTCCTTGAGACCTCGTAGCTCATCCATCTGTCCACGAGTAGACGCTGTAATGAGTACACGAGTAGTGTTCTGGAATGACGCACTTGAAAGCCATGAGTCAGTAGAGAGGGCCACATCGGTGATACCAAGTACCAAGTTACGTCCCTTCGCCTCTGTCTGTCCACGAGCTTTCACACGAGCATTCTCTGCACGGAAGTTAGAAACTTCCACCACATCTGACTGTGTAAAGCGAGAGTCCCCTGGCGCAGTAATCTTTACACGTCCAAACATCTGCTTGATGATGACTTCCACGTGCTTACGTGTAATAGCGGCACCTTGGAGTTCGTACACTTTATTGATTTCACTAACGATGTACTCCTCTGCCACTTCTTTACCGGCATGTGTAAAGAGTTCTTCAATATCACATGAACCATCAGTCATCATTTGACCCTTCTTGATCGTGTCACCCACCTTTACAATAGGCTGACGACGGAATGGTACCGTGTATTCAACCTGCTTTCCACTCTTATTGCCCTTTGAACCATCATCATCTGCGAGAAGAACAATAACTTTTTCTTTTCCTTCGTCACGCATACCAACAACCTCTCCTGACTCATGTGCAATGATGGCAGGATTCTTTGGTGCACGACGTTCGAAGATTTCTTCTACACGAGGAAGACCTTGTGTGATGTCTGTTCCCGCCACACCTCCAGAGTGGAAGGTACGCATTGTAAGCTGTGTTCCTGGTTCACCGATCGCTTGTGCAGCGACGATTCCTACTGCTTCACCGAGATCCACCTGCTTGTTACGTCCCATGTCTAGCCCATAACACTTCTGACACATACCATGCAGTGACTGGCAGGTAAGCGGTGAGAACACACGAACTTCTTCTACACCTGCACGCTCGATATCGAGTGCATCATCTTTGTTCACAAGATGATTTTTCTTAAAGAGTACAGTACCGTTTACAACGATATCTTCTGCAAGCACGCGACCACGAACGTTCTTTGAAATTGGAACTTCGATACCAAGAGCGTTTTCCTTACGAATTACTTTACTTTCCTTTGTGCCACAATCTACTTCTGTAATGATGGCATCCTGCGCCACATCCACCAGACGTCGTGTAAGGTATCCAGCCTGCGCAGTCTTAAGCGCGGTGTCAGAGTTACCTTTACGAGCACCGTAGGTAGTGATGAAGTATTCAAGAGGAGTTAGACCTTCCTTGTATGATGAAATAACTGGGAAGTCTAGGTTACGTCCTGAGTTGTTCACAATGATACCCTTCATACCAGACATCTGAATAACCTGCGCGATAGAACCGCGGGCTCCAGAGTTGATAAGGTCATATACTGAACCATGCTTCACAAGTGATTCTGGGATAAGTTTTTCAATCTTTGAACGAACACCCTGCCATACTTCAATTTTCTTTTCATATCGTTCTTCATCAGAAAGAAGACCTTCAGCAAAACTTTCTTCTACCTTGCCCGCCTGTTCCCATCCATCAGCCACGAGTGCTGTCTTTTCCTTCGGAACCTTAACAGCATCGATGTTCCATGTTGTTCCTGAAACAGTCGCATACTTGTATCCGAATGCTTTAATCTTGTCGATTACTGTAGGAGCAGTTTCTAGACCGTAAGCGAGAATTACCTGGTCAATAATACCGTTCATCTTCTTCACACTTACTTCATCATTAATGTATGGGAAGTTACTTGGGAATACAGAGTTAAAGAGAAGTCGTCCGATTGTTGTTTCGAATGGCTTGCCTTCGAACTGTGCATATTTCTCTTTCTCGCCTGGCATAACGAGGATCTTTGCACGGAATGATACAACACCGAAGTCGTACGCAGTGATTGCTTCGTTTGGAGATGCAAAGTACTTTCCTTCACCTTTCTCACCTTCAACAATCTTTGTCATCCAGTAAGCACCGAGCACCATATCCATACGTGGGTTCACGATCGAGTCTCCTGATCCTGGCTTAAGCAGGTTACGGTTCGCAGCCATAAGCGTACGAGCTTCTTCTTGCGCAGCAACAGAGAGTGGTAAGTGTACCGCCATCTGGTCACCATCGAAGTCAGCGTTAAACGCAGAACAAACAAGTGGGTGAAGTGAAATAGCGTTACCTTCAATAAGCTTCGGGTTAAACGCCTGAATACCAAGTCGGTGAAGTGTTGGAGCACGGTTTAAGAGTACGAATTTTCCTTGAATACATTCTTCAAGAATCGCCCACACTTCTGGAATTCCATCTTCAATTAACTTGTTCGCACCACGAATGTTAAAGGCAAGCTCTCGCTCAAGAATCTTTGAAATAATAAATGGCTTGAAGAGTTCAAGTGCCATATGCTTTGGGAGTCCACACTCGTTAAGAGCAAGAGTAGGACCAACGACGATTACAGAACGCGCTGAGTAGTCCACACGCTTTCCAAGAAGGTTTCCACGGAGAAGCCCCTGCTTTCCTTTTAGGTTATCAGAGAGTGACTTTAGCTGTCGCTTCTGTGACTGACTCATCACAGCATCCTGTCCATGACGAGCAGAGTTATCGATGAGCGCATCAATAGCTTCCTGAAGAATACGCTTTTCGTTACGCAAGATAACATCTGGCGCACCGATTTCCATCAACTTCTTCAAACGATTGTTACGATTAATCACGCGGCGGTATAGGTCGTTCACATCTGAAGCTGCATAGCGTCCACCTTCAAGCGCAACCATAGGACGAATACCTGGTGGTATAACTGGAATAACTGTGAGGAACATCCATTCAGGACGGATTCCTGCAATCTTAAATGCACGTACAAGCGAAAGACGCTTCTCTGCCTTCTCACGTTCTAGCGCTCCTGCTTTTTCAAGCTGAAGAACGATTTTTGCCTCAAGATCTGTAAGGTCAATCGTCTTGAAAATTTCATAAATAGCCTCTGCTCCAATACCAGCCTCGAAACAAGTTCCATACTTCATCGCGTAGCGGTGATAGGTAAGTTCATCAAAGATTTTCCATGGCTTAATCTCTTCAATTTCTTTCTTTGTCGCAGTTAAAAGCTCACGGAGCTTGTCCTGTGTCTTTTCATCGTTAGCAGACTTCACCTTTGCCTTAAATTCTGAATCAAGGTTAGCAAGAATTTCTTCTTTTGCCGCCTGATTTACTGATTTAATAACATATCCAGCAAAGTACACTACTTTTTCTACATCACTCACTGGCTGAGCAAGAATAAGTGAGATACGAGATGGAACCGTACGGAGGAACCAAATATGAGCAACTGGTGAAGCAAGCTCAATATGTCCCATGCGTTCACGACGCACGATAGACTTTGTTACTTCAACTCCACACTTCTCACAAATAATATCCTTAAAGCGAATACGTCGGTACTTTCCACAGTAACATTCATAATCTTTTTCTGGACCGAAAATACGCTCATCGAAGAGTCCGTATCGTTCAGATCGTCCAGTACGGTAGTTAATCGTCTCAGGCTTTGTCACCTCACCAAATGACCATGCACGAATTGCTTCTGGAGACGCGACCTTAATCGAGAGTCCGTCGAAGTTTGTTGTATCGATTGTTTTCATAGTTGTGTAATGATGAGGAATAATTATAGAGATGAATCGCCAATAAGTGGTGCCTCCGTATCTTCAATCTTTCGAGGTGCTACATCAAGTCCGAGTCCACGGAGTGTATTTAACATCACCGTAAATGACGCAGGAGTGTTAGGCTCTTTCACATCTTCACCTTTAATAATTGAGTCAAACGCTGCAGAACGTCCTACGATATCGTCAGACTTCACTGTCAACATTTCACGCAAAATATGTGACGCTCCGTATCCTTCGAGTGCCCATACTTCCATTTCCCCGAAACGCTGACCTCCGCCTTGAGCCTTTCCACCAAGAGGCTGCTGTGTGATAAGAGAGTAAGGACCGATAGAACGCATGTGAATCTTGTCTTCCACCATATGGTGCAGTTTCATGATGTACATGACACCAACGGCAGTTTCTTGATTGAATGCTTCACCAGTACGACCATCAAAGAGTTGTACTGTACCCGATTCCTTAAATCCTGCTTTTACCAATTCTTCTTTGATTTCTGCGTCACTTGCTCCTTGGAATGATGGCACGACAGCCTGGTATCCAAGCGTATCTGCTGCTAGCCCAAGATGCATTTCCAGAATCTGACCAAGGTTCATACGTGATGGAACACCAAGTGGTGTAAGAATGATATCGATCGGAGTTCCGTCGGCAGCGAATGGCATTTCTTCTACTGGAAGAATCGTTGAGATAACACCTTTGTTACCGTGACGTCCAGCAAGCTTATCTCCTACTGAGATGTTACGAATCTGCGCGACTTCAATATGAATACGCTTGATGATTCCACTTTCTAGATTGTCCCCTCGTTCACGAGAGAATACTTTTACACCGATAATACGTCCACGCTTTCCGTGATCAAGACGAAGTGATGAATCTTTCACATCACGTACTTTTTCACCGAAAATAGAACGAAGGAGTCTTTCTTCTGGAGTAAGTTCAGTTTCTCCCTTTGGCGTAATCTTTCCAACCAAGATATCTCCTGGACGAACTTCAGCACCAATACGAATGATTCCGTCCTCATCGAGGTTTTTTAACTTTCCTTCACCAACGTTTGGAATGTCATGTGTTGTTACTTCAGCACCGAGCTTTGTATCGCGCACATTACATACGAATTCTTCGATGTGAATTGAAGAGAACTTACTGTCCTTAACAAGACGTTCTGAGAGAATAATCGCGTCTTCATAGTTTGATCCATTCCATGACATAAACGCTACACGAACATTGTGCCCGAGGGCGATTTGACCATGGTCTGATGTGGCAGCATCAGCAAGTACCTGTCCTTTCTTTACCTTGTCTCCAAGAGAAACCGTTGGACGCTGATGGAACAAGTTAAAGGCGTTTGTACGAGCAAAGTTAATAAGATCGTAGGTATATTCTTTCTTTTCTGCCTTAAGGATAATCTTCTTCGCGTCTACATACTTAATTTCCCCTGCTTCATCCGCGATAATCAAACGACCGATGTGTCGAGCAGCTTCACGCTCCATGCCTGTTGCTACAAGTGGTGCTTCAGGAATCATAAGTGGCACAGCCTGCTTCTGCATGTTTGAACCCATCAGTGCTCGAGAAGCGTCATCATGCTCGAGGAATGGAATCATTGATGTAGCTACCGAGAAGGCCTGATTTGTCGCTACGTCGATATATTCAACTTCATCAATATCCACAAGTGCTGGCTGACCAACACGTCGTGCCTCTACCTGCTTCTTAGCGAACTGACCATTTTCATCATATTCATTTCCAGCGTGTGCAATAATGTGACGTTCTTCTTCAAGAGCGTTCATATACACGATATCTTTTGTGATCTTTCCTTTTACTACCTTTACATATGGTGTTTCGATAATACCGAAATCGTTAATACGTGCGTAGTTAGAAAGACGAAGAATAAGACCAATGTTTGGAC
Organism: uncultured Candidatus Saccharibacteria bacterium; assembly: GCA_964453485.1. GTDB lineage: Bacteria > Patescibacteriota > Minisyncoccia > Phycocordibacterales > UBA5272 > UBA11704. Next base: position 11,074 of record CAYVOJ010000012.1, read on the forward strand.
CTTCTGGAGTGTGAATTGGACACACACGACCGTAGTGTGATGTGTGTACGTCACGAACTTCAAATCCGGCACGTTCACGAGTAAGACCTCCGGGACCAAGGGCAGAAAGAGTACGAAGGTGCTCTACTTCCGCAAGAAGGTTTTCCTGGTTCATGAACTGAGAAAGCTGGTTTGTCGTGAAGAATTCCTTGATACGAGCCTGTAGTGGACGCTGGTTAATGATCGCGATAGGGAGTGTCGTATCGGTGTCGATAACTGACATCTTATCCTGAATGTTTCGCTTCATCTGCATCATACCTGTACGGATCTTCTGCGCCATCATTTCACCTACATAACGAACACGGCGAGAACCAAGGTGATCGATATCATCCTCTTCAGCATTTGGATTGTTGTTGAGCTCAATCATGTGATTGATGATTTCTACAACATCTTCCTTAGAAAGAGTTCGTCGCTGTGCTTCTTTGTCTTTCTGATCAATAGATTTACCGAAACGCTTGTTGAAACGGAAGCGTCCTACAGGAGAAAGGTCGTATCGTTCAGGTGAAAGAATAGAATCTACATATTCCTTAGCATTTTCTGGAGTAGCGAGGTCTCCATCACGAAGACGCTTGTAGATTTCAATATATGCATCGTGAATTGTCTTTACTTCATCACGTGCCACAAGTGCTGCCATTACGTCCTTAGAAAGATCAAAACCTTCGAAAGCCTTCTTGATCTGTTCGTCAGAAGTAAGCCCCATAACACGAAGAAGTGCGATAGCTGAGAACTTACGCTTCTTGTCGATACGAACATACACACCACCATCTGCTTCTGTTCCTAGTTCAATCCATACACCACGTGAAGGAATGATTTTTGCACCGAAGTACTTTTTGCCCTTTGATTCTTCAGAATCAAAGAAAACACCGAATGATCGGGCGAGCTGTGGTACAACCACACGTTCTACACCGTTGATGATGAATGTTCCGTGAACGGTCATCAAAGGGAAATCTGCCATGAAGATCTCTTGTTCCTTAACGGTATTTAAAATTTTGTTTGAAAGCTTCACTCGAGCGCGGAGAGGAGCTTCATAGGTCAATTTGTTCTCCTTTGCATACACTTCATCATACTTTGCAGGAGAAAGTTCAAATGAAATGAATTCAAGGTCAAACTTCTTCTCAGAGTAGTCATGAAGCGGAGAAAACTCGCGGAAGATTTCCGCGATACCACGCTCAGTGAGATCCTTGTATGAGAGGAGCTGGTTTTCGACGAGGTTAGGAAGTTTAGTAAGAGGTTCTCGATATTTCGAGAATGTTTTCACAGGAAGTTCTTTTTTGAGTGTTTTTGGCATAACAACAAATTGTGCCAAAGCAGACCTTTTGCTTTGGCTTTACTATTAAAATAAATGAAACTTTCGTAATCGCCCGATAAATCCCCTTTTATTTACTCTCTTTATTTCCAATATTGTCCTCGCTCGAAACTCAATCAGTGGTCAATAGTGGATGGATTATATCATAAGACTGATAAATAGTCTATAGTTACAGAGTGGATAATAAAAAGCCTTATTCTATTAGTTTTTCGCCAAAAAACCCATACTGCACTAGAGAGTTTTAATATCCTCAACAATCTCCGGAAATTCCTCCTGGTTGAAATGTTGTCGGTCTTCAAAGATTCTATAAGTAGCATTGGGAAGCTCATGCTGGAACTTAGCCAGCTCTGAAAAAGCAACAACAGGATCATCTTTACTATGATAAAAGAAAAGCTTCCCGCCCTGTGCTGCCACCCCGTCAAGAGAAGAAGTTATCGCAAATTCTGCAAGTTTCCTGCCGCCGTCCTCCTCATATGGTGCAGCGATAAACAATGTGGCGCGAACCGTCTTCTGTATCTTCTCTTCAGAAAGATATTTAGCAAGAAACACACCACCGAGGGAATGGCCAAGCAGTATGAGATTGTCGTCACAGAGCGCTAGATATTTTTCAAAAACAATCTTCCACTCAAGATACTTCGCATTTAAGCTGTTGGGCATGCTCGACAAAATAACATCATACCCCTCTCCAAGACGTTCGGTTAATTTTCTCTTCCAGCTTTCATTTTTATGAAGATCAATAGCACGCGCATTCAAATACGCAATATATTCATCGTACGTAGCAAAAGCATCTCCTCCGTGTATTACTAAAATTTGCTGTTTCATAGACTCATTGTATCAAAGCATGTAACAAACTCCATGTTTCCACAAGAGCCAACTCTCACTGTGTGACAACACAAGAGTGAGCTAACTTTCTAGCAAGAAAATACTGCATCTAGTTCGTTGGAAACATAAAAAGTAAAAAGTATCCACTAGCAACCCCATATCGCGAGTACGCTTTGCGGGGCACGCTATCTTTATCCACTGCTTGCTGTCTACTGCAGACTGCTATACTATTTCTATGAACATCCTCATTGTTACCGCCCATCCATCATCAAAAGGACGAACACACCTCATCGCAGAAACATACGCACAAGCAAAGAGATCTCGTGGGCACACTGTAACTGTTGTTGATCTATACGACAAAGCAAACATGCTGCCATACATGGCGTTTGAAAAAATAAAGGACCGTCCGCTAGAGAAAGTACAAAAGAAATTTCAAGATCAATTACTTGCCGCTGATGAAATCGTGGTTGTACATCCGATTTGGTGGGGTATGCCGCCTGCAATTATGAAAAACTGGGTAGAGCAAACATTTTGGCCAGGTGTTGCGTATAAATATCTCCCTAATGGAAAAGTACAGAAACTTCTTACTGGTAAAACTGCAAAAATATTTGCAACATCAGGTGGATCAAGCTGGTACTATCACCTCTATATTCTTCCACTTCTTTCATTTTGGAAATTATGTGTGTTTGGATTTTGTGGAGCAGATGTTATCGATCTTCAAGTATGTGGTAACCTCGATAAATGGAGAAATGACGAGGAGAAATGTGCTAAATGTATCAAAGCCTTCTTGAAAAAGGTAAAAGCTTCAGCACTCTCGTAAAGAAAAACAATAAGCGCGACCCTTCAGGTCGCGCTTATTGTTTTCTAATGTATTACTTCATTTCCGCTAGAGCCTTTTTCATGCCCTCAATTTCTGCATACTGCTGAGTAATGATCGCATTTGCAAGCGTGTCCACATACGTACCATGAGGAAGCGCAAGCACTTCTTTTGCCATACGAAGTGCATCTTCATGATGAGTTATCATCTGTGTGAGGAAGTTTTTCTCTGATGTCACATTTGTCATTGCCGTCATGTGGTTCACTGACTTACTATCCATGCCATACACTGTGTCATGATGCATAGCGCTCTTGTGTTCAAAATGACGCTTCATCATATAACCAGTACTGCTTGGTGTAATTAGTGAGAAAAGATACATTCCAACACCCACTCCAATTGCGATACCTATAAAGAGCGTTGCATTAGCATGCTTCTTCTCAAACGTTTGTATGTGCGATAGTAATTTCATATACGTTAAGTATATACCACTATGTGCGCAATCCTCGCCCAGTTGTGAACAGGTAAATCACCCATGAGAAAGCAAGGGCGATAGCAACAAGGAGCACAAGAATACAAGCTATGACAGGGATATCGGAGAAGCCTAAAATACTAAATCGAAACGCATTCACCATATAGAGTATAGGGTTAGAATGTGACACCGTCTGCCACAATGGTGAAAGAAGTGATACTGAGTAGAAAACACCACCCAAGTACGTAAGCGGAGTTAGTACGAATGTCGGGATAATACTAATATCGTCGAAGCTCTTTGCATAAATCGCATTAATGAGACCGATAAGCGCAAAAAATGTCGCAGTAAGTACGATTACACCAAGAGCAAGAAGTGGATGTGCTACAGGAATTGTCTGGAAGAAGTAGGCACTACCGAAGACAAGTGTTCCGATAATGAGTCCCCGGGTGACTGCTGCGGATAAATATCCAACCACCACAAGCCACGCTGGCATTGGAGAAACAAGTATTTCTTCAACTGTTTTTTGAAACTTTAAGAAATAAAAGGATGAAACCATTCCCTGGAACGAGCTTGTGAGTACTGCCATCATCACAAGGCCTGGAACGATAAATGCCATATATGACACACCGCCAGTTGCTTGTATCTGTGATCCAATAAACGTTCCGAAAATCAGAAAGTATAATGATGTGGTTACTATGGACGGAAGAAAAGTTTGCTTCCATAGACGAACAGATCGTTTTATCTCTTTAGTGAAGATCGTGAGAAATGCGATATATTTTTGTCGAGAATTCATAGGATGGTAATTAGTTATTAGTCATTAGTAATTGGTACATACCACCCAACACTAGTTGGAAGTTACTTCTAGGTACACTTCTTCTAATTTTCGACCCTGCAGAACTTCTGCCATAGTTCCTTCTTTCTTGATTTCACCACTACTAATAATTGCGATATGTTTACATAGTTCCTCCGCTTCTTCTAAGTAGTGTGTTGTGAGTATGATAGTCACACCGCTTTCATTGAGCTCACGTAAATACGTCCACATTTCACGACGAAGTTCTACATCCACTCCTGCTGTTGGCTCATCCAGAAATAGCAGTGTTGGTTTGTGTACAAGTGCGCGTGCAATCATCAGACGTCGCTTCATACCACCAGAAAGTGTGATTGCCTGTACATCTTTCTTATCTTGTAGGCCAAGTTTTTCAAGCAGCATTTCTATTTGTGGACGAGCTTCAGAACGAGAAATACCATAATACCCTGCCTGAATATACAGAATTTCAGATACTTTAGTAAACACATCGAAGTTAAACTCCTGAGGAACAAGTCCAACATGCATCTTCGCTACGTCGTGCGCATGATCGATGTCATATCCTTCTATAGAAACACTACCATCTGACTTTTTTACCAGCCCGCAGGTAATGCCGATAAGTGTCGACTTCCCTGCTCCATTTGGACCGAGCAGCGCAAAGAAGTCACCTTTCTCTACTGTAAGTGAGACACCCTTAAGAGCCTCTGTACCGTTATCGTACTTCTTTCGTAAATCTTTTATAGCAAGAGATTGCATAAGCGTTATGCTGTGTAGTCCACAAGTGGCAATGATCCCATGAAATCCATTTTACCAATTGGCATACCGAGGTTACGAAGAATTGAGTACGCTGTCGTGTAGTGGAAGTAGAAGTTAGGAACGGTATACGAAATAGCATAGTCATATGCAGTAAACGCCTTACCAGGAACCCACTTGAACGGAATCATTCTTGAAGAAAGGGTAGACTCATCGATCATTTCTTTGGTAACAGAATTTAAGAAGTCGACTGTCTTTGCAATACGCTCTTTCAACTGTGCAACTGTTTCTTCCTCATCAGGAAATGAAGGATTCGCAATGTTTGCAAGTGCAGCAGCGGAAGCTTTTGCCTGATCAGACATAACTTGTATTTGTTTTACAAAAGGAAACTGATCTGGAGCAAGTCGTGACGCGAGGAGGTCTGCTTCAGTCATGTTCTGCTCTTTTGCCCATACTGATGCTTTATCTAAAATTGCTTCGATGTTTTTAAAATGTTTGATGTAGGTGGCGATAGTGATG
>CAYVOJ010000013.1:0-15788 GCA_964453485.1 uncultured Candidatus Saccharibacteria bacterium
CATATACGTCCCAATCAGCTGCATTCTTCCCTCCTCCGTATACAGGTTCAAACGGATGGAGGAATCCAAGCGCATAGTACCGCATCATATCAGCGGTGTCTGAATGCTCGTCGTGAAGTGGGGTGTCTTTGAAGCGTCCTAACTTATCGTCCCATTCATAACTATATTTAGAGACATCTTTGATCGCCTCATCACATTTCTCTTCGTCGATCATCATCACTGCAAGTACACCACGTAAGGCGTTGATCCCGTGCTCGATTGGGAGCTTATCAAGCACCCTAAAATGTATACCAAGAGCTGCTGCAGCTTCGTAGAGACTCTTGCCAGATTCTTTACTGTGTTGTTGCAGGTCGTGCGGTCCAATATGTTCGGAATAAACGTATGGCTTCCCTAAAACTACCTGACAGTAGTGAGCTATATGCTTTCTGTTGTTCTTGTAGAAGTCGATCATTCTGTGTTGTATTCCGTCGTATTGGAAGAACCCGATCGCTGTATAGTTGTTCCATCCGATATCCCAGGCCGTGGTAACTGGGAGTGATGGATCGTATGGAACTGTTCGGACACGTCCGGATTCTCTCATTACACGCATTTCGTCTTTGTATACAGCACCTTCAATAGATGCTTGGAATGCCTCTTCCGGGAAGGAGGGATACTCACGGCGCATGTCTCCCTGTGTGTAGGGATCGTTCGATAATAATGTCATGTATTTTTTCTTAATGTACCAGTTTTTTTGGCCTTGAGTTAGGTAGATACCATGCTGTTTCTCTAGCATAGCAAAGTATTCATCTTCAACCGAAGTACTTGGCTGGTGAAATTCAAATGTGTATTCAGGGTGCTGCCACCACGGGAAAAAGAAGAACTTAAAGTCGAGAGGGGTGAGCTTGCCTTTGAATGCCTTCGCACGCTCACACAATTCGTGGAAGTGTCCTCCCTCTCCCTCCGCTGTCGACTCCACGAAGATCATCTGTCCTGCAGCCACTGCGTTGAATGATCCCGTGATAATTTCGCGTGCTTTGTCGGGATATTTTACTGAAATTTTACCAAATTCTGACACATGCAGTACCTGATAGGTTCCTGAACGAAGAGACGTCGCTACATCGATCGTGCTTCCATTCGCGAAAGAGAGCTGCGTCTTAGAGTCTGTCGTAGGAGGAACCATCGCCTTCACGAGCCGAGGAAGACGATCATATGCATACTGGATTTTCCGTAGGATCTTCTGTGCATTTTCCTTTGTGTCGGCGATGATACCAGCGGATGTGTTTGAGTTGAACAAACACATATCAAGAATAAATATGATTATGAACGTGGAGAACCCAAGTTGACGTGCTTTGAGAATCACATTAAGATAATGCATCTCTTGAAGAAGAATGTATTGTGCCCAGTTCGGTTCGAACAACACTTCCTTCCCTTCTTTATTCAGGATCTTGTAGAGGTGATTCAGTCTCCATTCTCGGTCGCCCAACTTTGCCAGCAATAAGTTTGGGTCGTATTTTGGCGGCAGGTATTCCTGGAGTGCGTGAAACTCCGTCAATTTTTTCATAGATTTCTTGTAAGCTACCAGCTAAATCGTGCGTTACCTCTTGCTTGTCTTTATAGATGTCTGCATAGCGGTTCTTGAGATGGAATGCTCCTGTTTGTGGAGGGATGATTCCACCGATATGTCCCTCTTCGAGCCAGTTTTGGAGGTGCAGTTCTACCTGCTCGTAGAGAATACCGTACTCGTGCGTACCTCCCAGCTTGTTCCAGACCGCTTCCGAAATCCCGACAAACATACACCAGCGAGATCTGAGCTTCATACTTTCTTTGGAGTCGAAAAACACGGCAGCCTGCTCCGCAAGCTTTTTCACGCTTGGTATGGTGACCGGTTTATATTGGAATGCCCGCATGACTCTCTCGTACTTCGGCAAGGTCTTCTCTCGACCCATAGGTGAGGATAAAAAATGAAAGACAGGAAGAGTATAGCAGAAGCCACTTAGAACACAAGTGTTGACTTTTTCGAAGGAATACAACATACTTTAATCGTTTACTCTATTCATACAAAACACATGCATAACATTGTTGCACTCGTGTGGCTACTCACCATTGTATTTGGTTTATTTTTGAACTTATGAGTTTTTCCAGTCCGCTCAAAGAATACTATACGTTCCGGATCGAGACTTCGATCATCATGGACGTACTAAAACCACGCTCTCAACGTGAGGCACGTACCGTATCGTACCTCATCCGTGCCGCTATCTTGCACGTCTACGGCACAAAAGACGACGCTTCCATACCAACGCCACCATTGAACCCGCGTGTGGTGACCGGGATGGATGTTACGCAATGGGATAGATTCCAGCGTATCATGCAGAAAAAGAACGGCCAACCCTACGCCCAGATGATCCGAAACATCACAAACAGTATCCCTGTAGAATACGACGAAGTGCAGGAAAAAATACAAAAATTCTACCGCTACTGGTACCAACGAGACGGTCGTCACTACCTCAACGTCAACGAAGAAATTTACTCACTTTTCATGTAACCATGCCAACACTTCCACGATTTGTACTGAATACTCTTATTGCGATCTCTTACGCGCTCTTCACGACCGCTGTGTTTTCTTTCTTGTTCTTCCTTGCATGCGCCTATGCAAATGTGAAGCCAAACATAGATGAGCTTGACCATATGAATGTGCTCATCCTCTCTATCACTGTCTGTGTAACAGCATACAAGAACAAAATCTTCTACATACAGAAATAAATAATAAAAAGTCTTGAACTTTTTATAAATGTAGACTATACTCTCTTTGTTTACACCTTTTCACATATGTATGAACAAAGAAAGTATCGTTCTCTTTCTCGAAAACATCGAGAATGTTGCTGCGTCACTTGACGAGGTTCCCGACGAGATGCTTCCTCATCTCTTTGATCTTGCGAAGCAGTTTGAATATCTCGTTCGTCTCGAAGTAGAAGCACGAGAAGATGCTGGATCTGATAGGCATCCTGCACAGGAGTATCACGATGATCAGGAACGTGATTTTATTTCTTCACTCTAAACACAACATGGAATTACGACAAGCACAACGCAAGCAAGCTAAACTACGTATTGGACTCGCAGGACCATCAGGGAGCGGAAAAACATACTCCGCTCTACGTCTCGCACGAGGTCTTGCTTCTTCGTGGGAGAAGATAGCTATCATTGACACGGAGAACGGTTCCGGAGAGCTCTATTCACATCTCGGAGCGTACAACGCAATCACACTCACACAATTCAAGCCAAGTGACTATATCCAAGCTATCAGGATGTGTGAGGATGCTGGTATGGAAGTGATTATCATCGATTCAATCACACACGAGTGGAAATACATACTCGAAGCGGTAGATAAAATTACTCAGCAATCTCCTGCCAAGAACTCCTACACTGCGTGGGGGAAAGCAACACCTATGCATGATCAGTTTGTGCAGGCGATCTTACAATCTAAATGTCATGTTATTACCACCGTACGAAGTAAACAAGACTATGATATGTCGAAAGATGCGAATGGAAGAACACAAGTTAAAAAGGTGGGCATGAAGCAAGAGTCACGTGACGGATTTGAGTATGAGCTCACAGTATCTCTCGATATTGATATCGCACATCTTGCCACAGCATCAAAGGATAGAACCTCTTTATTCGATGGAGAAGTTGCAGGTTTCCAGATAACCGAGAAAACCGGAGAGAAGTTAAAAAAATGGAACGAAGATGCGCCTGCAGCAACACCTCGCACGTTGACTGCAAAAGAAGCAGAACAATTTTTTAACGAATAATCTTATGATTAGTCACATTTCTTTTTCTGGCATACAAGAGTACTGCCAGGATAGGCAGCGGTGGTACCGCCACTACGTCAAAAAAATATGGGACGACAAGAAACCATATGCAATGATCGAGGGATCAGGACTACACTTCATTATCGAGAATATTTTAAAGGGTCAAACGTACGGACAGCCACTCGCTAACGCATACATAGATACGTTAGATTGGACAAAAATCAACGCAGAAGAGAATCCAGAAGAATTACGAGATACGCTCCTCTTTCTCGAAGAGCAGGTACTACAATTTTTAGAAGAGCACCCTATAAAAGCTGCACAGGTAGAATGGAAGATGGAATCCAATAAGGGATTACCTATAGTCCTCAAAGGAAGTATCGACTGTTTTGACACAAACAACCGGATCATCGACTGGAAAGCAGTAACGGCATTCAGTAGTGCTACTACTCCAAAGCCAGCATATATGCTTCAGGCATGTGCATATTACATACTCGCGATGGCAGCAGAGCAGAATCCGTTAAAAGAAGTATGGTATGTAGAATTTAAGAAGACTCCAAACCGTGCGAAGAAAGGAGAAGAGCCAAAGCCGCAGTATCAAATCATCAAGATTGAGATACAGTCCTGGATGCTCAAGGTTTTCTACGAACTTATTGATCGCATCGTCTCAGAAATCCAAGGGAAAAGCTTGATCGCAGAAGGGAAATTTATACCGAACCCGTTTGCGTTCTTCGGATGGGAAGATGGGTGGTACGATTTTTGTGAAGAGATACTCGGATACAATCCATACACCGGAGAAATTAAAACCTAATAACATTATCATGCCAAAATACACGCACAAACCTCATGTTGTACACAATAGGATCGAGGAAGCGCGCAAACAATGTAACCTACGAAGGTACGATCTATGCCACTTCTGCCATGTATCAGAGTCGCTGGTAGGCAAATGGGCGAAACAGAAGATCCAGCCAGGACCAGGCTTACAAAGGAAACTCGCATATCTTCTTGATAAGGAGATGCACGAGCTCTTCGACTACATAGATCCTACAACGGGGAAACCCCCATCGCAAACATGGATGGACAATTTATATTCTAAAGACCCTATCGACGATGATTACTAATAGACACCCGCTTTACAAGCTATACTGCCTCATGAAAGAGCAGGACACGAAAAAAGTGAATCTCGAACAAGAAATCTTCACCGAGTTCGATCGCGTATCACGTACCAATGTGGAAGGACGTAATGCATGGATAATGGTAGCTGTCATGAAGCTGCTTACCGAAAAAAAAGAAATTGATATTGTTTTGTCTGATCTAGATATCAAAGAATATCTCGGCAAATTCAGTATTACGATTGAAGCAGATACAGAAACATCTGATTTACTCTTAACCATGGTACCACGTGATATCTAAAGAACTAAAAGGGCTACGAAAATTTATTACCGATAACTATCGTGGCCACTGCCGCAATGGTAATTACGAGTGTTGCGGAGGTGTAATGATGACGAAGGAAGAAAAAGAGCGTATCGACGCATATTTGAAACTCCTTGGTCTCAAGAAACCACCACAAGGTAAAGGAAAGGACTATTGTGAATACCTCACAAAGGAAGGAAAATGTTCTGTCTACGCAGAACGCCCCATCATATGCCGATCATTCGGACTCATTAAAGAGATGCACGGACCGTGCGACGGATGTACATGCGAAAAACAGATGACAACCCCGGCATTCTTACGTGCGTATATCTCTACCTGTACTATTCCTAACGAGTGGGCGAAACGAACATTTAGGGAAATTCTAAAAAAGAATAAGCAGATTGCCGAACAGCGTAAAAATCTCGAAGAAGATAGCTAATTATATTTTATTATTACTACTACTCATGTTTACCATCACGTTACTCTTTATTTGTTTTCAGACTGTCTGTGTATGTATGCTTGTTCGTAACAACAAGGTATACCTACTACGTCGACGTATCCTTTCATTCTGTGCAGATAGGAAGAGGTTCGCCCTCTACGATAGATTACCAACATACGAACAAATGCTTTTCGGAATTCGTCCAATAAAACTAGAAAGCTTTCTTTCTCAACAACAAATGAGATTATTTCATGCTTGTTCAAAAAAGTCTTGAACCTTTTATATACCAGTGTATACTGGTGATGCTTACCAATCATATTGTTGATATGAACACAATTGAGCCAACAATCACACTAGAATGTGCAAAATTACTAAAAAAATCACAATGGAATATTCCTACTATGTTTTATTGGAAAGCGGATGTGATTATCAATGGAGAACCGCTCTCCTATGAACTTTCTATAACTGGTAGGCTAGAGAAATTAAAAAATACCGATTATTGGGCACCTCAGTTTCACGAGTTATTAGAACGACTACCTCATGTATACATAAATATTCCAGGTGCAGATCCACTGAGTAGTACACCCGTATTATTTGCAAAAACAGACTCAGGATATTGTATACGACATCAAAATATAGACACAATATACAGTTCAAAAAATCCACATGATGTTGCTGCATTATTATGGATGAAATGTAAGAAGAAAAAGCTTATCAGTAATCACTAAACTATATGAGTCTATTTAGTTGGCTCTTTCCAGAACGTGTGGAACCATGGGATCCGACGTATGCGCAATACATACAAGTAATGATGTATTTCTAACCTAATAACCGGAACAATGATTATGGCCACAGGAGATGACTTCATAGAAATGAGAAATCGTATAGAAGAATTACAAACTAAAAAAGGGTACATGAGCAATAGCGAACATGCGGAACTAACATCTCTTAGACACAAGATAAAGATTATACGAGAACAACGATTAGCAGATGCACTTTTTATGGAACATTTTAATTCACAAAGCGGTAAATTATGCCAAAACAAAAAATCAAACAAAGATGCGTAGAAGACATGAAAGCAATACGTAAATTTAATGAACGCACCCAAATAAGTGCACACGAAGTAGAAGCCCGTCTTATGAAATCAGGTATAGAATACGAGACAGATCACGACCATATCAGTACATGCCACAAGACATTCCTCTATACCGTGCATAATAAGCATGGGAACTACTACATTTGTTCATTTTGTGGCCACGCTTGTGATATTTTTATTCGTAATTAATACATCTATGATTACAAAGTCTTATACAGAGGTAATACGCCCCATGGGTGTAGAACCACCACAACACAAGTACAGAGTGTGGGAAAAAAAAGACGGTGTCGATGTTGTGTGTTGTGTGTGTGACATGAACAAACAACTCACCGAGATCCTCACCGTAGGCGGGAAGATGGTATCACACGGGTATTGCCAGGAACATTTCAAGGAGGAGATAGAGAAGGTGTTGGAGTGGAAGAAGGAACGAAAATAAGTATTTATATGTTTAACTTTTTCAAAAAAATGGCAGACAACAAAAACAACTCAGGGGATATGAATTCAGGGGTCAGGAACTCAGGGGAGTATAACTCAGGGAACTACAACTCAGGGAGCAGGAACTCAGGAGATTGGAACTCAGGGAGCAGGAACTCAGGGTACTGTAACTCAGATGAGCCACTTGTGCGTATTTTTAACAAAGAAACAACTACGACGAGAGAAGAATTGTCGTTTCCAAACTTTTTCTATTTTGATAAAAACAATTGGATAAGTGAAAGCGATATGAGCGATAAGGAGAAAGAAGCGTATCCAAGTTATGTGACATGTGGAGGATACTTAAAATGCAGAACGTATCAGCAAGCATGGAGGGAGTCATGGGACAACGCTAGTCTAGAAGATAGAAAGAAAGTCATGTCTCTTCCTAACTGGAATAATGAAATATTCAAAGAGATTTCAAGTATTGATGTAGAAAAGGAATTAAATATCAGAAATGAGAAAGAAGAATTTGTAGAGATAACTCTTGAAGAGATTGCAGAGTTAAAAGGTGTTGATGTCTCAAAATTACGTATCAAGAAAAGAAAGTCTACTTTATAACTTATACCAATTTCTATGAACAGCGACATTTTCCAGAAAGAACAGAAAGAACTCTCTACTCACCAGAAAGCAAGAGACCTAGCCGAGCCAGTAAACGGGAACACATAATCGGCGGATCATGTAAGGTGCAAATCCTTACTACCACCAATCATGGTGAGACGGCAGAAAGAGTAATGCACTGTGTACACAGTGAGCTGCAAGCAACAAGTAGTTGCTGCATGAATTAAGGGTGCAAATCCCGTCTCGTGTAGAGTTCGATTCTCTACTCTCACCAACAAATGCAACGCTTCGTATAACTGCAAATGTAGTCTATAAACTACCACTATGCAGAGAAAGTACACTAGGAGTGCGAGTGAGATTCTCGCAGTGTTGCACCACACTTAACTAATTTTTTATATGAAAAACAATTGCTCAGACAACTACAATCTTCATGAGAATAAAGAAACTAAACTCATCTACCTATGTGTAGACCGCAAGAATGCTGACGAACTACGCCAGGTAGCGGAACAGATTGTAGCGGAAAAAAGAAAAACAAATGGCGAGGTGTGGTTTGCGGTGTGTGGGGTGTGTCCGAAGCACGTATAATTTATTTACTTATCTATAAAACAACATGGTAGAAGTGATCCCACCAGTAGACGCTATGAAATCAAACTGTTGCAACGCAAAAGTAAAAGTACGTCCGCAGCTTACGAGTGCTAAGTATTACTGGTGCAGTGGGTGCAAAGAAAGTTGTGCTGCTCATATGGATGATGGAGAGATGGAAGAGTACGAGTTCCCACCAGTAAGGGAAACATTTATCGGTATTTTTATTCTCTCAAAAAAGCAACAATGAACACACCTTTTCATTTTCTCTATTCCATAAATCAATAAGTATGAAGAAACCCATGATCAAAGTTGATGGAGTGACATATAAGGCTATCGATGACACATGTGCATTATGTGATAATAAGTGCATCTCTATGTTCACAGACGAGAGAAGAAGAAGAGGTGTTCCATATTGCACAGAACATGAAAGCGAGGCTTTTAGAATAGTATGCGACAATATGATCACGACCAATCGCGATGATGACAAATACTTTAGCTCCTTTTAGCCTTTACCCCAATAACCCAATAGAAAGATGAAACAAAAAGAAAGGGAATGGTTGTACGGTGTAAAGGGTGTGGTTTTTTACAATATAAGTTCTATTAACGATGACCAAAGAACAAGCACTTCAGCTTATGGAGAGATTGGCGGATAAGAAGAAATACGATAACCATCAGACAACACATGGATACAGTCGTACCAAGGTATATGCAAAGTGGGCGGCTATGAAGTCACGTTGTCAGAACCCAAAGGCAACCCTGTATCCTAAATATGGAGGGAAAGGAATTACAGTCTGTGATAGGTGGAACACGTTTGAGAACTTTCTTGAAGATATGGGCGTACCTCCTGACGGTAAAACATCAATAGACCGCATTGACCCATTAAAAGGATACTATAAAGAAAATTGTAGATGGGCGTCTTTATTTGAACAAGGATCGGAGCATAAAACGAATCTACGCTTATATACTATGAATGGGAAGACCATGAACGTACGCGCATGGGAAAGGTATCTAGGGTACAACTACCAAGTTCTTACCATGCGGATGAAAAGAGGACTCACATTTGAAGAGGCGGTCGCTGTCGGACTACCTTCTTAGATACTTTATTCCCTAATAAATAACCAATGCAAGAAGACCAACCAAATATCACATTCAGCAAAGATTGTCGCCTCCCACAAGTCCGTATTATAAATATAGAAGGAGGGCTCTATGTGCAGCGAGTACTACTAGGGATGAAAAGGCGTAAGTTTCGACCTTGGCAGGGATTAAAAAACCTAGTAAAACATTTCGCGTCGTTCTTCTATGAGACCTACGACATTACCGAAGATCAAGTTGTTGCTCAAGAGAAACTGATCTAACTTTACTTACCTTACTACCTACAGAGAATGACAAACTTATTAGACGCTTTATTCACTTATAAATAACAAACTATGCCAACTACATTACACACTATAGAGCTAGAATCTCAACCTACAAGAATTGTATGGATTGCACGATCGGACGGACGTTTCGAGCTTGTGCCTCCAGAGCCGCAGAAAATAGTTATACGTTAACTTTATCAATTACACTTACGAAGAATGAAAGAACTTGTGCCGTGTGAAGTTCCGGTCGAGGTCGTAGAACTAAATGAGATACCAGAAGAACTACTGACAGAAGTATTCAATGCAAAACTCGCTATGCTCGCAGCAAAGAAGTATATACAGCTAACTAATAAAACACATGAGTGATTTAATGCAGCAAATCTTGCAAGAATTTGATTCCTCTTTTGTACACTTTCTTGGAGACCCTACGAACCATGAAAGTATGGAAATCAAAGAGTTCATACGCAAATCTTGTATCCGTTACGCTCAAGGGATAGTGCCAAAGCCCATGCTACATTCTGAATCAGGTGATACTATATCTGAAAAAGGCATGGGCTATCAGAAATGCATACAAGACATTTTATGTAAGCTCCAAGAAGACACTGACTCTCTAAGTAACAAATAACATATGAAAAACAGTACGAAAAAGAAAAAAGCAAAACCACAGCCATGCCAAGAACATGTGTATGAATACTTGTTACGAGAACACTTTAATAAGCCAGCTGATGAGTATACTAGGTACTACATCAAGCGATGCAAAAAGTGTTGGGAAGAAGAAATGCTTACAAAAGAGACATATATTATGTCTAAGCATATGCAAGTTATATATCCTTTCCCTAGTGACCTATGAACGACAAAGAATGTCTTTCAGTCAGTGTAACATATATCCCACATGCGCAGTGGTTTCGTTGTGATAATTGTCAGATAGACGAGATCAATCAGTGGTGGATATATTGCGCTTGTTGTGGGAAACGTATCGACTGGGACTACTCTCTTAATAAAATAAATCTATGACTTTCCTCTCTACATTCCGTACATGGTGGAAGCAGATGTGGTGTGAACATGAATACAAGTATATTATGTATGAATATTTCTCTCATTATCCAAAACAGTTCGAACGATATATAGATCGTCAGGTATGTGCGAAATGTCTTAAATCTAAAAAACTATAACTTATGTCAGTGTGGTCTACTTAATTCTTCACTTCTATCTATGCTTTTACACGGCAAATGCACACTTTGTGGGAATAATCACAGCATCCATTATGATTGTAGGAATCCGTTCCAGATTAAACCTCAGAGTAAATTTCTGAATAAGAAGACTGTAGTGAATGGAATACAGTTCCATTCACAGAAAGAAGCACAGCGGTATAGAGAACTGTCGTTCCTACAACAAAAGGGAGTAATCAAAAACCTTACACTACAGCCGGTATTTCGACTGCAGGACGGATTTACATATAGAGGAAAGAAAGAACGACCAATAAACTATATAGCTGATTTCCAATATTTTGATACACAACTAGGACACGATGTTGTTGAAGACGTAAAGGGGTGTATCACGAAGGAGTACGCAATCAAAAAAAAGTTACTTCTTTATAAGTATCCTAATATTTATTTTGTAGAGATCTAAAAAACCCGGACTCTCATGAGATCCGGGATTCTTAGGTTTACCTTTCACGAAGAAAGGATATCATATCTCAAACGGAAAGCAAGCTATGGAGTTGCTTTTCCCATTTGCCATAGCGAGAGAAAAGAATCCGAATACTGCTACAAGTAATGCAATTGCAGCAACGAAAAGTTTTGTTTTTGTCATTTTGTGTTTGTTAGAATATAATGACACTAATAGCGTGTCATTACAGTTTTAAATCTGTCAATACCCTATTTTATCTTTCTCGATAACACTTCTTCGATACGGTTCATTCCTTTTACCGTATATTGCGTACGCTCGTCTATACTCGATAGCATCAATGCCTGTTTATGTTGATTCTCGAGCAGAGTAGACATACCCTCTTCGATTTTCACGATCTTCTCCTCCTCGAGCTTAATAAATCGTTCTTCTAGAAGTTCCATGCGTTTTTTGAGATCAAGGTAATCAATGTAAAGTTTTAGTGACGCGCCTCCTGTGGCGAGAATACACCCAAGGAGAAATGTGTTTTCCTGAATGAAATGGAGGGTATCCATCGATTTTAAGTATTAGGAGTAGAGGTAGTGTCACTTTGTTTAACGGCCGGCTGGTTATACGATTTGTGGAAAATATTCAGTCCAGCTAAAGCAATCGCTCCAACAATACAAATAACAGCAATAGTAGGACTAGTCTCAATATAGTCATGACCATAGATTAAAAAGATAACCCATCCAAAGTCTGTAAGTTTACCTGTCGAAAAAAACTTAATGAGCTCCTGGTTCATATTTATTATTAAGATATATGGTAAGTTTGCGTAACAATTCGAAGACTTCCCCTCGTTTCATGGTATCGAGCGGACGGTCTCCCGTTGATATTCCTGTTAGTTTTATCCAGTCGCACGCATCTTGCATCCATTCTGGTACTGATTCATGTGTATCCATAGAAGGTGTTGTAATAAAAGTAGAATTAATTGCTCGTATGATTGCATTTGCGGCGTTTGCTCGCACCATACTTAGGTCTGCTACGTTTGTAATAAACCCGAGCTCTATAAGGAGAGATTTACATTTTACGTCACGTATAATCCCAAGACGCCCAAACCGAGAAGCTGCGTCAGTCAAAACATATCTCTCGGAAGTACCAGAAAACGCACAGTATGCACTCAGGAACTTCTGCGCCGATTTCCCCATATCAATATTACCTTCTCGGTAGAATACCGTAGCTCCTTTCGCTACAGGTGTCGCTGCATCCATATGGAGCTCAATAAGCACATCTGAAGAGGTAAGGTGTGTATTCACCCACACAATACGCTCCTTTAATGTAAGATCACGCGGTATCATCTTCATTCCGTACATCTCTTCTAGAAGTGATGCAACGGCAGAGCATTCTGCAAATTCGGTTGTCCCATTCGCTACTGCTCCAGGGTCTTTCCCGTGAGACCCATGACCAACTGAAATGTAAATCATGTGTTCTGTTTTATTATTGGGTAAAAGGTATGTATCGTTTTACTGTATCTATATTCTTCTTCACAACATCTGCTACATGCTTTACAAGACGCTGTACACTATCCGTCTGGTCCTTCATATGTTTTACGGCAATATTATGTACCTCCTCTTGAGACATATTAGGTAGTTCGCTCGGTGGACGCATTCCGTTAAAGTAAAGCATGTATGTTATTTTAGAAGATAAAACTTTTTCATAGTATCATCAGATATTACTTTATACTGTTGTCCATAAGATATCAATTGTCTGAACTCGTCACTGCTCATTTCTCGTTGCATATTCTTCAATGCCTGCGCCTTCTCTTCATTTGTCTGTAAATCATTCAGAATTCGTGCATATTGGTTATCCCCTGTATTTACAATAGCATCATTCCATTTAGACTTAATCTTTTTTATCTCATCCTCTGTTCTTAAAGTACGTTCAGATGGTGGGAACATAGTATTGATAAGTTCATTATAATACTTCACCTCATCTTTTCCTGCTTTATTAAATGCACGGGCAAACTCCTCTATTATTTCTTTTTTCTTTGTTTCTTCATCCTTCACAAAGCGTTGGAGAATATCAAAGATCTGTACCGTAGCCGGTACGCCAAGTACCTCTCCTGCGCCCTCTGCAAAGGTCATAGATCCTTTCATAGTGTCGGCCATCTCGTCTGCATTACTGAGCTTACTTGCTCCCATAATCATATTCTTAAACCCGGCCATACTTGGTACGTTAAACCAATACTCCGGCGTGAGTCTTCCCCCTGCCGTCTTGCTATCCCAGAAATTACGTAGCGCATTTCCGATAATAGGAGCAGTGCCAAACAGGTTCCCTGGTGCACTCTTCACCATGCGCAGCATATATTCAAGGAAGTTCTCCTCTTTAAATGCGCGGCCCTGCACGAGATCTCTCACCTTTCTCGCGAGATCATCTGATACTGCAAACAGTATTCCAGCTAAGATAAGCGTACCTAATGATTTTGCCTTTATTCCAAACGTACCCTTTAATATACCAGACTTAATCCACGATTGTGTTACCAGTGAAAACATACTCATTGTATAACTCTGAAACGTGAAAAGAAATTTAGCGAATTCTCCTCCGTTAAATATAAGCGGTCTATTTGACACAAGATTAGTACCAGACTGTGTCATATTCATAAACATAGTAGCATCTTTTTTTGCCTGCTTCTCCGGCGTCCCTTGAGATACGAGATAGTTGTACATACCTTTCCACACTGCACCTGCGGTACGTACGTCAAGTGCAGACATTGGCTGCATTGCGAATTGTACAAGCTTTGCTCTTGCCTTGAGAATACCGGATTTCAATCTTCTATTTTCCTCAACAAATTCCTGTACGGAGGTATCTCCCTGGGTACCTGCACGTACGAGAAGTGCTTCACTTTCTGCTAGTGTTTCATCAATAACTCTCTTACTAAATATATTCATATGTCTTGCAAATTGCATACCGATATTAGCAGCTGCTTCAGGCCCATAAAGTAAATTTGCCTGAAGTACTGCAGGGACTATTGCCATTGGCTGCAACGCTATTGTAGAAAGCTTAAAACCAAGCTGAGATACAACGATACCACTTCGAAGAAATTCTCCGAGATAGTTCTGTGTAGATTTGTCCGGGATTCCTTTCTTTGCTACGGTCTTCAGAAATCCTTCCCAGTAGT
This sequence comes from uncultured Candidatus Saccharibacteria bacterium, assembly GCA_964453485.1. Lineage (GTDB taxonomy): Bacteria > Patescibacteriota > Minisyncoccia > Phycocordibacterales > UBA5272 > UBA11704. The sequence goes on from CAYVOJ010000013.1 coordinate 14,486, forward strand.
TAGAAGCGAGCGCACCTCCAGAAGATCTATAGATCGCATTGTTTGTCAGTGCGATTGCCTTATCAATACGTGGCTGCATATGAATATACCAGAGGGATTCTCCTATAGATTCTGCTGCTACATTCACGATATCAAAACGCGGCGTATATTTCACCCCTTCTTTACGTGCTTGTACGGAACCTGGTGTCGTGTCAGCAGAATTCGTCTCATAGGCACCTACGACTATTTCAGCTACATCCGGATTCCCATCGTCACGGTTAGAGTATTTTGTCATCGTGACGTAGTTTTCCGTCATACGGAACGGCTTCCCCTCACGTGCCTCGTAGATAGCGGCCATCCTGTCTGTGACGCCAAACTTCTTATATGTTTCACGGATTATATCAATAAGTAGGTTTGCTTTTTCACGATCTACTCTTCCTATCATCTCAGGTATAGCGGTCCAGTTCATGGCTTTCATAATAGATTCCACTTGATCTGTTCGATCCTGTACGAGCATGGATACAAGAGTGACAAAGGCATCTTCTTCGTAGGTAGATTCCGGAAGAATTGCATTATACTGCTCGTAAAGGTATTCTTGTGCGCGAATTGTTTCCGCCTGAGAAGAAACTTCTCCTTCTTGTATTTCCTTCCAGAGCTTCACATTTTGCCCACTGAAATCATGAGGACTACCATCGAACTTATTCATCACATAGAGCGGACTATGGAATTGTGCGATTCCCATATGGTATTTATCCCATACTGCCCGTTCGGCCATACCTTCGGCCGTGTGCTCGCGTAACTCTTTCTGATTGATCTTTACGGTTGTGCTGGCCAACTTACGTGTTTGCTGTTCGATTTCCCATTTCTCCATAAGTTGCGCTGTCTTCGTCATACCCACACCAATATCGACCAATGCTTTGAGTTGGTTATACACCTCTCCAAGCTCTTCAGTATTCATCTCAGAAAGTGGTTTCTTCCCGAGTCTCTTCAGTGTATTCTGATGCCACTCCTTCACCTCTGGAGTCAGTGGGAGCTCCGGATTATTACTTATCCAATCGGAAAGCTTTGTGAATTTCTCCAGTGTCTTTTGACTTACTGCTGAGTTCTGGAACGTATCTACCAATGCGATAAGTTGTTTCTGATACTCGACATTTACAGAGCTGGTCGTATTTTCTTTCTTGAATCGTTCTACACGCTTTACGAGTTTCTTAATATTGAGAATAAGATCCCCTCTGATTCTCTTTTGTCGTAGAAGTTCTTGGATAATCTTCGCTTGTGCCTTCGCGCCTTGTACTGCAGCCCGACTTTCAATACGAAGTTTTTC
>CAYVOJ010000014.1:0-15261 GCA_964453485.1 uncultured Candidatus Saccharibacteria bacterium
TATTCTCCGTATTCTGAGAACTATTCATGAAGGGGTTCGCTCAGTAACATTTTCTGTGGTTAAGCCGGAAACGCTTCAAAAGAAAGCACAGCACATTGCCATCACCGGCCAAACACTTCCTCTTCAAGATCTTTATATCAACAAAGATGACGGACTAAATCCTCGTTATACTTTTGACACCTTTATTGTTGGCCCTTTTAACGAGGTTGCTTTTGCTTGTAGTCAGGCAGTAATAGCGAACCCTGGAATTGTCTACAATCCACTTTTTGTCTACGGGAACACAGGACTTGGAAAGACACACCTCATGCAGGCCGTTGGAAACACCATTAAAAAGAAGTTCCCTGATCGAAAAGTTTTCTACACATCTCTTGAAAAGTTTTACATGGACCTTGTTAGTTCTATAAATTTAAATAAGATAAATTCTTTTAAAGAAAAGTATCGTAAATATGATGTCCTTATTATGGACGACGTGCAGTTCATTAACGGAAAAGAGAAGACACAAGACGAACTCTTCCATCTCTTTAACGCGTTATACGAAATGAACAAGCAGATTATCTTTTCTTCTGATAAACACCCAAACTTTATCACAGGCCTTGAAGATCGTCTTCGTTCTCGCTTTAACCAAGGAATGATTGTTGATGTAAACATTCCGTCGCTTGAGTCCCGTCTTGCTATTTTGCAGTCAAAAACAAAAGAGTACCGCGATAAAATTCCTCACGACGTCCTCGAGTATGTCGCCGAGACAGTGCAGGGGAACATTCGAGAGCTTGAAGGTGTTATGACATCACTTCTTGGTTATATCCAAGTAAAACAACAAGTGCTTACCCTTCAGGACGTAAAGACGCTTTTGAAGAATAATGTTCGAGCGAAGAAGAGTATTTCTATTCCAGAGATAGTAAAAATGATTGCGGACTACTATCATATTCCTGATATATACATCTACAACAAAACAAGGAGGAAGGACGTTGTGAAGCCTCGGCAGATCGTCATGTATATTCTCCGTGAAGATTTTGATATTTCATACCCTATGATAGGGGATCGCCTCGGTGGGCGCGACCATACGACCGTAATTCACTCATATGAAAAAATAAAAGGGGTTCTTAAAAATGACCCACACCTTGTACGAGAAATAGAAGACATTCGCGCAATGCTTGTGTAAATTAAAAGAAGGGGTTTATAGTTCTGTATCAATAAGCTTCGGGGTGTTGGAGTAAGCAAAACCACACCGGGGTGTTGCGGATTTTTATTTAAAGGGCTTTTATGTGAATAGCTTTGTGGATAACACAATAATAACCTCTGGGAAACCGACCCCTTCTTCCACAGACATGTGAAAAGTCGCTGCCTTTGTACACAACGTGCATCCGTTTTTACCAAACTCTAATCCAACAACAAAACCAAAAAAACCTTATATTTCAAAACAAAAACCAGGTTTCCACCTCATACACAGACCTATACTTAGTATTATATTTTATATATACTAAGATATATGAAATTCGAATGCAGAGGTGGCTCACTTGTTACTGCGGTACAACAGGTAGCAAAAGCAAGAAGCAAGCAATCAGGTCAACACTTCTTGCAAGACATCCACATAACTCTAGATACACACCAACTTACTTTGAGGGCAACCAACCTCGAGCTTTTTTGTGAGAAAAGTATTTCGGTTAAAGGAATTCAAAATGGATCCTGTATTCTTCAGGGTGAAACACTTTTAAAAATAATTTCGTTCTTGCAAAAGAACGACACAGTGTTTGTTTGCGAGCTTGTTGACGGGGTCTTTTCAATAACAGGGGACAAGGAGGTTATAGAGATTAAAACAACTCCATACGAAGATTTTCCAACTCTCCCACCACAAGGGGATAGTCTTGGTTCTCTTTCAAAAGAAACACTTACTTCACTTTTGAAAGATGTTTCTTTTTGTGCTGCGACAACCGAGATCAAACCAGAAATCGCTTCAGTGTTTTTGTATACAAAAGATATGCAGCTTATCTCTGTGGCGACGGACTCGTACAGACTTGCAGAAAAGGTGGTTGACGCGCCAGAAAACTTCTCCCTTTCTGTTCTTATTCCTCAAAAGCATGTGGCAGATATTTTGTATATTATTTCAGAAGAAGATCAAGAGGTGTCCCTTTCCTTGTATGAAAGTATTTTAACGCTCTCAACCCAAAACCTAACACTTTGTATTCATATTACGACCGGACAGTTCCCAGACTACAGACAGCTTTTTCCAAAAGAATTTACAACAACAGTAACACTTGCAAAAGAAGATCTTCAAAAGGCACTAACATTAACAACATACTTCACAGAGCAGTATTCCCAGGTCAAGTGCGTGTTTGCTGGAGAGCAGGTTACTTTTCATAGTAAGAATGAGGCCGTTGGCCAGGTAACCAATAGTGTTGCTAGCACAAAAATAGGGGATGACATTGAGGTGAGTTATAACAGTCGTTATTTCCTCGACGCCCTTTCTCATTTGTCGGGCTCTACTCTTGTGTGTTCGTTTACTACAGCACAAAAGCCCGTGTTTATACAAAGCAAAGAAGATGCTCGGTTTACATACTTATTAATGCCCCTTAACCGTTAAATATGGATCTCTCCCTTTTCTCTAAATACAGCAAAGCAATCGAGGTACAGAAAGAAAAGAAAAAAGAAGTGATCGAGCTCTTACAAGAAAATGGAGCAGTGTTACAAGAAGAGCAGGTTGAGATTAAAAATAAAAAAATACGATTCTTTGTTTCATCAGCTGTTCGAACAAAGCTCCACCAAATAGAAGCGGAAAAACTTTTACGCAGCCTTGGCTACGAAGTTTCTTTTTAGAGTTGTGGTTCTCAATCTGCAGCACTCCTGTTAAGGTAGTTTATAAAATACAGTAGAGGTGGGCGTATTCACGAAGTTCTATTGTCCACACGCGACAGGGTGTTTTGCTAACCAGTCCTGCAGAGCTGTTTCCCACAAAGAATACTGTGAATCATCTTCTGGATTTGCCGGCAATGGGCCGTCAGGGTTGTTTTTAATAACATAGCGTAAGATGTCATGAATACCACCCTCCGCACAGTACTCACCTCGAAGAATTGCCTTCTGAGAGGTGTTTGGCAAAGGATCTGGGAAATACTCGATACTACTTGTTGCAATTGCTGCAGCCATTGCCTTGTGCCAAATAGGAGCAAGTACTAACCCGGCAACCTTTTTATCAATTGGAGTATTGTCGTTATTTCCTCCCCACATGCCAACAACTACAGATGGTGTGTATCCAATAACCCAAACATCTCGATAGTCGTTTGTTGTTCCTGTTTTAGACGCGACGGGGCGCTCCCCAAAGAAAAGAGGAGAGTTTGCACCGTATGCAGGTATTTTTGCTGCCTGGTCAGAGAGAACGCTTGAGATGAGGGTTGTAACTGAGTCAGGAAGAACCTCTGTTTGGTTCGGGCTATATTTTTCTAGAAGCGTTCCGTCTGCGTCTTTTACCTCAAGTATAAACTGAGGCTTGCTGTAAATACCATTGTTTGCAAATACGCCATAGGCATTCGTTAGTTCAAGTAGCGTTATTTCACCGCCTCCAAGAACAAGGGATAGTCCATAGCGTGCCGGGTCAGTAATTGTCGAGAGCCCCATGTTTTGAGCGAGGGTTACAGCATTTGAAAGTCCAGTTAAATAAAGTAGTTTTACCGCAGGAACGTTAAGTGATTGAGCGAGCGAGTTGCGAAGCGAAATCGGGCCACGGAAAATACCATCGTAGTTGACTGGCATGTAGCAGTCGCTTTCTTGGGCGTTTCCACGCGGGTTTCCATATGCATCACAACGAGTACTGAACTGTGTTGGTACGTCAAAGATAACTGTTTCTGGTGTATAGCCAAGCGCAAATGCCGCGGCATAGACTATTGGTTTAAATGACGATCCTGGCTGACGTAATGCTGTTGCCACATTAAACTGCCCAGGTATCGCGGTGTCAAAAAAGTCTCGAGAGCCAACCATAGAGAGTATTTGTCCATTTCGCGGATCGATTGCAACAAGCGCGGCATTCTTTGCTTTAAATTTTTTGTCATTCTCTAATGCCCCAGCTTTTACAATCTCTTCCTCTTGTTTTTGGAGCGAGTAGTCAAGCGTTGTAATCACTTTAAGTCCTCCGTTCTGGACCACGTCTCTACCATATTTTTGCTCTAAGTACTCTCGAACAAACATAACGAAGTGCAGCGCCTTCCCGTTGTTTGAAACATCAGTTATAAAAGTAACCACTTCTTGTTGTGCCCTTGTTTTTTCATCTTCCGTTATATATCCCAACTCAAACATTCTTTGAAGCACTAAATTTTTTCGCTGATCAAGGGCGGCTTTATGTTTTCCATAAGGGGAATAGTATGTTGGTGATTGTGGGAGAGCGGCTAAGTAAGCGGCCTCCGCAAGCCCAACGTCTTTAGCATGTTTTCCAAAGAAAGACATCGAAGCCTCCTCTACACCATACATCGTACCCCCGTATGGACTCTCATTGAGATACATTTGAAGAATGGTGTCTTTGGGAAGCTCGGCATCAAGTTTCATTGAAAGAATAATTTCTTTTACTTTGCGAGTAATTGTTTTGTCTCGAGTAAGAAGTGCATTTTTAATAACCTGCTGATTGATGGTTGACCCTCCCTGAGAAAATCCTCCACTTACGATATTTGCTAAAAGGGCTCGTATAAACGAGGTTGGTCTAAAACCATTATGTTCATAGAAGTGCGCGTCTTCTATAGAAATAGTTGCTTGTTGTATATAAATACTTATTTGATCTAGGTTCACAGCGGTACGTTTTACATTGTCATGAATGTTGTACAAAATCACTGTTCCTGTCCTGTCATATATTTTTGTAGAGTTTGCGATATTCCTATTCTCAAAGTTATTAAAGTCAGGAAGGTTGAGTGTCGCGATCCACGCGATACCTAATGCGCAAGCAATAAGTCCAATCGCTATAATAAAGAAAAACAGTTCGCGAATCAGTTTATTTCGCGTTGCTCGTCTTCGAGCTATGTGAGGTGTAGACATTGCTCTATTTTACCACGTCTTACCCAAATGAAGCCTCTGTGATACTATACAGACTATGGATAAAGTAGTTACTGATGAGGCAAAGATAGATGAACTCCTCTCTCGAGGGGTTGAAGACATCTTCGTAAAAGAAGAGTTTAAGAAAGATTTACTTTCGGGAAGACAGCTCCGTGTTAAGCTCGGAATCGACCCAACAGGGCCAAAAATTCACCTTGGTCGGGCAATACCACTTCGTAAACTCCGAGAACTTCAAAAGATGGGGCACCAGGTCGTTCTTATTGTTGGAGACTTCACTGCGCAAGTCGGTGATGCATCTGACAAAAGCGACAAACGTCCAATGCTTACGCGGGCACAAATAGATGACAATCTAAAAGATTACAAAAGTCAGATTTCAAAAATTATAGACATTTCCAAAACAGAGTTTGTTTACAACAGTGACTGGCTTTCAAAACTTTCTTTTGAGGAAGTCACAAAGCTCGCTGAGTGTTTTTCTGTGCAACAAATGCTCGCTCGTCGCAACTTCAAAGACCGCTATGAAAAAGGGGTGGAGATTTCTCTTCGTGAGTTCTTGTACCCAATGATGCAGGGGTATGACTCCGTGGCAGTAAAAGCCGACGTTGAACTTGGTGGTTTTGATCAACTATTTAACCTTAAGGCAGGAAGAACTGTGCAGGAGTATTACGGACAACAAAAGCAGCACATCATGGTTGGAACCATGCTTGAAGGGACCGACGGAAGAAAAATGTCTTCAAGTTGGGGGAATGTTATCACTGTTGTCGATGAGCCATTTGATATGTTCGGTAAACTTATGGCGGTTCGAGATGAACTTATTATTAAATACTTCACACTTTGTACAGACCTCTCTTTAGAGGAGATCGCAACAATAGAAAAAGCACTTGCTGATGGAGAAAATCCAAAAGATATAAAACTAAGACTTGCCACAGAAATTGTAACGCTGTATCACACAGAAAAAGATGCCGCCCTTGCCAAGAATTCCTGGATAGAGACTTTTTCAAAAGGTGGCGTTCCGGAGTCCATACCAGAAATTCACACCACAGAAGGTGCACTGCTTGTTGATGTTCTTCTTGCTGAAGGAATTGTTTCATCTAAAACCGATTGGAGAAGGCTGGTGGATGATGGAGCTGTTGCTGATACAGACGGGGTCGCAGTGACCGATGTAAAAGAAGCTGCCAGAAATGCTGTATTTAAAATAGGAAAGAAAAGATTCGTAAAAATAATTGTGCAGTAGGGATATAGAAAACAAATATCAAAAACCGAAAGCCACTTTGTATTTGCGCCTTCTGTTATCTAGCTTCTGATATCTGCTCTTCTACCAGTACCCTTCATCGTTAGCCTGAAAAGCAATATCAATCTCATCAACCTCCTCGTCGTCTTCAGTTATAACTAAAACCTCATCTTCTTCAATGACTGCACTTTCATCAAACAGCGCCTCGAGCGCATCTGGACTCACTTCAACACTTTTCGGTTCCTCTTCTTCTATAAGCATAAATAGTATTTGATGTAAGGAAAGATATCATCCTTTTTACTTCTGTGCAAGTGGTGATCGTGCGTAGAAATATGTCGTGGCTAGGGTTGCCCCCACGTTGTCATTTTATGGTGTGCGCTATGGGTAAGTGCGATAGCGATAGCGTCCACCTCATCATCTAATTGTTTTTTTTCAGGAAGTCGTATGATTTTTGAAACCATGTGTTTTACATCGTCTTTACTTGCTTTGCCGTACCCCGTTACGGCGACCTTAATAGCAGGAGGGGAATATTCATAGATACGAAGTCCGTGTTTTTGCGCGAGATAAAGAATAACGCCGCGCACCTCTGCCACCATCATCGCTGTGCGCTGGTTCTTGGTAAAGAACAGGTCTTCTATTGCTAGATGTGCTGGTTTATACTCTGTGAGCACTTTTGTTAGCTCGTCCCCAACATAAGCTAACCTCTCCGTGAACGATGCGCTTTTTGAAGTGGTTACACACGACGAATAGACGAGTGTCTCCTTTGTTCCTTCTTTATCCAAAACACAAACACCAAGCCGATCAAACCCTGGATCTATTCCAATAATACGAGTTGTCGCCATGCTACTTTTTAAAATACTGTAACGCTTTATCTGTTGCCTTTCTTCCTCGCGGTGTACGCTCAAGCATGCCGATCTGTATAAGGTATGGTTCAGTCACGTCTTCGATAGTCGCTTCTTCCTCTCCCGTTGCGGCAGCAAGTGTTCCTACACCAACTGGCCCACCGTTAAAGGTGTTAACAAGAGCATCTAAAATCATTCGCTCAGAAACACCGATGCCGAACTCATCAATCTCTAGGAGTGAAAGCGAGTGATCTACGACATCTTTGTCGATAATCGCTTTATGTACCTGAGCATAGTCGCGCGCGCGTTTTAAATAATAGTTTGCAATACGAGGTGTGAACCGCGCGCGTTTCGCTATCTCATATGCCGCATCCTCCGGAACGGTTGTCCCAAGTATTTTTGCACTATTCTTTACAATCGTTGCGATTTCATCCTCTGTGTAGTACTGCAGTCTGTATACTCCTCCAGAGAAGCGTGAACGAAGGGGGGAGGAAAGAAGAGATATGCGGGTTGTTGCTCCGATTAAGGTAAAAGGAGGTAGGTCAAGTTGTATTGTTCTTGCAGATGGTCCCTTACCAATAACGATATCAAGCTTACCTGACTCCATTGCGGGGTAGAGGACTTCCTCGATCATTTTATTTAGTCGGTGAATTTCATCAATAAACAAAATATCTCCTGGTGCGAGGTTGGTAAGTATTGCCGCAAGATCACCAACCTTCATAATTGCTGGCCCACTCGAAAGTTTGAGGTTTGCGTTTAGCTCTTTTGCTATCAAATGCGCAAGTGTTGTTTTACCTAGTCCAGGTGGCCCATATAAAAGGATGTGCTCAGGCGGAGTATTGCGCTCTTTGGCGGCGGTCAAGAGAATATGTAAATTTTTTTTGATTGTTTCTTGCCCTATATAATCAGAAAATTTCTCGGGGCGCAGCGTGCTATCCAAGTGCCGTGTTTCTTCTATTTCTATTGGAATTTCTGGGGGGTTAAGAGGGGTCATGGAGATGTATTTGACAAGCGCATTCTTATGTGCTATAATCTCACTAACGGTATACGTTTTTTGTCAGAGCCCATAGATCTCTAAACAATCGCTGATTTATCAGCACTCACTAATTCGAAGGACGGTCTGGTTAGGTTTTTCCTATACTGTGCCTATCCTTATGAAGGTTTGTTCTTCACCAAGGGGTTGCTTAGAGATCTATGGGCTTTTTCTGTGCAATAAGGTTTCATCTACTTTGTCGCTACAGAATTTTTCTCAGTTAGTCGGCAAAAAGATCAACCACTTTCCCAACCTCCTCAAGTGAAGTTATTCCGGTGAGTACCTTAAGTATAGCATCCTCACGAAGTGTCGGAATTCCTTGCCCTATAGCGGCATCTTTGATTTCTCGCTCACCAGGATTTGTCACAAGCAGTCTTTCAATATCAGGGCTCATCACAAGCGCCTCAAATATTCCAACTCTTCCCACATATCCGGTATGACCACATGCATCGCACCCGACAGCTTTATATAGTTTGTAGTCAGTATTTGGAACGAATCCATTCATAGACTCTTCTTTACCTTCAGTTTTCATGGCACCCAAAATATTAGTGATGATACGAGATTCTTTTTCATTCGAGACGCTCTCCATTTTACAAGTAGGGCAGAGTGTTCGTACAAGTCGCTGAGCAAGAGCAATAGAGAGAGCTCCAGCAAGTACTTTTGGATTCACACCCAAGTCGATAAGTCGGGGAATAGTTCCAGCTGCATTGTTGGTGTGTAGTGTAGAAAATACCAAGTGTCCTGTGAGCGCCGCGTTGATGGCGACTTTTGCCGTGTCTTGATCTCGTATTTCTCCCACCATGATGATATCAGGGTCCTGTCGTAGCGCGGCACGCAGCCCTGAGAGAAAGGTGTATCCTTTCTCTTCTTCAACTTGCGTCTGAGTAATTCCTTCGAGATGATACTCCACAGGATCTTCAATGGTAATTATCTTTACTTCGGGTGAGTACACCTTGTGAAGAAATGCATAGAGTGTCGTTGTCTTTCCACTTCCTGTTGGGCCTGTAGTTAGTATCACGCCGTTTGGTCTTGCAAGTGCCCGGTCTATCAGCTCGCGGATTTTTGGAGGAAAGGCAATATTATCTAAGTTCGATTGTGCATGCCGCGGATCAAGCAAGCGCATCACAAAACTCTCTCCATAGTTTCCAGGAATAATAGATACACGCACCTCTACTTCTATTTCACCAAGGTTGATACTGAATCGTCCGTCTTGTGCTTTTGCAATTGTTGAAAGCTTAAGCCCTGAAAGGAGTTTGAGCCTACTTGTGATTTGTTTAAGAGATCCGAAGTCAAAAAAGGCGATATCTTCAAGTGCGCCGTTAATACGATAGCGTAGCCGCACCTTATCTTCTTCTGGTTCTATGTGTATATCACTTGCGTCATACGCAAGCGCTCCTGCAATCATCATTTCCAGTAGTCGAGTTATTTTGTACGCCTCCTGTGATGAAGCAAGCTCCTCGAAGCGATGCTTGAGCTCGTCGACGGTTGTGAACTCTGCCATAAGTCTGTCCATATTTTCACGAGTGAGTTGCAGCATGCCGCTGGTTACAGCGCTTCCAGTATGGATATCTACATAGCGGGCAAGGACGTGCTCAAGAGACGCGTGTGAGCACAGAAAGAGCATAAGCTGCATACCACTTTTTTCAAGCGGCTGATAGATCTCTTTTAGTTTTGGATTAGAACTACTAATTGTCCCGAGGAAGAGTTTCTTCCCAACGATTTTAAAAGGCACCGTACCAGCAGCACGCGCGTCTTCTTCAGACACTAAACGCATAGCATCTGGTTCAGGTGCTATGCCGCGTAGATCTACATACGGTAGCCCATATTTATCCGAAAGCAGTTTTACGAGCTCCTCTTCCTCTTCTTTGTGTAAATCATCAAGCGTATGATTTTGGACAACATCATTAAAGCTAACAGTCATAGATACAAGTATATAGGCAGTAGTGAGTAGGGAGTAGGGGATACGTCGCCAGTTGCTAGTAAAACCTAGCAAAAGAGAGAGTAATCTAAAAGAAACTAACTTGACAAATTGCTAGAATAATGTATAATATACAGCATACTTGTGTGAGTGTCTTACTCAACAAGAATTCCTTTCCAACCAACTATTTTAGGAGAAACGCCATGTTTCAACGCATCCTCTCAGCAGTATTGCTGTTTGCCTCTCTGGTTCTGACAGGCTGCGCCGGTCAAAATTTCTACCTTGCGGCGCGGGACCCGCAAAACCCCGCATCCTATGTGTTCCTTTCAGGCAGGGTTCCTGGGGGGCAGCAAGCCCAAGCGGTTATTTGTGTGAAGGAGGGCGGCGACACTGTCCAAATCTCCTGCGGAGGCGGGAGTCAGCTGAACCAGCGGAATCGCGGCGGGGAAAAATCCTTTGTCTGTCTGAATGGTGGGCAAGAGGTGGGGATGAACAAAGTCATCCTGGTGGGGCGCATCCATCAAGGTGTGTGCCCGGCTGGAATATATGGTGAGTCCGGCCAGCAAAACCAAGGCGACAACAGTCGCTATGAGGTTTTTGCCGAAAACGGACAATGCCCGTCGGGATACAAACCGGCACCGTGGGTACCGGGCACTCGCCTGACGTGCTGGCGGGAGTAGGCTCAAAAAGCCTTATCCAGCAAGCAGAAAAGGGGTAGAACTGTAACGGTTCTACCCCTTGACTTTTTTATAAAATAGTGTATACTATTAGGGTAAGTCGGTATTAGGCAATCCTGTCAAATACCTTTGAATTTCAAACAATTTTCTCACTAACTAAGGAGGGTTCATCATGAACCAAATCGTCAAGTTTCTCGCCGCACTTGTTGTGGCACTCGTTGCACTGCCGTCGGTCGCTGAAAACCTTGAAAAGGGTATTTATGCGGACACTATAGCGGGGCAGATGAAGTGCCTCGCAGATGTAGCCGCCGGCAAGGCAAAATGGTATAAGCCCTCACTGGATCAGCCCGTCACCTCTCCCGCGTTTACAAAAAGGACAGTTGCAGAGAGGGGGGCCTGTTTGGTCAGGGCGCGTGTTACAGGGGATGATGGAAACGCTTCACAGATAGCAACTGTTGCTGTGCCCGCCGGCTTTGCTTATGCGGAGCTGATTAGCGGTGGAAAAACCATCGAGATGCGGATGGCGGCTTGCAACAACCTGTTTAAAGAAGTTCTGTACCCTCCTGCCGTCGCACCGGCAACAACCTCTTCAGTTGCGGTTACCACCGCAACTGGGGCTGTTAGCGTCAGTGTGACCGTCAACAATTCTGTGACGGTCAACGCAGGAGCAACAGCACCTGCAGCAACACCGGCTGCGACGTGCGAAGCTGACTGCCAGGCAAAACTCGCTCAAGAGAAGGTAGAAAAGCGCACTGACGGCGCTTGCGTCATTGCTTTCCAGAGCAGTGCTGACAAGACATATCGTTTTGTGCGGTTTGACGTCAAGACATGGGAAGGAAAACCGATATTGATCGGAGGATCAGTCACAGACGCTACCACGGCAAAAGTGACCGGTGAGTCAAAAATGTCCGTGGTAGGTACAGGTGAAAAAAACCTGGTCTACATGAAGCCAGACGCCACCGGCAAGTTCGACTGTCAGGCAGCGTTCCGGGCCGTGAGTATTCCCCAGGTCCTTGCGTGGACAGGTCCTCGGCTTGGTCTGACAACGGCCTGCCGGCCTGTTACCCACAGCGGCAAAGCAAGCTGAGAAGAACGTTTGTATGTATCGTAAACATGCTTGAAAAGCTCTCTTCGGAGGGCTTTTTTATTTTGTTGATAACTCTATTGACAATAAGTTACAGATGTGATACAATACTTATATCTATAAAAGTAGTAAAACTATGAAAAAAATTACAAACAAAGTACTTGTGCTCACCCTTCTCATGCAGATGATTATGTCTTCGGCAGGGGTTTCTTTTGCTCAGAGTATCTCTCCGGCTGACTTTGGTAATGGCTTTGGTGGAAGTGTTGAAGATGAAGGTTTTGGCTTTACTACCGTTAATCAGTCTGTTCCAGTTACACAAAATGACTTCGGTAACACAGTATTTTCTAATCCAGGAACATATTATGGAACAGTTGGGTGTTCTGGTTGTGGTGTTCAGCAAACAACCTATACTCCAGTACAAACTACGTACACTCCTGTTTCTACAACATACGGTAATTACGGTGTAACAGGGGGCAGTTTCCTTTCTATTGGTTCTACAGGATCATATGGAACATACTATAATCCACCAATCATTGCTCAGACAGGAAGTGGTATCATTAGTAACCAGGTAATCCAGAACCCTACCCCAACACAGCAGTGTTCATATACACAGGATGCATATACATCGTCATACACAAACAATTACCCAACTTGTTCTAAGGTTTGTACAAACGGTTTAACTGTTGCAGGAAATACTACTTGTACTGCTCCTAACCCAATCTATAACCCAACACCAACATACGTGTGTTCAAATGGCCAGACAGTAACCTATCTTTCACAGTGTCCAACAGTAGTGAATCCCGTTACATACCCAACACCGATCATCAACTACACACCAACCTACTATCAGCCTGCGGTTGTCGCACAGCAGCCTGTGTACCGCGCGCCTGACGTTATTAAATTCAACAATGTTGTTACAAGTGTCCCAACACAAATCACACAGACAAGTGCTCGCTGTAACGGTATCGGACTCATCGCAAACGGTGCTCCGTCAACTGCATGGTTCGAATATGGAGAGACAGCAAATCTTGGTCGTGTAACAGCTACAGCTTCTATTGGATCTAACGAAACAGCGCCGTTTGCAAATGTGCTTACGAATCTGAAGCCACACACTACGTACTACTGTCGCGCAGTAATGCAGAATCAGTACGGAACAGTGAAGGGTGAGATCGTTCGCTTCACGACAAAAGACACAGCTGTGCGTTATGTAGCACCAGCACCAGTTGCAAAGAAGACAGTTACAAAAACAGTTACTAAGCAAGCAGAGACATCACGTATCGTGACATGTTCAGACGGTTCATCATTTACAGTAGGAAGTAATACTACTGCACGAACAATCAACGAAGGTCAGAAGCTTATGACGCTTACTGTTGAAAAAACAGAAGGTGACCTCGTGGCTACAAAGCAGGTCGGATATCGACTCGTGTACAAGAACATGAGCGATACACCACTGACTAATGTAAACATTAAAGTAACAATCCCTGCAGAGATTGCAATTACAAACATCTCAGCTGGAAGTTATGACAATGACACCCATCAGCTTACCGTTATGGTCGGAAATATTGCACCATACCAGGAAGGTACTGTGACATGGACAGGAAAAGTACTAAACGGAGTCCTTGAAGGGCGATCACTTGTGACAACTGCATACCTCATGTACTCACTTGTAACGACAAATGGTCAGCTCATCAGTGACGAAGTAACAGCATACGTTGTCGGAAATGTGATGTCATCATATGCGACAACTGGTGAAAAGCATGTTATCGGAGCAGATGACAGTCGTGGATTCCTTCCACAGAGTCTTGTAGAGTGGCTTGCGCTTATCGCAATACTCTTCATAATCTTCATCCTTGGACGAAGTATCGCGTCAGCGTATAACAAAGACAAAGACGCACACCACTAGTTCTCCATAACTGCCTTATGTGAGCCAGACGGTAATAACAAAACCGAGAAGCAAAAGCTTCTCGGTTTTGTTTTTGCTGTGGAGTGATCTATTTACATGGTACCCGCAAGTGGCAACATCAGATTTCTGCTTGTGGTATCATGTGGGCATGAAAGAGACTCTTACGATACGCCAGGAAGACCTACCAGCTCTTGCAGAGCGTGTTATTTTCCATCTTACAAGACTTGCTTCAAAGAAAGCATCAGTGCTTTTGCTTGAAGGGGATTTAGGTGCAGGAAAGACTACATTCACACAGTCCCTTGCTGCATATGTAGGGGTGAACGATCCGGTGAATAGTCCGACCTTTACGCTCAAGAAAGAATACAAAGCATCACATAGCGCTTTTACAAAAGTGGTACACGTCGACGCGTATCGATTTGTAGAACCAAAAGAAGCAAAGGTTCTTAAGTTAGAAGAAGATCTAAAAGATGCAGAGACCATCGTTGTTATTGAGTGGCCGTCTAAGATGCATTTCATACAAGCTGACATGATGCTTTCTTTTGTAGTGGTGGATGATGACACGCGTGAGGTTACGCTTACCTATGGAGAATAAGAACTTCACAAAAACAGTAGTACTGCTCGATGCTCATGCAATCCTTCATCGTGGATATCATGCTATGCAAGGATTTGCCACGAAAGATGGTCGACCAACCGGCGCTCTCTATGGTTTCGTTACAATGGTGCTTCGTATTTACGAAGAAGTAAAGCCAGACTACATCGCCGCGTGTTTTGATTTACCGAAACCGACATTTCGTCACGTAAGTTATGATGGATACAAAGCAGGACGAGCAAAAACAGAAGACGCTCTTGTGGAACAGATACAGGCAGCACAGCGACTCTCCGCTTCTTTAAATATTCCTGTGTACGCCCTTGAGGGTTTTGAAGCAGACGATATGCTAGGAACAATCGCAGAGCAGCTTAAACAAGATAAGAGTGTGCGAGTGATGATAGCTAGTGGTGACATGGATACGCTGCAGCTAGTCGACGGTGATCAAGTGGTGGTCTATACATTAAAGCGTGGGAATGACGTTGCTCTCTATAACGAAAAAGCAGTGAAGACGAGATTTGGTTTTGGTCCAGAACATATTCCAGACTACAAAGGCTTAGCAGGGGACTCTTCTGATAACATCATTGGTATTAAAGGAATAGGTGACAAAGGGGCGACGGAGCTTATTATGGCTTTTGGAACGATTGAAGAAATGTATGCTGCTCTCCATAAAGATCGTGAACAATTTTTACAGAAAGGGTTTAAGGAGCGTTTGGTAAAACTTTTAGAAGAAGGGGAAGAAGAAGCTCTTTTCTCAAAGACGCTTGCTACAATCAGACGTGATGCTCCTGTTACATATGTTTTTCCTCCTCATCCGTGGCTTTCAGGGCTTGATATTGCAAACTATGAAGCCATGTGTGATGAGTATGAGTTCAGGTCACTGCGGCCTCGTATGCGAAAAGCACAAGAGGCTGGAGGTGGTGTGGTGAGTGCTGAGCCAGAAGAAGAGGCATCGCTTCCAGAGC
>CAYVOJ010000015.1:0-15186 GCA_964453485.1 uncultured Candidatus Saccharibacteria bacterium
CGTGTTGCGAACAGAAACGATCCGGTTTAGTCCGGCTGAAACGGCTAAATACATACGTGTGTGCAAGACCGTACTGGAGTAATCCTTTGAGTCGCTTGACTCTGTGAGCAATCACAGAGCTTAGATAGATGTTCACACAAATACAGAATTCGGCTTATAGACAAAGAATATATGAAAAACCTCCCGTACAGGGAGGTTTTTCTTCTATGGTATACTTTTAAAATCATATGATTGTCAGAAATTCCATTCTCCTGGCTATTTTTAGTGTCTTGTCGGTTCTTCTTGGTGTTGTGCGTGATAGACTCCTAGCTGGTTATGTTGGCGTTGGTCCTACGCTGGATGTATACAATGCTTCTTTCAGGCTTCCAGATCTAGCCTATGGGGCTTTTCTAGCATTTATTACTGCAGGGACTGTCGTTCCCTTTTTAACACGTGAGAATAAAGATGGGAAAATAACAGAATCAGAAAAGCGATTTACATCACTTTTATTTTTCTTTAGCATTGCAATGGTTTTGGTCGCCTGTATCGTTGTGCTAACCATACCATGGTATGCACGTTTGTTGGTACCTGGCTTTTCGCAAGAGCAGCTACAAGAGTTTATTTTCGCTACGCGACTCCTCATGCTTCAGCCGCTTATCCTCGGGGTATCATCTCTTATTTCATGTTTTGCACAGCTAAAGAATAGTTTCTTTTATTATGCTGTCGCGCCGCTCGGGTACTCTCTTGGGATTATTTTCGGCATCGTTTTCCTTTATGGCGACATGGGAATATATGGGCTTGTTACTGGTGTTTTAGTTGGTGCTTTTTTGTCACTGCTTATTCAAGCTCTTTCGCTCAAGGCTCATAAATTCTCTATACATTCACAAAATGTTAGTAAGGAATATATTAAGGAGCTTGCTCTCTTTGCTTTCCCTAGGTCATTTACTAATATTATTTCGCAGTTACGTGTGTTATTTTTTACAGCGTTTGCAACGACACTTGGGCCTGGTGTGCTCTCTTCGTTTCTCTTTGCACAAAGAATTACGGACGCAATTGTACAGATAACTTCACAAAGTGTAACAACTGCATCGCTTCCAGTTCTCTCGCGGGAGCATGAGGAGGGGAGGATAAGGGAGCATGAACAACTAGTGTACAAGTACACTACGATACTCTTTAGTATTGCTGTCTGTATAGCAATAGCTGTATATCCATTAAGAAACCTTCTTATTGGTATTCTTTATGGGCATACTACTGCTAACTATGTCATAGCTACTTTCTTAGTAGGGTTTTTGATAGCAATGCCATTTTCTATGGCATCATCGTACTTAGTTATTGGATTCTATTCAATGAAAAATACCAGCAAGGTGCTTTTAGGTAACTTTATTGCGACGATCTTATCCATTCTCGTTTGTTTATTTTTTAGAGAAAAAGGTTATATTGCTTTAATTTATGGAATTATAGCTTACTACAGCTTGTCTTCAATAGCCTACATGATTATGTATAAGCGAAGTAATTTTTTAAACAAACCAATTTAAGCTTTGTAAAATAAGCATAAATCCTGTAGTATTGAAAGTACCTATGCATATCCGTAACTTCTCGATTATCGCTCATATTGACCACGGAAAGTCGACCCTCGCGGATCGACTTTTAGAAGTTACCTCTACTGTCGACAAGCGCCACATGAAAGAACAGGTACTAGATTCGATGGAATTAGAGCGTGAGCGTGGTATTACCATAAAGATGACTCCAGTGCGCATGGAGTACAAAGCAAAGGACGGTACAGCTTATATTCTCAACCTGATTGACACCCCAGGACATATTGATTTTTCCTATGAAGTCTCTCGCGCCTTACAGGCAGTGGAGGGGACGCTTCTTTTGGTTGATTCTACGCAAGGAATACAAGCACAAACACTAACGACGCTTGAAATGGCGAAGCAAGCTGGTTTGACGATTATTCCGGTCATTACTAAAATAGACAGTCCACTCGCAGAAGTTGATGCAGTAAAAGATGAGATTGTAGAACTACTTCACTGTGACCGTTCAGCTATTTTGGCAGTGTCAGGAAAAACAGGAGAAGGAGTGAAAGAACTTATCGAAGAAATTATAGCGAAGGTTCCAGAACCAAAAAGTCAGTTCATTGATGCGTCAGGCAAAGAAACGCGCGCACTTATTTTTGATTTTGAATATAGTAATCACATGGGTGTTATTTTGTATGTTCGAGTTCTTGATGGCCAGATTAAGGCAGGTGACACGTTACTGTTTGTTCAATCACAAGCAAAGTTTATTATTCGTGAAGTTGGAACGTTCTCTCCTGAGAAGCGAGAAAAAACAAGTGTTCAGGCAGGAGAAATTGGATATATCGTCACTGGTATTAAAGAGCCGGGTATTGCGCGTGTAGGAGATACGGTTACAACATTTAATAAACCCCTTCCTGCTTTTCCTGGATATGCAGAACCTGTACCAATCGTATTTGCTTCCATTTACCCAGAGTCTCAAGATGAGTTCGATGATTTACGAACATCACTTTCAAAACTTAAACTCTCCGACTCTTCGCTTACTTTTGAAGAGGAGTCTTCTGGCGCCCTCGGAAGAGGATTTCGTTGTGGTTTTTTGGGAATGTTGCACTTGGAAATTGTAACAGAGAGACTAAGGCGTGAGTTTGATCAAGAGCTTGTTGTTACCACTCCTTCTATTACCTACGAGGTGACACTTAAAAACGGTGAAAAAGAAATGGTGTATACACCAATACATTTCCCTGACCATGGTATGTATACATCTGTTCGTGAGCCATGGATACTACTCACTATTATCACTCCGCATGATTACGTAAGTCCGCTTATGCAGCTCTTTCCACCACATGAAGCAACGGTACTTGATTTAGCTGATTGGGGTCATGACAGAGTGAAGATTACAGTAACTATGCCATTGCGTGAGCTTATGCGAAATTTCTTTAATGAAGTAAAGTCAGCATCTAGTGGATATGCTTCAATCGTGTATGAGAAAGGTGAGATGAAAGACGCGCAGGTTACGCGCCTCGATGTGTATGTCGCTGAAGAGCGCGTTACTGCATTTTCTCGTGTGATTCCAGAATATCGCGCACGAGAGGAAAGTGAAGAAGTGGTTGAGAAGTTAGAGAAAATCCTTCCGCGTGAAATGTTTCGTGTAAAAATCCAAGCATATGTACACGGGCGAATTGTGGCATCACGCTCAATTGCTCCAATGAAAAAAGACGTGACAGGATATATGTATGGAGGAGATATTACCAGAAAAATGAAATTACGAGAGAAACAGAAGCGCGGGAAAGATAGAATGGAACGAGAAGGAAAAGTGCATATTTCGCACGATACATTCCTTAATATGATGAAGCCAGAGTAGTAATGTAAAAAGGCGGCATCCGAAGGATGCCGCCTTTAGCAAAAAAGTTTTTAGCTAAACATTGGAATAACAGCAACTGCAAGCATACCAAGAATGACAAAAACTGAGATAACTGCCCAGATGCGATGGATGATTTTACGGTTACGTGAAGTAAATAGCATAGATGTATGTGTTAGAATACCTAGTATACTAGCAATTTCATGAGAGAATATCAACAAAAACATCTTCTTCGTACACTTGTCTATTCTCGGGTGACAATGATTATTTTGTTTCTTCTTGTCGTGCTTCTTTTAAGGTCTATTGTAGAGCTCAATGATAAGCGTATTGACGTAGCGCGGCTCAGGTCAGAATCTGCTATAGAAAAGAAGGAGCTAGAAGCAAAAGTAGAAAAAGCGCAAGAAAAAAATGAGCGCATACAAACCGATAGCGGAATGGAAGCATATATTAGAAATACTTACCCAGTAGTCGGAGAAGGTGAGGGTGTTATTGTTGTTTATGATGATCAGGGTAGTCCAGTTATTCCTGTGCGAGAGGGTATGACAATATGGGAACGTCTCACATTGTGGTTGCATGCATTTAAAAAGTAAGAACTATGAAAAAACTCACATTTATTACAGGGAACAGTAAAAAAGCAGAGCAGCTAGCCCTTCATTTTAATGCCCCGGTTGAACATGCAAAACTTGATCTTGAAGAAATACAATCTCTTGATATAGAAGCCATTACTGTTGATAAGGCTCGTCGCGCATATGATATTATCCAGTCTCCTGTACTCGTTGAAGATGTGTCACTCACTTTTCACTCGCTCGGCAGGCTCCCTGGGCCACTTGTTAAATGGTTCCTTACATCGTTAGGTAATGAAAAGATGTGCCACTTACTTGATTCTTATAAAGACAGGTCGGCAACTGCAGAAGTTTGCTTCTGTCTATATGATGAGCATGGCTATCATACATTCTGTGGTCAGATACAAGGGGCTATTGGACTGACCCCGAAAGGAGATAATGGTTTTGGCTTTGATCCTATTTTTATTCCAGACGGGTATAACAAAAGTTGGGGTGAAATGAGTCTTGAGGAGCAGGCGGCCACGTCAATGCGAAAAATTGCACTTGATAAGCTTGCAATCTTCCTTAAAGAACAAAAATAACTCAATTTGCAAAACAGAAGCTCCCTTCGTATACTAGGCATCTATGGATACAACAACTACAACACCTCATGTGGATATTTACAGCACACCAACATGTCACTTTTGTCATATGGCAAAAGAATGGCTTACAGCAAAAGGTGTAGCTTTTAGCGACTATAACGTTGCTTCTGATATGGATAAACGAAAAGAAATGGTCGAAATGACAGGACAGCTTGGTGTGCCTGTTATCAAGATTGGGAACGATGTTATGATTGGTTTCAATCAAGAGAAGATGGCAACATTGCTAGGAATTGCAATATAGTACAATCAAATAAAAGAACCCCATACAGGGGTTCTTTTATTTTTTGGTGCTTGGACCCAGGCTCTCCAACAAATATTTGCTCGCCGCCGCTCACAAATTTCGCTGGCCACTCCTCGGCATTTTTCTTGCTAGAAAAATATGCCTGCGGCTTTCTCGCCTGGATGCAAGACAAGCAGATGTCTTGCTGTCCAAGTACCAAATTAAAACCCCCAAATGGGAGTTTTAAATTTGGTGCTTGGACCCAGGCTCGAACTGGGGACCTATTCCTCTTCAGGGAAGCGCTCTACCAACTGAGCTATCCAAGCAGTATTCACATAATACTACCATATTTTCTCTATTTGAGAAATTGCTCACTAAGGAGTAGTTGTTGCTTGTTTAAAGCTGTCAAGAAAATGACCAATTGCCTTTGTTTGTGGCAAAGACTCACGTAACTGTTCAAATTGGTTGAGGGTTTCTTCTACATTTGCTTGCCCTTCTAATATGGTGTCAACAAGGGGACGAACGTAGTAGTACGCACCTCCTAAAGCTCCAAGAACAACCAACCAGTACAAAATACGAATACTATTAGCTAATCGTTCACGTTTTCTGATACCACTTAAAATTTCATGGTTTTCAAGTGTAAGCTCATAAATGCGCTCTAGTTTTTGTTCATTAGTGAGATGGCTATCTGACATGTATTCTAGTATACCTAGTCTTTACCTACTTTAATAGTGCACAAGGTATGTTAGAATCGACTAACGTCCTCGTAGTTCAATGGATAGAACAGTCCCGTCCTAAGGGATTAATGTGGGTCCGATTCCTGCCGAGGACACAATGAAGCAAATTAAAATCCGCCCCATGTGAGCGGATTTTAATTTATTACCTGATGTGTAATTAGATAGACTTTACCTTTAATTTCGTCTGTCTTGCCTTATCCACTTTAGGAAGTCTGATAATGAGAAGTCCGTGCTTTTCTACTGCTTCTGCCTCCTCAATTTCTACTTCGTGTGGAAGAAGTATTGAACGGGTGAAACTTCCCCAGTACAGTTCTTTATAGAAGTAGTCATCGTGAGTCACCTGGGTGTTGCCATCTCGGCGTCCTTTAATCGTTACCATATCACGTGTGATAGAAAGGTGCAGATCTTCGGGTTTTACACCAGCAACCATTGCTTCAATAATTATTTCTGTTGCTGTTTGGTATACGTCTACCGAAAGTTCTCCTTCTTCAATATCAACCTCTTCATCTTCAATATGAGCTACATGCTGCATTCGTCCTTTTGGTGTAGGGATGTCAGCTTTTCCTCTAGATCCAACATGCTTGATAGGAAGCTCTTCCTCATCTTCATGATCGTATCCAATGATTGGCTCATCTTCATCGTCAACACTGATTGATCCAGCTAGTCGTTCGAAGAATGATTTTTTTTCTTTAAGCATAATAATAAGCAGTTACGTGTATAGCCACAGTATACAACCACTATTGTCAACAAAGGCTATAAGTTATACACAGATGAGTGCATAGATCACAGATAATAGATAGTGAGTGCAGACAACAAAATATTCTATCTGTGATCTGGTGTCTCTATATCTGATTTCTCTTCTACCACTTTGTTACGATCAGTAAGGTATCCTCCTCACGCTTAACATACTTCCAAAGTTCTTCTGAAATAAAAGGCATGAAAGGATGTAAGACGATAAGCTGTTCACGAAGAAGGCGAAGTATAAGTGTTTGCGCACTTCCCTTGTCCTCGTTGTTCATAATTCTAACTTTTCTTGTCTCAATAATGTCATCACAAAATGTTTTCCAGAAATAGTCATAGATTTTCTGAGATGCTAAATGGAGACGGTACTCATTCATGTCCTTGGTAATATCAAGCTGCACTTCTCTCCACGCGTCATACGTTGCCTGATCATGTTCAGTGAGGTTAGTATCTTTTTCATGATCTGCTGTTTTTTCTAACACAAAACGAGTTGCATTCCATATTTTATTAGCAAACTTTTTATACGCCTCTACTTTTTTTGGATCAAGGTTCATGTCTACGCCTGGGGCATTGTTCACAATAAGCCCCATGCGTAACGCATCCGTCCCGTAGAGATCAGATATTTCAAGAGGGGAAATAACATTTCCTTTACTCTTACTCATTTTCTTTCCTTTTGCATCACGAACAAGACCGTGAAGATATACATCCTTAAACGGCACTTCGTTTTGTGTATATAGTCCAAACATAATCATGCGGGCTACCCAAAAGAATATAATATCTGCAGCCGTTTCCATTACTTGTGTTGGATAGAATGTTTTCAAATCACCTTCTTTTGTGTTCGCAAGTGTTGCATACGGCCACTGACCAGAAGAGAACCAAGTATCGAAGGTGTCGGTTTCTTGTACAAGACTACCTCCACATGCCGTGCAGGAAGTGAGCTTGTTCTCTATATCTACATAGCCAGAGTCACATGACGTACAGAGTTTTGCAGGAATCGGTATACCCCAAACTGTTTGACGAGAAATATTCCAGTCTTGGATGTTGGTAAGCCAGTGATTAAATATTTTTTCATGTTGCTCGGTGAGAATGTTCACACGCTTATCAGCCACGGCTTGTAACGCCCTCTCAGCAAGAGGTTTCATGGTCATAAACCACTGTGCTTTCACCTGTGGTTCTATTTCTCGTTCACACTTATAACATACGGTCACTTCATGAGAATACGTATCATCAGTTTTGACGAGAAGTCCTTTGGCCGCGAGCTTTTCCACAATCTTTGCTCGAGCATCTTTGATGTTCATTCCTGCGAATTCTCCTGCAACAGGGAGAAGCTTGCCTCGCTCGTCAATAATCTGCTCCATGTCGAGGTTGTGGCGCTTTGCTATTTCAAAGTCAACTGCTGAGTGCCATGGTGTGATAGTCATCACACCTGTTCCAAACTCCGGGTCACTCGCTTCATCTTTAATGATAGTCGCTTCAATTGGCCCATTGATCCACTCAACTGTTATCTTCTGTCCGTGGGCATATTCTTTATAACGTTCATCATCTGGGTGCATTACTACATATTTATCTCCAAATTTTGTTTCTGGACGTACTGTTCCGATGGTGAATGGTCCGTATGTGAAGTAATAAAAAGGGTCTGTACGAGTAACGTGCTCTGTTTCGAGATTTGAAAGAGATGTTTGATGCTTAGGACACCAATTCACAATACGCTTTCCGCGAGTTACGAGCTTATCCTCATCTAGTTTTTTAAATGTTTCATACACCGTTTTGATAACACGTTCATCCAGGGTGAACATTTCACGCGACCAGTCACAGCTCGCACCGAGCTGTCGTAGTTGTCCTTCCATAAATGTCTTGTTTGAAAGAGTGAAGTCCATGATTTCTTTGTAGAGATCATCTCGTGACATGTCGAATCGAGAACGCCCTTCTTTCTCGAGCTTCTTTTCATAAACCACTTGTGTTTCAAAGCCTGCATGATCAGCACCAGGAACCCACAGAGCTTTTTTACCATTCATACGATTGAAACGAATGAGAATATCCTGAACGGTCACAAAGAGTGCGTGGCCCGCATGAAGTGAGCCGTTCGCGTTTGGTGGCGGCATGATAATAGTGTAAGTCTCGCTTCGTTCTCCTGGTAACATGTCAGGATTAAAGTATCCGCTCGTGTTCCACATCTCGTACAGCGATGGCTCCACGGTTTTCGCATCAAATGGTTTTAGTAGTTGTTCAGGTAATTGCTTCATGAGTTCTAAGTATGATAGTCTTTTACTATCGTTATAACTATATCGTAATCCTATCATAAAAATGCTTAAAAAACAGTCAACTATTTTGAAACGTCCTTCAGCTGCGGCTTCGAAAAAAGTCGCTAAACTTTCATCAAACACTAAAAAACTTCCTGATCATCACTTTAAGCTAGTAAAAGTAAAGAAGGGGCTAGAACGACAGGGCTTATTTGCTGGGGAATATATTAAAAAGGGTGAGCTCATTATTGAATACATCGGGAATATTATTTCTACGGAAGAAGCAAATGAAGACGTCGAGAACGAGTATCTTTTTGAAGTAAGTTCTAAGAAGACAATAGATGGTTCACCACTTTGGAATATTGCTCGCTACTGTAATCATGCTTGCAACGAAGCAGCTAACGCAGAAAGTGATATTAAGAAAGGAAGAGTGTTTGTGAAAGCGATAAAAAATATAGAAGAAGGAGAAGAGATTCTCTATGATTACGGAGAAGAATTTGTGAAAGAGCATATCTTACCTCACGGATGCAGATGCCCAGCAAAAAAACATAGCTACTAAGTACAAAACAACAACACCCGCAGAAACTCTCTGCGGGTGTTGTTGTTTTGTATTGTACACAGCACGAGGTGTAAGGTGGTTTCGTTCTCTGTTTTTGCGAACGCTTTGCATTTGCATTTACAAAAAAATTGTAAATAAAAGTTATCCACATATTTTTTATATAAATCTATTGTGTGTAGCAGTATGAGTGTCATACTTATGTACAGAGAGTCTTGATTACGGTCGTGATCAAAAAAATTATAAACAACTCTCTGATTTGCATAATAAAAATATATTTATGGCAGCAAAAAAGAAAGCGGTAAAGAAGGTAGCCAAGAAGACAACAAAGAAGGCAGCCCCAAAGAAGAAAGCCGCAAAGAAGACAGCAAAGCGTGCATAGTCATCGCTTCGCGAATCTTAGAAAAAGCATCCGCTCCCACGGATGCTTTTTCTTTTCTATTGTACTGTCACAGTGACTAACCCCTCTACGTCTTTTTCTGCACGTTTAAGCAGTTCTCTTGATTCTGACTGTAGTGCATAGTAATAAAAAGGTTTTGGTATTAAGGGATAACTAACAACAGGGTCATCTACATTGCTAATTTGTATAAAGTCAAACAGATCTGGATGGTTTTTTGCCTGCTCTACTCCTTGTATTGTTCGAAGGGTTCCAGGGGTTCTCGGGAATACTGCTTTTTGTAAAACATAACGTTCTCGTATCTTTTTTAGTGTTGTGGGAATACCAAGCCAGATATCAGTCATATTTTTTGCAAGGTTATACCCAAAGGCTTTGTTGTAACCCTGTTGCAAAGGCCCTCCGGGAAGTCTCGCAGCGATTTCAATAAGCACTGGTCCTTTTTTTGTAAATCTCATTTCGCAGTGAAAACCGCAGTTATCAAAACCTAGTGCTTTGATCACCTCGAGAGCCATTTCGTGACATTTTTTTTCTTCAGTTTTCTCCAGTTGGGCGGGGATATAGTTTGCCTCTTGAGTAAAATGTGGTTCTGGCCCCATTACAAACTCAACTGTTCCGGCAATTTGTGGAACATGGTTCTGTATAATTCCGTCAACGCTCAAGACTGTGCCTGCTAGATACTCCTCGATGAGAAATGTTTTTGTAAAGTTTTTAAAAACCTCTTTTGATTCGCTTCTGGTGAGATTTATGATTTCTTCAAGATCCGCTTTCACTGTGAGTTCTGATTCAAGTTTCTTCACTCCGTAGCTTTGTGAACCAAAGAGTGGTTTTATAACAGCAGGCAACCCAAAGCTTTTGACTGTTGTTAGAAGTAACTCCTCCGTCGGATTTTCTATAACAGTAAATCGCGGTGTTATGATTCCAGCAGCACGAACTCGTTCCCTCATAAGTAGCTTATTTGAAGAGCTTCTTTTTGCTGCTTCTGGTGGTATGTGGGGCACACCGAGAGCTTGGCCAAGAAGAGCTGTTTGTACAACCACGTGTTCGTAAAATGTTCCAACCCCGTCACATGAAATAGACTTCTCATGGAAGAAAGTTTTAACGTCCGTGATTAAAGTATCTGGGTTATATGTATCCGTGACCAGTAAGCGCTCCTTTGGAATGTATAGATTCAGCCACTCAGGTAGGTATGTTGCTGCCAAGTAATATTCTATTGAGTTATCTTGTATCATGTCAAAGATAAAACTTTTTGAGTCACCGCCATGTTCGATAAGGAGAATTTTTTTCATGTCAGTGATTAAGTATATCAAACATATTGGTTTAGTTTTACTTACTAACAAATTAGAGTCTTTTATGCTATAATTAGACCATCATGTCTTTTATTTCAAAGCTTTTTCCAGATGAATCTAAAAAACTAATAAAGAAGCTTCAACCGGTCGTAGATCAGGTGTTTTCACACGAAGATGAGCTTAAAACGCTCTCAGATGAAGATCTAAAAGCAAAGAGTCTTGCACTTAAGGCGCAGGTGATGAAAGATCTTGAAGGTCTCACTGGTGAAGAATTAAAAACAACTGAGAAAAAAGTTCTCGAAGCAGTACTTCCTTTAGCGTTTGCTCTTACTCGTGAAGCCGCGCGTCGTACACTGCACATGATGCACTATCGTGTGCAAGTCGTAGGGGGAATACTTCTTCATCGTGGTCATATCGCTGAAATGCGTACAGGAGAAGGAAAGACGCTCGTAGCTACGCTACCAGCATATTTAAATGCGCTCACTGGTCGTGGTGTTCATATTGTTACCGTAAACGACTACCTTTCTCGTCGTGATGCGGTGTGGATGGGGCAGGTACACAATGCGCTCGGTATTTCGGTTGCAGTAATCAATCACCAGTCATCATTCATGTATGACACTACACACATGGAAAAGACTGAGCTTGCGAAAGAAGATGCAGAACGTGATCAGACAGGGGCATACAAAATTGTCTACGATTTCTTAAAACCATGTACTAGAAAAGAGGCGTACAATGCTGATATCACGTATGGTACAAATAACGAGTTTGGTTTTGATTATTTGCGCGATAATATCGGCTATTCTCCAGACGCACTCTCTCAGCGAGAACACCATTATGCAATTGTCGACGAAATCGACTCTATCTTGATCGACGAAGCGCGTACTCCACTTATCATTTCCGCTCCAGCACAAGAGTCGAGTGAAATGTACAAGACATTTGCTAAAGTTGCCGAGAAGCTTGTAGAGGGTGATCACTATAAAGTTGATGAGAAGCAGCGCGCGATAGCACTCACCGAAGAAGGAATCAGTAAAGCAGAAGAACTTCTCGGTGTTTCAAATA
This sequence comes from uncultured Candidatus Saccharibacteria bacterium, assembly GCA_964453485.1. Lineage (GTDB taxonomy): Bacteria > Patescibacteriota > Minisyncoccia > Phycocordibacterales > UBA5272 > UBA11704. The sequence goes on from CAYVOJ010000015.1 coordinate 11,792, forward strand.
TCTATTCAGTACAAGGTGTGCAGCAAGTACATCATCTAGAAACTGCCATCAAAGCAAAAGCACTTTTCCTTAAAGAGCGTGAATATGTGGTGCGTGACAACGCTGTTGTGATTGTGGATGAATTTACTGGTCGTATGCAACCAGGACGCCGCTGGTCAGATGGGCTACACCAGGCAGTAGAGGCGAAGGAAGGAGTAAAGATTGAACAAGAGTCTCGAACGCTTGCGTCTATCACATTCCAGAACTACTTCCGTTTTTACGAGAAGCTTTCAGGTATGACAGGAACAGCAGATACTTCAAAAGAAGAATTTTATAAAGTATATGGTCTCGTGGTTACTCCTGTCCCAACACATAACTCTATCAATCGTATCGATCATAACGATTACATTTTCCAGAGCGAAAAAGGGAAATGGCAAGCACTGACTAAAAAAATACAAGAAGTAAATAAGAAAGGGCAACCAGTGCTCATCGGAACTATTTCTATCGAGAAAAACGAAGTACTTTCGAAGTATCTTGAGCGTGCAGGTATCGCCCATGCTGTGCTAAACGCAAAGAATCACGAAAAAGAAGGAGAGATCATTGCTGAAGCAGGAAAAAAAGGTGCGGTGACTATTGCTACAAACATGGCTGGTCGTGGAGTAGACATCAAGCTGGGTGGTCCTCAAGCAACTGATGCAGAAAAAGAAGAAGTACTAGCCACAGGAGGGCTGCTCGTAATTGGTACTGAGCGTCATGAAGCTCGTCGTATCGATAATCAGCTTCGAGGTCGCGCTGGTCGTCAGGGGGACAAAGGTGAAACACAGTTTTTCGTATCACTCGAGGATGATCTTATGCGTGTGTTTGGATCAAACAATATTAAAACAATGATGGGACGTTTCGGTATTCCAGAAGACGAACCAGTAGATTCTAAGCTTGTGTCACGTGCCCTTGAAAGTGCTCAAGAGAAAATCGAAGGATTCCATTTCGATACTCGTAAACATACTTTACAGTATGACGACGTTCTTAATCATCAGCGTCGTAGTATGTATGAGAAGCGTCGCAAGATTTTGTTCCGTGATCCTGTATATTTTGAGGAACTTCTCGGTACGCTTATTGTTGTTAAACCAGAATTAGAGGCATTGATTGTTGAAAAGAAAGCACAGTATGGAGAAGAGATGTTTAGGAATGTTGTCTGTATGATGGCGTTACAGGTTATCGATATGCTGTGGATGGAACACCTCGACCAAATGGAACATATGCGAAGTAGTGTAAATCTTCGTGCATATGGTCAACGAGATCCACTCATTGAGTACAAGAAAGAAGGGTTGCGTATGTTTAGAAGCATGGAACAGTCCATGACCCATGACCTGACACTTTTTGTTGAGAACATTGATAATGTTCTTGCTGCACAAAATGGTGCACAGATGGTACAAAGCGCTTCACAGACTTCTTCAGATGAGAAAATTGGACGTAACGATACCTGCCCATGTGGTAGTGGAAAGAAATGGAAGAAGTGCGGAGAATTGAATACTGAGGAGCATCAAGAAAAAATAAAACAGCTTATTTAAAAAATACACACAAAGGCGACCGCGAAGCGGTCGCCTTTGTGGTAAACTGTAATCATCAACCAGTAACCATCAACTACCCATGAAAGACCTCATCAAGCCCCTCATTGTCACTATTCTTACATGGGAAGCCAAGCTTGTGCTTGCTCGTCATAAACCGTACATCGTCGGTGTAACAGGAAATCTCGGTAAAACTTCAACCAAAGATACTATTTATACAGTCATGAAAGATCACATGAACGTGCGTAGATCTCAGAAAAGTATGAATAGTGAGTTCGGTGTACCGCTTACTATATTAGGCGAGCGCTCTGGATGGAATAGTCCGTTTCGTTGGGCGATGGTCGTTTGCCGAGGGCTCCTTGTTCCTTTTGCAAAAGAATATCCAACACATCTCGTGCTTGAGATCGGAGCTGATCGTCCTGGGGATATACAGTCTATTGCTTCATGGGTAAAGCCAGACATCACGGTGGTTACACAGTTTGGTCAGGTTCCGGTGCATATAGAATTTTTTAAAGATCGTGATGCTGTGGTGCAGGAAAAAGGATATCTTGTAGAAGCATTGCGAGAAGAAGGTCTTTTTATTTGGAATGCTGACGATCATGATGCAAAGGAAGTGCTCATTCACAAAACAAACGCACGAAAAGTAAGTGTTGGTATACACGAGCCTGCAGATATTCATGTCGAAACCATGAAAATGTATGGAACACCCCTTGAAGGAGTGGAGGCAGATATTATGGTAGACGGGGAAGTTCATCACTTGGTTATGCCGGAGGTAATAGGGAAGTCTCCTGTGTATGCTGCGCTTCCTGCACTTGCTGTTGCTCGGGAGTTGGCTATACCGCTTCCACTTGCTTGTGCAGCACTACGCGACATGGACAAGCCAAAAGGTCGTATGCGACTGTTACAAGGAATGAATGGCTCAGTACTTATCGATGACACGTATAATGCTTCACCAAAAGCTACTGAACACGGACTACAAACACTCTCATCACTTGATGGTGCTCATAAAATCGCTGTTCTTGGAGACATGCTCGAGCTTGGTGAGTTTACTCGAGACGAACATTACAAAATAGGATTACTTGCAGCAAAGTCTTGTCACAAACTGTATACAGTTGGCATACGTGCTCGCGCCATAGCAGAGGGGGCGCTTGATGGAGGAATGCTGGAAGAGAATATTATGCAATGTGATAGTTCTTCAGATGCAGGAAAAGAACTGGTTCAGGTTTTGAAAGAGGGGGATGTTGTATATCTCAAAGGGTCACAAAGTATGCGCATGGAGCATGCAGTAAAGATGATATTAGGAGAAACACACGATCCAAAGCGTGTTCTTGTTAGGCAGGAATCTGACTGGTTAAGAAGATAAGGAACAGCCGCACTACTTTGCTATCTTGGTGGTAGTTACAAAAGTATCACCTCTTTCTCATTGTTGCTTTTCGACATTTACTACCGCAGAATTTCACACTCTCCCAGTCCTCTCGCTCGCGAAAGCTTTTCAATGTGTTTAAGTCTATTTTGCAAACAACGCACTTTTTCTCAGGTTTGTTCATACGTATATACTAGCATAGCTTTAGAAAGGGTCTACTAAAGGAATAAGCCTACCTTCTCGTACTAGCCTAATTTGTGACCCGCACAGGTCGCTCCACTTCATTTCGCTCCTTAAGAACCCACGGTTCTCAACGCTCGCGAGTACACTCACTGCTCTCCTTCACAGAAAACTCTCGTTTTCCGGCCCTTTCCTACTCTGTAGGGTCACAAAATTTAAAAGCACCACCAATTGGTGGTGCTTTTAAATTTTGTGAGCATTCTCGTGAGAGAACCCGGTATATTCATTACTAGGTAAAGCTACTGGTT
>CAYVOJ010000016.1:0-11468 GCA_964453485.1 uncultured Candidatus Saccharibacteria bacterium
CGAAATGAGGCAGCGGGAGGGGGTTCTATAACTGCACTTCCTATCATTGAAACACAAGCCGGAGATATTTCTGCGTATGTGCCAACAAACGTTATTTCTATCACGGACGGACAGATATTCCTCGATGCAAACCTATTCTATAAAGGTATGCGACCAGCTATCGACGTAGGACTTTCTGTTTCTCGTGTAGGAGGATCTGCTCAGTCAAAAGCTATGAAGAAAAATGCAGGGAAAATGAAACTTGCCATGGCGCAGTATCGTGAGCTCGAAAGCTTTGCACAGTTTGATTCAGATCTTGATGCGGATACAAAGAAGACCATTGAACGAGGAAAGCGAACAGCAGAGATGCTTAAACAGGTAAACGGAAATCCACTTCGTACACCACTTCAGGTTGCTTCAGTATATGCAGTTAACAATGGCTTCCTCGACACTGTTCCTGTCACAGAGGTAACATCATGGGAAAAAAGTATGCATGAGCATATGCGTACATCAGGAAAGGCGGTCCTTGATGCTATTGAAAAAGGCTGGGACGATAAGATCGAGGGTGATCTTAAGCAGGCTCTTGAAAGTTTTGTGCATGCACATGGGAATAGCGCCTAGCAAAAATTATTTTAATTTACATGTAAATTAAAAATCAAGAGTAAAGTAACTATGCAAACTAAAGTTATCAAGGAAAAAATAAAAAGTGTTGGATCCATCAAAAAAATCACCAAAACAATGGAGATGGTTTCGGCAGCTAAAATGAAAAAAGCCATTGATAACGCTCATACGCTACGTCCTTTTCACGAAGAAGCGCAGCATGTATTAGAAGATATTTCTCTTGATCCACTTACTCGTCATGAACTATTGACTCACAATGGCTGTGAAGGTGAGGTTGTTATTATCATTGCTTCAAATAAAGGTCTTTGTGGTAGTTATAACGTAAACATATACAGAAAACTTATTGATGCATACTCTGAGGCAGAGCGTAAACAGTTGCGTGTTATTGCATTTGGTAAATATGGTGAAAAGGTGGCTAAAAAACTTAAACTTGAAACACTGGCATCATTCAATCACCCCGTACTTACTTCAGAAGACGCTCGAGCTACAACGACAATGATAGTTGACTGGTATAAAGAGAAAAAAATTGGCACAGTTCGTATTTTGTATACTCATTTTACATCAGGAAGTGTCTTTACTCCGAAACTCTTACAGCTCCTTCCGTTTTCTTCTGAAGGTCAGCCTGATACACGTGGAGAACCACGATATGCATATGAACCAGATCAGGAAATAGTGTTGTCACAGATTATTCCTATGATGGTTCACAACCTTATCTACGGTGCAGTTCTAGAAAGCTATGCCTCAGAACACTCTGCGCGTATGTTTGCAATGAAAAATGCAACAGATAACGCAAAAGAGCTTCAGGATGAACTTAAGCTATTTTACAACCGTGCTCGCCAAAGTCAGGTGACGCAAGAAATCGCGGAGATCACTTCAGGTGCGATGGCTCAAGCCGCATAACTTTCTATGAAAAAAATTCCCGACAACGCAACAAAAGTTTTTGAAGGAATTGTTTTTGATGTGTACCATTGGGAACAGGAAATGTTTGATGGGACAACCTCGACATTTGAAGCCATTAAGCGAGCAGATAGTGTAACTATCCTAGCAACAGTTGGTGATACTATTTTAATAAACCGTGAAGTTCAACCTGGTAGAGAGCCATTTGTAGCTCTTCCTGGAGGACGTGTAGACAGGGGTGAGGATATACTGGAGGCCGCAAAGAGAGAGCTTTTAGAAGAAACTGGTTACACTTCAGATATGTTTGAATACTGGTTTACAGAAGATCCGTCAGACATGGCAAAAATGGAATGGAATTCTCACTTTTTTATTGCTAAACAATGTACTAAGGTTCGAGATGTTTCGCTTGATCCCGGTGAAAAAATAGAAACACTGGAGATAACCTTCGAAGAATTACTAGCCTCAAAAGAACTTCTGGGAAATCGAAATAAGGGATTACTAGAAAGAGTAAAGAGTGCAATCAGTGATGAAAGAGAGAAAGAAAAATTAAAAGAAGTACTGTTCGGACAAAACCAATTATTAACAACAAACGACTAATTACAAACATATGACAAAAGAAAACAACACAATGAATCAGGGAACAATCACACAGATCGTAGGACCGGTTGTGGATATTACCTTTACTGGTGCTGTACCGACACTGAAGAACGCTCTCCACGTCACTCGTGCAAATGGTGAGCTTCTCACACTTGAAGTTGCGCAACATCTTGGGTTTAACGATGTACGTGCCGTTGCGATGTCTTCAACAGACGGTCTCACTCGTGGTATGGAAGTTATAGACACCGGGATGGCGATTCAAGTGCCAGTTGGTCCAGAAGTTCTTGGTCGTATGTTTGATGTGGTTGGAATGCCGATCGATCAAAAACCTGCTCCTAAGACATCAAAAACATACTCAATTCACCGAGCTGCTCCAAAATTTGATGAACAGTCAACGAAGGCCGAAGTGCTTGAAACAGGTATTAAGGTTATTGACCTTATCTGTCCTTTCCTTAAGGGTGGAAAGGTTGGCCTCTTCGGTGGAGCGGGAGTGGGAAAGACGGTGGTTATTCAAGAGCTTATTCGTAACATCGCATCTGAGCACGGAGGCTATTCAATCTTCGCAGGTGTTGGTGAGCGTTCTCGTGAAGGAAACGATTTGTATCGCGAAATGGAAGAATCAGGTGTTCTTGATAAGACGGTGCTTGTGTTCGGTCAGATGAATGAACCACCAGGAGCTCGCGCTCGTGTTGCACTTTCTGCACTTTCAATGGCTGAGTATTTCCGTGACGAGGAAAAGAAAGACTTGCTTCTATTCGTGGATAACATTTTCCGATTTACTCAGGCGGGTTCTGAGCTTTCGGCGCTCCTTGGTCGCATGCCATCTGCTGTGGGATACCAGCCAACACTTGCATCTGAAATGGGGCAACTACAAGAGCGTGTTACTTCAACGAAGAACGGTTCTATTACATCGATCCAGGCGGTATATGTACCAGCGGATGACCTTACCGACCCAGCACCAGCAACAACATTCTCTCACCTAGACTCAACAGTATCACTCTCACGTCCACTTTCTGAGCTTGGTATTTATCCAGCGGTGGATCCTCTCGACTCATCATCTACTATTCTCCAGCCAGAAATAGTTGGACAGGAACATTATGATGTTGTGCGTGGTGTGCAGAAGGTTCTACAGCGTTACAAGGATCTTCAGGATATTATCGCCATCTTGGGTATGGATGAACTTTCAGACGAAGATAAGAAGACTGTGGCGCGCGCTCGTCGTATCCAGAAGTTCCTCTCACAGCCATTCTTCGTTGCTGAACAGTTCACAGGAGCAAAGGGTATTTATGTAAAACGTGAAGATACGGTGCGCTCATTCAAAGAAATCCTCGAAGGTAAGCATGATCATATTCCAGAATCTGCATTCTACATGCAAGGAAGTATTGATGATGTGTTAGCTAAACACGCCTCAGCTCAGTAATTAGTAATTAGTTGAGTCAGAAATGTATTCATCAATTACTAATGACCAATAACCACCAACTGTCCATGTTAAAACTAAAAGTAGTCACCCCTGATAAAGTAGTTGTCGATGAAGTAATTGACAGCGTTAGTATACCTACAACCAGTGGGGTGATTACGGTGCTTAATAAACATATTCCACTTGTCTCTACGATAAAGTCAGGAGAAATGACTGTACGAAAAGGAGGGACAGGTATTAACTATGCTGTTTTTAAAGGCCTTGTAAATGTTCGCCCAAATAGAAAAGGGCTTACCGAAGTGGTGGTACTTTTAGAGCAAACTGAAGCTGTTGAAAATCTCGATCATGCGCGCGCAGAGGAAGCGCTTGCACGTGCGAAAGCTATGAAAGAAGAGAAAGAGGATGATGTTGATTTCGGAGCTTTTGAAGGTCTTATTGAGAAAGAGTTGAATCGTGTGAGAATAGCAAGGAAATACAAGAGGTAGTTTTAAATAGGTTAGAGCTGAGATCTAAGAAGTGTGTAATTTTAAATAAAAAACGGTCGAAAGACCGTTTTTCAGAGCTTGGTGAGTTGTCATGCGCCCAAGGGTACCAGAATGAAACTCTCGCCGGCTGCTGTATCGACGCGAACGCAGCCATCAAGGTCATCACCCACATTGTCATAGGTTATTGACCCGTTAACAGTGCTGCGACTGGTAAGAGGTGGGTTAACTTCAGGGTTGCTACTGGTATTAATTCCAGGGAAGCTAGCCTGAACGAGTTGGTTTAACGGTTCAAACTTCAAAAATTCATCCATCTTGGGGACTGTTCTCGTGACGCCTTGGATTGTGGGTGGCCGGACTCTCCATCCGGAAATATCTTTTCCAGAATAAACAAGGTACAGTTTACACATGGTGTTCCTCAAATATCCAACCATCCTTGGATATAAAATTCAATTTGCACGAGGAGTGGCTCGCGATACATTCACGCAACACTCTCTCACATAAGAGATATTTATGTCAAGCCGGCCTACACAAGAATAACGAGAAGAATAATTCCAAGAATAATTCTGTACCAGCCGAACACTTTAAATGAATGTGATCGGATATATTCAAGGAAGTAGCGAACAACAATAAGCGCAATAAGGAACGACACCGCAGTTCCCAAAAGAATCGGCGTTACATCTGAAAAGGAAAGCTCAGAGTGCTTTTTATAAAGTGTGTAACACGTAGCAATAACCATAGTCGGCACCGCAAGGAGAAAGGTAAATTCAGTCAATACTTTCCGAGGAAGCTTCATGGTCAGGCCTCCGATTATCATTGCGCCTGAGCGTGATACTCCCGGAATAACAGCGACAGCTTGATAAACACCTAGCATGAGCGCTTGCTTGTAAGATATTTCAGGAGTTTTTAGTATCTCGTCAGCATTTTCTTTCTTTTCATACCAGGTTTCTACAAAAAGGATACAGATACCACCGAGTGTCATTGTTACTGCCACAAGGAGTGGGTTTTGCAGCCACTGTTTAATATGTGGAAAGAGGAGTAATCCTACGATTCCCGTTGGGATAAAAGCGACGATTAGTTTTTTAATAGTTTCCAGACGAAGTAGGGTTTGAATATACAACAGTACAACAGCTAAGATTGCCCCTACTTGAGAAACAACTTCAAACGTAGAGAGTGTTACTGACTTTGGGATATGTAAGAAATGTGAGACGAGAATCATGTGTCCCGTTGAAGAGATTGGCAGAAACTCAGTAAGACCTTCAATGATTCCTAGTATTAGCGCGTGGATAGATGTCATAGGGGTAATTGTAACATGTCTTTTATTTACAGGTTATATTCATAATCATTTCAGTTCTCAGATTGTTATCCTCGGACATTTTCACGACTGAGACGTTCGACATGTTACACTTTATGTATCTTAGACATTGCCTCTAGTCATGTATTGCTAAAGGCTAAGAGCTAAAGGCCAACAGCTATTCCATGCGTCTTTCCTACATTACAATTCAAGGGTTTAAATCCTTTGCTAAAAAAACCACCATCGACGTTACTCGACAAGTAACGGGAGTTGTTGGCCCAAATGGTTCCGGAAAATCAAACGTTGCAGAAGCAATACGTTTTGCTCTCGGTGAACAGTCGATGAAAAGTATGCGTGGAAAAGTAGGGCCAGATCTTATTTTTAAAGGATCTGAACGACTCCCGCCACTTTCTCGTGCATCGGTAACTATGGTGATTGATAATCGCGATAGAACAAATATAGATACAGCACATGTGAATGCTGATGTTGCGCCATATTTGGTCTATGATGAACTTGTTTTATCTCGTACGCTTTATGCTGACGGCACAAGTGACTACACCCTTAACGACGCAAAAGTGAGACTAAAAGACGTACAAGAGCTTTTGTCGTTTGCCGGTATTGGGGGTAGTGCACACACCATCATCAATCAGGGTGAGGCAGATAAAATTTTGTTAGCAAATCCGAAAGAGCGAAAGGAAGCTCTCGAGGACGCTCTTGGTCTTCGCGTGTATCATATGCGCCTCTCTGAAAGTAATCGCAAACTTGAAAAAGTAACAGCACATTTACATGAGGTTGAACTTCTTCGAAAAGAGGTCGCTCCACATGTACAGCATCTCAAACGTCAGGTAGAAAAATTAGAATCAAAAGAGCGTGAACGTAAGCAGTTACATCTTCTTCTCACTGCATATCTCTATCGTGAACAAAAAGAGTTACAAATAGCAGACGAGAGAATACGTGCAGCAGGAAGCGCTCAGGCGCTCACTCTTATCGCTACGTCTATCAAAAAAGAGCTTGAAGCGCTTGCTCATAAAGATATTTCTGTACCACAAGGGGTTTTACAAAAACAGACACTACAAGCAGAACTACAAACACTACTTTCTCGTCGTGATCAACTTGTTAAATCTATCGGTCGTCTAGAAGCAGAAAAAGCATATACCGAAAAAGAGCTTGCAAAAGAAGCTATTTCAAAAGAAATTGCAGTACAAGAAGACGTACTACATACAGCATATAAAGATATTAAAGAAAGTATTTCCGAAGTGCGTAGTGCATTATCTATACCTCATATTATCGATGCACAAAAGGCAGCTGAACGAATAGAAGGAAAAGTAGACACTTTTTTTGGTACATTTGAAAACGAGAGTGGTAAGGATCGCACAAAACAGCTGGAAGAAGAAATTGTACGTCTTAGAGGAGAAATAGAAACGCACGAGGCACAAGAAATAGCTCTGCATGAAGAAACTGGAAAGCTTCAAGAGTCTATAGATAGCATCGAAACAGAGGCTGAAGCTGCAATTATTTCTGCTCACGAAGAAGAAAAGAAAAAACTTATTTTAGAAAGTAAGTTACGAGAACTTGAAAGTACTATAGCGCTCCGCACACAAGAGGAGCGAGAAGTTTCTTTGCGTAAAGAACGTATGGAAAGTTTACAACAAGAAGGTGTCGTTATAGTCGGTAAAGAAATCCTTGACTTTGCACAAAATACTCACTCGGAGGCACATATAACCATGCCAATGCATGACTTGCTACGTGCAATTGAGCGATCCAAGCTCCGTATCGAAGAGGCCGGTATCCCAAATGCAGCTGAAGTCATCGCAGAATATAAAACTACGAAAGAGCGAGAAGAATACCTCACAAAAGAGATTGCGGATATTAAAGAAAGCGAAACAAAACTTCAGTCCCTCATTAAAGAACTCACGACGACGTTGCAAGAAAAGTTTACCGGTGGTGTGGAAGAGGTTTCGAAAAATTTCACTACATTTTTTGCAGAAATATTTGATGGAGGAAAGGCAAAGCTATTGCTTACGGATATTGTAAAAGTAGATGAAGATGGAAATGAGACAAAAGAACGAGGAGTAGATATTGAAGTGAAGTTACCAAGTAAGAAAGTGCAAGAACTTGCTATGTTTTCTGGTGGGGAACGGGCGCTTGTTTCAATTGCGCTTTTGTTTGCGATGAGTCAGGTAACACCGCCACCATTTATGGTACTTGATGAAACAGATGCGCCGCTTGATGAGCATAATGCTCGTAAGTACGGTTCTATGTTGGCACGGCTCGCAGAGAAGAGTAAGTTGCTCGTCATTACACATAATCGTGAGACAATGAATCACTGCGACATGCTCTATGGTGTGACGATTGGAGCGGATGGGGCAAGTAAATTACTTTCGATAGATTTCAAACAAGCAGAAGTGCTTGCACAATAAAACTACCTTCAATGATACTGTTCACGAGGTGCTTTCTAACGTCGACATCTAGAAAGAGAGATTTTCAGCCGTACTCCACTATATCCTAAACGCTAACAGCTAAACGCCAGAAATATGATATAGTAGTTTGATATGCAACGACTTTATACAGGAAGTATCAGTATTACTTCAAAGAAAGACGGCTTTGTCCGTGTAGCAGACCTAGAAAAAGAAGGGTCTATTTTTATTGATCATTCTCATCTTAACACTGCTTTACATCAAGATATCGTGGAGGTTGAGCTTTTGGGAAAGAAGCAAAATGCTAAAGGTGAGGATGAGCTTTATGGTAAGGTGATCCAAATTATTGATCGAGGACGGAAAGGGTATGCTGGCGTCATAGAAGAAGAAAATGGAATGTTTTTCCTCGTGCCAGATGACAAGCGTATGTATACAGACATTGTCATTCCAAATAATGCTCGTAAAGATGCAGAACCAGGAATGAAAGTGATCGTAGGTATAACTAACTGGACTGACCCAAAAAAGTCTCCGGTGGGAGAAGTTACAACAGTGCTTGGACACCCGGGAGACAATGATGCAGAAATGCTTGCGTATGCCCTTGAACGAGGTTTTTCAGATGAACATGCACAAGAGGTAAACGAAGAAGCGGATGCAATTAATACAAAAGGTATAACCGAAGAAGACAAGGCGAATCGTCGCGACTTCCGCCAAATTCCAACGTTTACCATAGATCCAGCGGATGCAAAAGACTTCGACGACGCTATATCATTTCAAAAGCTTCCAAATGGTCACTATGAAATCGGTGTGCACATCGCAGATGTCTCATACTATGTTCGCCCTGGTATGGCTCTTGATGGAGAAGCGATTGCTAGAGAGACTTCTGTTTATCTGGTGGATCGTTGTATTCCTATGCTTCCGGAGGTGCTTTCAAACGACCTCTGTTCACTTGTGCAAGGCGAAGATCGTCTCGTAATGTCCTGCGTGCTTGAGTTAGACGATGAAGGAACTGTTCATGGTGAGTGGTATGGACGTTCTGTTATCAATTCTCATCGCCGCTATACCTACGAGGATGCTCAGAAAACACTAGACACAAAACAGGGTGATTTTTACGAAGAGCTGCATATACTTAACAGCATTGCTAAGAAGCTTAACAAAGCACGCTTCGAACATGGCGCACTCTCACTAGAAACTGACGAAGTTAAATTTAAGCTTGATGAAAAAGGGGTACCGGTAGATGTGTATGTGAAGCAGCGAGGGGATACTCATAAACTTATTGAAGAGTACATGCTCTTAGCAAATAAGTACGTGAGTAAATTTATTACGAAAAAACAAGAAGAAGTAAACGGTGAAGGGAATGCTATCTGTATTTATCGTATTCATGATAAACCAGATGCTGATCGCATGCATGATCTTGATCTCTATATTCGTGGGCTTGGATATACGGTTCGATTTATGGACGGACTTATTCCTTCGAAAGATTTAAATGATCTCTTGATAAAGATGGGGGACAGGCCAGAAAAGCAGTTGCTTCAAGTACACATCACGCGCGCAATGGCAAAGGCGATTTATAGTACAAAGAATGTTGGACACTATGGTCTAGCTTTTGAGTACTACTCTCACTTTACCAGCCCTATTCGTCGATACCCAGACGTCCTTACTCATCGTCTCTTGATGCGTGTTCTTGAGGGTGACTATCCAAAGCTCGAAGAACGTGGGCTCTATGAAAAACTGTGTATGCAGGCTAGTCGTCGTGAAAAAGAAGCATCAGATGCAGAGCGTGGAAGTATTAAGTATAAGCAAGTTGAGTACATGTCATATCGTATAGGACAAACTTTTGACGGTATGGTTTCTGGAGTTTCTGAGTGGGGTATTTATGTTGAAGAAAAAACAAGTAAATGTGAAGGTATGATACGACTACGTGACTTGGGGGATGATTTCTATAACTTCGATCAAAAAGGTGGAAGGGTCTTTGGTGAACGTACTGGTATGGAGTGGAAAATAGGTACACCAGTAAAAATACAAGTAAAAGCAGCAAATCTAGATCTGCGAGTAATCGATTACTCTCTCGTGGCATAGTCCTGGTATGTATTGACAGAGCAGCATGTTTCGTGTTATAATATACATGAGAGTATTCTGTGGCGATTTTGCCATGATTTGAAAAGAGGAGTGTGATAAACATGCAAATCTACAGTCTGGGTGCAATCGTGGCGGCGATTGTAATTTTTATTGTCGGTGGAATCATCCTTGTCGAAGGCTTCAAAAGGGCTTTTGTGGAAACGGGGCAGTGGTTGCCATTACTTCTGTTTATTGCAGTAGCCTTGAGTGCTGGCACTTACTACGCAGCAGCGGAATTGCATATCCCAATTCCGCTCTACAGCGCCCTGTGGTTTTCGATGTGGGCTTCTGTGTGGTGTGCTGGAGCGGCACTCGTCACGACACTGTTCTACTTTGTCATGATGTTTTTACCGCGCCGCATTGAGCTTGAGGGTGTGACTCTCGGGGTTTTTTCGTCGATGAGCATCACCTTTGCGGTGTTTTTCTTCGCTTGGGCAGTGAGGCTGTACGGCCTTACGATATTCATTCCGTGACTTTGAAAAGGAGTTTTGCCATGTCATGGTGGAAATTGCGTGTACCGAAAAGTGTTCAACTCTTCTTGCTGATGATTGTCCTAGCGGCGGTCACCAGGCCTGGTGACCCAGCTGGAGAATTCTTCGGGTGGCTCAAACCTGGGGATGTTCTGTGTGGCACAGACGGCGCTCTGTGCACATCGGAAGATATGTATCAGGCGATGGAAAAGGCAAACGTGCATGTTCTGTTTGCCATTTCAACCCTGGTCTGTGTCATGAGTGCTGCACCTTTTGTCCTCAAGCAAAAGCGCTTCATAAGCCAAAAGGCTCTGGGACTGCTTGCGGTCCTTGGGTTTGCGGGCTGCGTGCTTGCTTGGGTGATGATGCTCGCTGCCTAGCCAGTGCCACGAGCATCAAACACCGCGATACAGTTGTATCGCGGTGTTTTTCATATAAAAACGAAAAGTGATTATTTATGAAAATTATGATAGTATGAGTCTTTGAAAGGAGGAACGTCATATGAACGCCTCGGTATTCGTACCCCTATTTGTACCCCAGGGATCCGTTGGTGACGGTATTTCACAGGAAAAGTTTGATGCTGCTCTAGAGTTATTTCAAAATGAGACAGCAGATCACCCATGGGGAGAAAAGCCTCCCCAAAACGGTGCTTTGCGTCCTGGGCAGGTTACTTGCCCAGTCTATCGTTATGAAGATGGCTCACCTTCTCTTTGTGATTGTCCAAATACCAAAGCACTGCTCTCACTTCAGTCGCATCGCTGTGAACAAAGCAGCTCCTGTATTGTGAGGGTTGTCATTGCACCGCACCATTATGGCGGCCCCAGGAGAGAGTGATTCATTGGGATGGTTTGAAAGTCCGCGCCACCGGTGCGGCTTTCCTTTTTTATACGTTTATGGTAGAATAGGGAACATGTTAAAAATCAGACTACAGCGTACAGGACGCAAGAACGACCCACATTTCCGCCTCATTGTTACTGAGAGTATTTTGAAGCCTAAGACATCTCAATTTACTGAGATTGTTGGAACATACAATGTGAAGGCTGGTATCTTTGAAGCAAAGGCAGATCGTGTGAAGCACTGGGTGGCTATGGGTGCTCAGATTACTCCTACTGTTAAGAACCTCCTCATCTCAAAAGGTGTGATTGAAGGGAAGAAGGTAAACGTGCTTCCAAAGAAGAC